>NZ_JAXHDE010000011.1:0-109188 GCF_037072005.1 Pseudogracilibacillus sp. SO10305 | reverse complement strand
TTTTAATATTAGCCTTCTTAACTATTTTATATATTTAAATATTCTGAATTGTTTTATATTATAACATAAATTTTTTAAAGTTAAATGACATGCTCGTTTTTTATGATCTAGAAAAATTTATTTTGGGGAGATATTTTCAAAAACGTTAAAAAAGCACTGTATTACACAGTACTTTTATTAAATCTTTACACCCTATTTTTTAATGGACAATATTTCCCCATATGTTCCACATCTCCACAACCATTCTAATGGCCCGTATTTGAAATGCTTTAACCAGAAGGCTGAAAAAGTGATTTGTAAAAACACAATAATCGCGCAGGAGATTGTCGTATAACTATAAGAAACGATAGAATCTTTTACGATAAATTGTAGGACGAGTAATAACATTACAGTTTGCCCAAGGTAGTTTGTAAATGCCATTCGTCCATATGCATACAACGGCGTTAATAATTTTCCAATGAACGGCTCGACGATGACGAGTGAGCTAACATAAAATAACGTAAAAATAGGTGCTAACATGAGTGCAATTTCAGTAAATGCAAAAAATGCACGATTCATGTCAATTTGAAGCTCAGTAAGTTCAAAACTATCCATATATGATGTCATCCCTAATGATGGTGCTTGCATCCATAAATATACTGTAGCGATGATTGTTGCAACAAATGATACAACGAGAACAAACGACCACGACTTTCTGTAGGACATCGTTTTTTCAAATACATGATATTGGCCAAATGCTAGTCCTAATAACATGAACGGAAGAGGTAATAACAATTTGGCACTACATATACTTCCGACGATTATTCCAATAATTCCTAAGACAAGGTTCCACTGTTTTGGAAGTTTAAAAAATGGCAATAAAATAATACCTATAATAGCATAAAACAACAACGCTTCCCCAGGTTGAAATAGCTGATGAATAAACCCGATAACGAATAAAATTGCCATTCGCCTAATAAAAATCAATTGATAATTTGTATGCTTCGCCTTCGCTCTTGATAAAAACAAATAAATGCCAACACCGAATAAAAATGAAAAGATAGCAAAAAAGCGTCCTTCTACAAATACGAATAAAAACCGTTGTACGATAATATCTGTATGTTCTCCAGATAAATTTACATTGTCACTCCAAAGCCCTAAGACATTTACAAAAGGCAAGCCTAATAAAGCAAAACCTCTTATTAAATCAATCAAATGTATTCTCTGTTTATTTACTGTTGGTTGCACTAACAAAACTCCTTCAATTATCCAAAATATATGTATATTATACAACGACCAAATCTACTGAAATATCGATTTTCCTTACAGATTTATGTTCAAACATTACTTTATTGTAAGGTATATGAGATTAAAATTGAAAGGAATTTTTACATATTTCTATCCAAAGAAAAAGTTTTGGACGAAATAAGCATGTAAGCATGACAGACGAATAGGATTGATAATGATATTTTAAAAAAATATACGCCCCGCCTCCCTTACATAACAGAAAGCAGTGCCATAGTAATGATAGGAAGTGCAGTACATTATCTATTCATATTCGTGTGGTAACTCTTTTACTCATTTATATCCAAAACTTTTTCATTTTTATCCTAACACCGTTTGATCACTTACTAATGCTCGCCCACGAATACGCTGGAATTCTTCTAATAATCCTTCAATCGTCAGATTATCCTTCTCCTCTCCACGCGCATCTAATATAATTTGTCCAGCATCCATCATAAATAAGCGTGTGCCCATATCTAATGCTTGTTGCATATTATGGGTCACCATTAATGTCGTTAAGTTAAATTTTTCAACAATTTCAGATGTTAAGCTCGTTATTAACTCCGCACGAGCTGGGTCTAATGCTGCTGTATGTTCGTCTAATAGCAAAATGTCTGGTTCTGTGAAAGTCGCCATCAATAAAGATAACGCTTGTCGTTCCCCACCTGATAACAAGCCAACTTTTGCGTTTAATCGATCTTCTAACCCTAAATTTAATGTTTCTAAATGGCTTTGAAAATATTCTTTCCGCGCTTTTGTTACGCCTAATTTTAAACGACGCTTTTTATTTCGTGAATAAGCAATCGCTAAGTTCTCCTCAATGGTCATATCTGGTGCCGTTCCCGCCATCGGATCTTGGAATACACGTCCAATATAACGAGAGCGTTTGTATTCGGGTAAATTACCAACATCTTGACCATTAATTACGACTCTTCCAATATCTGAAAACAGACTTCCAGATATAATGTTCATTAAAGTAGATTTCCCTGCACCATTTCCACCGATAACGGTAACAAATTCTCCACGGTCTAATAATAAATTAATATTTTTCAATGCCTTTTTTTCATCTGGAGTTCCTTCATTAAATGTAATGGAAACATGTTGTAACTGTAACATTTTACACATCCTCCATTTCTATCAACGCTTGTTTAGCTTGACGACGTTTCTTTTCTCTTCTAGCTTGCAACATTTTCGGGGCAATTAATGCTAAAATAACGAGTAATGCTGTAATTAATTTCATATCTCCTGTTTCTAAAAAGTCTACTCTTAATGCTAAAGTGACAACGATTCGATAAATAATCGCGCCTAATAGAACAGCTAATGTCGCACGAAAAATCGTTTTCGTTCCAAAAATTGCCTCCCCAATAATAACCGAAGCAAGTCCAATAATAATCATTCCAATTCCCATTCCAACATCCGCAAATCCACCATGTTGTGCAATTAGGGCTCCGGATAGGGCGACAAGTCCATTCGAAATACCAATCCCTAAAATAATAAGTGTATCTGTATTCGCTGAAAAACTGCGAATCATTTTTTGGTTATTACCTGTTGCTCTTAATGCAAGCCCAACTTCTGTTTTTAAGAAGTAATCTGCTAATAATTTTATAATAATGACGAGTATAGACATCACGATGAGAATGCCCCATGTTGATGGAAATTTGTCTAATCTAGTTAAAGCTAACATATTATTTAATAAAGGATCTAATCCTGTTTTTTCCCAAATTGAAACAATTTGTGATTTAATCGTCGCTTCATTTAATAGCGAAATTTGTGGCGATCCCATAATTCTTAAATTAATTGAATATAATGCGATCATCATTAATATTCCTGATAAAAGCGCATTTATTTTCCCTTTCGTATGTAGGATTCCTGTAATACAACCTGCTAAAAATCCTGCTAAAGTTCCAATTATCGTCGCGATAAATGGTGGAAATCCATTCATAATCGAAACAGCAGCCACCGCCGCTCCCGTTACAAAACTACCATCAACAGTCAAATCCGGAAAATCTAGCACACGGAAAGATAAATAGACACCTAATGCCATGATTGCATAAATAGCTCCTGACTCAACTGCACCGAATAATGATAAAAACATGCTACTTCCCCCCGTTTCGGCTTTCATGGTGCAAATAACAAATAAGTAAAAAAGACAAGGTTGGGACAGTAAACGATGCAATATGAAAGACGAATCAACTGTGAAAAGTCGTCGCTACTTATCGTTCATGTTGCATATCTAACGAATGTCCCAACCTTTTTCTTATCTAGTATATGATGCCGTTATATATTTTTTAAAATTGCTTATTCGATTATTTCTGCACTTTCATCCCAATCATCGTTCCACTCAACACCTTGTGATTCTGCTGCACTTTTATTAATATATAACTGAATTTCCGGTGGATATTCTACATCAATTTCGGCTGGTGTTTTTCCATCCTGTAAAATTTCTACAGCCATTTCTCCAGTACGGTATCCAATTGTAAAGTAATCAATACCAAATGTAACGAAACCACCTTTTTCTAATGAATCAGGTTCTCCAACGACTAAAGGAATTTGTTGTTCATTCGCTACTCCAACTACTGCATCTAAAGCAGATACTACCGTATTATCTGTTACGATATAAAATACATCTATATCACCAGCTAACGTCGTTGCCGCTTGCTGCACTTCAGATGAGTTCGCAACAGTTCTTTCAGCAAACGATAAGCTCGTTCCTTCTCCAGCTTCTTTTACCGCTTCAATTTGGGCAACAGAGTTCTTCTCTCCCGCATTATAAATTAAACCAACTTTTGCTCCTTCAAAATATTCATCGATGAACTTAACCGTTTCAGCAATTCCATCTGGGTGTAGGTCTACTACCCCTGTAATATTATCCCCAGGTTGATCCATCGCTTCCACTAATCCAGCATCGACTGCATCTGTAACAGATGTAAATAAAATAGGAATATCAGCTGTTGCATTCAAAGCTCCTAATGCACTTGGCGTAGAATTCGCAAAAATTAAATCCACATCATCTGCAACAAAGTTATCCGATATAGTCTTCACATTATTTTGGTCATTTTGTGCATTTTGATAATCATATGTAACATCTAAACTAGCATCTTCTAACGCCTTTTGAAAACCTTCATATGCAGCATCTAATGATGGGTGTTCCACAATTTGTGTTGCCCCAATTACGTAACTGTCTCCACCATTATTTGTAGCATCATTATTTCCATTATTACTATCATTTGCTCCATCATTTGCATTACCATTGCTTGCATTATTTCCTCCACATGCAGCTAATACAAATAAGCTAAGCACCACTACAAGTACTAACAGTAACCTCTTTTTCATCTTCGTTCCCCCTTAAACTCTCTTTTATCTTAATTGTTTACATTATACTTTGTGAACACGTTTGTTGCAAGTTGTTTACAGACTTTTCAGAATTATTAAGACATTTTTCACTATTTATGTAAATTTTTGTAAAAAACCTGAGATAAGTAATCAAAGTTTATACAAACAATCATTTTTTATCCCAGGTTTTCTCCATCTATATAATTATCTGTCTTCTTCTGCTTGAACAATATGTTCAATTTCGATTAATCGCTCAAGCACTTCGTTTGAAGCTGTTTCTAATTGGCTCAATGCATATTTAGCTTCATCGATATTGTTATTTTCATATGCTTGTAACGCTTGTTTTGCATATATATGTACTTCTTTATGTGGCTTCTCTAAGGCTTGGAATGAACGATCATTTCGTAAGTCAGCCGATTGCTCACTGTAATACCATTCTCCTAGGCGACAATTTTCATGTGATACTAACGAATCTTTTGAAATATTAGCTGAACCTAATAATAAGTTATAAATATTCCATTTCCATAATAAATGATCTGTCTTCGCTAGTTCAATAATATCTCTTTGACTATATATTAAATTCGTTTCTAAAAATGTTAGACGATAGTCATTCATTTTCACACTTAAGTCATAGACCACTTCTGCCGTGTCTTTTGCAAGTCCTTGCACTTGTTCACTTACTTCAAACATATTTGCATTACGTGCACTAATTTCAGCAACAGTAGAAGACTGTTCTTCACTCATTGCCGCAATTTGAGAAGTTTGTTCGTTAATAGTTTGCATCGTCGAAACAATATGACCTAACTCGTTTCCTGCTTGAACAGATCCTGACACACTTTGTTCTACACTTTCTCCTGTTTGCTGGATTCGTTCTGTCACTTGACGTGAAACTTGCTGCAATGTTTTCATGTTTTCTGTCACTTGCTCAATTTGGGCTTTCGTATGTTCTGATAGCTTGCGAACTTCTGTTGCTACGACCGCAAATCCTTTTCCATATTCACCAGCTCTTGCTGCTTCAATACTAGCGTTTAACGCTAATAAATTCGTCTGGTCAGCAATTTCTTTTATAACATGTATCACTTCATGGGTATGATCAATCTGTTTTTCTAAGTGATTTACATCCTCAATGACCGTATCATACACTTTCCCAACTTGCTTTATATCACGTAATGCACCATCGATAATTTCTCGGCTATTATTTGCACTTTGTACTGCCTCATCTGTCGTTTCCGCTACCGTTACAGCATGGTTTGCTACATCTTGAATAGACGCATTCATTTGTTCTGTCGCTGCTGTTACACTATGTGCTTCAGACATTTGTTCTTCCATACCTTCAATAAGTTGCTGTGTCGTATCGATGGAAGTAACATCGTTTAACATCCCCGAAATGCCGAATAAAAAATTCCGAAACGTAGATTCTGTATATACATCGACAATTAACTGTTTATCAAATGTCGCTAATTTTTGGACAGCTATAACAGTTCGGACCATTTTTTCCGGTTGGCGACTTAATTTCTCCATTAGAATCGCTGTCATGAACTGAATCATTAAATCATGTGCCATTATAAAATAGTTAGCCGTCAAATTAATATTACTATGTACAACTCCAATTTTTACTCGCGTCTCTACATACTCCGTGTTGACATCTGCTTGCAAAAATTGTTTTACATAGTTTTGCTGCGTTACTTTTAACCGTTCTACTGTTGAGTGATGACTAATAATCTTTTTTAAATGTGGGATTGCTGTAATACGTTCATAAAACTTATCTACAATTTCATTTACATAAGGTTCTAAATATACCGCTGCTTCCTGGACATCTTTTAATGTTGTCTCTGTAATCCCAAGGAATTTTAACCTCTCAGTCGGACGGTTGCCAACCGTAATATAATTACTGTGCAAGTCTTCTGTATACTCTGTCCAGTTTTTGGGCTTCTGTTGAAACAGTCTCATCCTAATACCTCCAAGTTTAGCCATTATTCCGTTCACTTTTCGTTCATTTCCATTATATTACAATAGTTTCATTATACATGAATCATACCATCTATTCTACTATATTTTTATAACAACATGATACAAAAGGCTTATTAATAAAACTGGGGGAAAATGGTAATTATTTCGTCTTTTTAAACTTCTAGCATTTATTAACGATTTTATGTAGAAATTAGGTATAATATATACTGGAAGGTAGGGATGCATTTTGAACAGAATTATGTACATTATTATTATCGTGGCATTTTTAGATACATTCATTCAATTACCAATTATTACACCTTATGCAATAGAATTAGATGCTTCTTATATATTGGCAGGGGCGATTGTGGCTGTTTATTCATTTACGAATATGATAGGTAATATCATTGGTGGACATTGGATTGACAAATTCGGAAGAAAAAAGATGTTATTTACAGGGATGGTTGCCGTATCTGTTGTGCTATTTTTATATCCACTTTCACAAAACGGTTGGCAATTATTTATTGCAAGATTCTTCCATGGATTAGCAGGCGGAGTTTTAATTCCAGCGGCTTTTGCCTATATTGGTGACCATAGTGGTGGAGAAAATCGCGGGAAGAAAATGGCATTTACTGGTGCAGGAATTGGGATCGCAGCGATTGTCGGCCCTGCTGTCGGAGGGGTGCTTGCAGCAAGAGCATCTATTGAAGCAGTATTTCTATTAGTAGCTGTTCTTTTCCTTATTACATCGCTTATCGTACTCTTTTTCGTAAAGGAATCATATGTAGCAACAGACCGTGGGAAGTTTAATTTCAAAGAATTTATCCCACTTATCAAACATCCTATGATTATTTTATCCTCTGTATCTGCTTTTGGTTTAATGATTAGTAACGGAACATTAGCTTTCGCTTTACCATTGAACGTAGAACTAATGAAACTTTCAACAGAGACGACCGGCATGTTATTAAGTACATTTGGCATTATGGCATTGATTGTCTTCTTAACTCCTTTAAATTTTATTTACGATAAATTTTCGCCCGTGCATTTAATTGCAACAGGATTAGGACTTATCGGTGTTGGAATGATCATTTTAAGTGTGATGGCAACATTTATGAGTAACTTTATTGCCATGGTCATTTATGGGTTAGGCTTTGCATTTATTTTCCCATCGATGAATAAAATTATTGCGGACGCTTCTACAAAAGTAGACCGTGGAAAAGCTTATGGGGTGTTCTACGCCTTTTTCTCTCTAGGGGTTGTTGCAGGTTCATCTGTATCTGGAGTGTTTGCTGAAACGGCTGGCTTACCATTTTTAGCATGTGCAATTATTATGTTTATCGTCATTGCGATAATTATAATTTTAAACAGAAAAGCAAAAGTAACCTTATAAATCAAAACCATCTGTGTGGTAGTGACCCCACAAGGTTAGAGTTTTATTTATGCAACTTCGGGCCGTATTCTTGCAACTTTGAGCCGTATTATTGCAACTTTGGGTCGTATTCTTGCAACTTCGAGTCGTATTCTTGCAACTTTGGGTCGTATTCTTGCAACTTCGGGCCGCATTCTTGCAACTTCGGGCCGCATTCTTGCAACTTCGGGTCGTATTCTTGCAACTTTGAGCCGTATTCTTGCAACTTTGGGTCGTATTCTTGCAACTTCGGGTCGCATTCTTGCAACTTCGGGTCGTATTCTTGCAACTTCGAGTCGTATTCTTGCAACTTTGGGTCGTATTCTTGCAACTTCGGGTCGCATTCTTGCAACTTCGGGTCGCATTCTTGCAACTTCGAGTCGCATTCTTGCAACTTCGAGTCGCATTCTTGCAACTTCGGGTCGTATTCTTGCAACTTCGGGTCGCATTCTTGCAACTTCAAGTCGTATTCTTGCAACTTCGAGTCGTATTCTTGCAACTTTGGGTCGTATTCTTGCAACTTCGAGTCGTATTCTTGCAACTTCGAACTTTATCATGATAGGAGCATATGCTAAAGGCTACCCGGAAACCCCGGCACAGCCAGTGGTTTTCAATGCATAAAAAGGTTTGGACATGCGTACTTTATAGGACGCATGTCCAAACTTTTAATCGGGCCTTTCAATCGTCATAATATCACCAATTGTGGCATAATCATTTCCTGCAAGCCTACTTACCGCACGTAATGGTTCGTACATAATCTTTCCATCATTATAAATCGACTCATCAATATGGAAACGAACAACTTCTCCAATAATGAAATCTGTTGCCGGTTTCCCTTCATTTTCAAAAGTTAATAGATCAAATAATTTACATTCAAAACGAATTTTTGCCTCTTTGATACCACGTGTTTGAATGAGATCACTATTAATTAATTGAAATCCTGCATGTGTAATTTCACTTTCTTGTCGCGGTAAATTTGCGGCTGTTTTATTTACCTTTTCCACATTGTCTTCATCAACGACATGGACAACAAATTCCTTTTCAGCTTGAATATGATATGCAGTGTCTTTCATTTCCCCGTTTTTACGCTGTACGGCCACAGAAATCATCGGTGGTGCAGATGAAACGATATTAAAAAAACTAAATGGAGCACCATTTACTTCATTTGTATAACGGTTTTCTGTCGTTACAAATGCAATCGGCCTCGGTGTGACACTACCAATAAGCAATTTATAATTTTCTCTTTCTGTTCGGTCTTTTGGATCAATCGAAATCATTGCTCACCCTCCTATAAAAAAAGGCTGAAGTAAAGACGACCTGCACGATACGTCTATACTTCAACCAAATCATTATTGTAATTTTGATGCTATTTCTACTGTACGTTTCGCTTGATATTTCACTGCCGCTTCCACGTCTTCCACCATATTACCTTCTCCATCAACCGTTACACTTACCCCATATGGGTTCCCACCTGATGTAAACATTGATGGATCAGCATATCCTGGTGCTGCAACAATTGCTCCCCAGTGGAACATGGAAGTGTATAACGATAAAATCGTCGCTTCTTGACCACCATGTGCGTTTCCAGCTGAAGCCATTGCACTAACCACTTTATTAACTGTTTTTCCAGTTGCCCATAATCCACCTTGAGTATCTAAAAATTGCTTCATTTGTGCTGCCATCGCTCCAAAACGTGTTGGAGTACTAAAGATTATAGCATCTGCCCACTCTATATCATCTGAAGTCACTTCTGGTACATCTTTCGTAGCCTCAACATGTGCCTTCCATTCAGTTTTTCCATCAATTACTGTTTGAGGTGCCAGTTCAGGTGTTTTCACAACACGTACGTCCGCACCCAATTCTTTTGCCCCTTCTTCTGCCCATTTGGCCATTTGATAGTTTGTACCAGTTTGGCTATAATAAACGATTGTTAATTTTGTTTGTGACATAAATAATTCAATCTCCCTTTATATTGTTTCATATTAATCGAATTAGAGATAAGTAGGCGAGGAAAAATTAGATTGTTTCTGCAAACAATCCAATTTTCTTTACTAAACGAATCGCTTCGGCTTTTTCATCATTGGATAATTCAGAAAAAATATGTGCCATCGCTTCTTCATGTAATGGAAAAATTTCTTCCATTAATGTTTTTCCTTTATCTGTTAGACGAGCATATGTGACACGACGATCTTTCGGACAGGCAACCCTTTCAATCAATTCTTTCTTTTCTAATTTATCAACGACATACGTAATACTACTACTTGCAAGTAATACTTTTTTACCGATAATTTGGATAGGTTGTTCCCCTTTGTGGAATAAAAATTCCAGAACACCAAATTCGGTTAAGTTTAAGTTGTATCTCTTTGCGTCTTTTGCTACAGCTTTCTCTACTGCTTCTATCGCTCGACTCAATACAACAAATAACTTTAAAGAAAGTTCCTTCGATTCTTTCATTTTCATCACTCCCTATTAATTACCTCGAATTCATATTAATTATATTAGAGGTATCAACGTACGTCAACTATTTCGCATGCTTTATTATAACTAAATATGATTAAAAATAAATAGATTTTTCCCTTTTATGTTGCACAATAAAAGAGCGGTAATGTTTATATATTTTTCATAAACATTACCACTCCCTTCAATTACACAAAAACATGTCCCACACGAATTACTCGTTAAAGCGCGGGTCCATTAGTAAACGTTCAACTTCTTCTTTATGACGTGTTTCATCTGCAATCATATCTTCTAACTGCACAACTAATTCTGTTAAACCTAATTCTTCCGCTTGTTTTTTACGTTGTTCATAACGAACGACAGTGTCTGACTCCGCTTGTAAAACGGCTTCTAATAAATCTTTTACCTCTGTTGGCTGTGGAACCTCTGCAGCTTTTGTTGTCGGTGTTCCACCTAATGATTTAATTTTTTCTGATAAGTATAATGCATGTCCTAATTCATCTGTAATTTCTTCTTCAAAAAATGGCTTTAATGCAGAACGATATAATCCAGATACAACGGATGCGCTATACGTATACTGAATCGCTGCTCCATACTCATGGGATAAGTCTAAGTTTAAACCTTCAATTAATTTTTCCATACTCATTTTTTCATCAACCTTTCCTCTTTATATTATATATTTACCCTATATGAAAAAGTTAAAACCGTAAAAATAAACTTTTTATTCGTTTACCCATGTAAAAGGTGTTTCTTGGTAAACATAATAGTTTAACCAGTTAGAAAAAAGTAAATGTGTATGTGCACGCCACGTATTTAATGGCTCCCTAGCAGAATCATTATTCGGGAAGTAATTTTCAGGCATATCGACAGCTAATCCTTTCGCAACATCTCGCTCATATTCATCACGTAAAGTTGTTGCATCATATTCTAAATGTCCTGTCACCATAATATGTTTACTATCTTTTGATTTAATTAAAAATAATCCTGCATCCTCTGACACGGCCAAAATTTGTAAATCTGGATGCTTTTCTATTTGTTCTATAGCATTTGCTGTATACCGAGAATGTGGTGCATTAAATACATCTTCAAACCCTTGTACTAATTTTACAGTCGGATCTAATACTTTATGTTGGAAAATACCTGAACATTTTTTCGGTAATTCATACTTATCAATGCCGTAATGATGATAAAGGGCAGCTTGAGCTCCCCAACATATATGGAATACGGATACGACATTTGTTTTCGTCCATTCCATAATGTCAACTAGTTCTTCCCAATAATTAACATCTTCAAATTGTAAATGTTCAATTGGTGCACCAGTAATAATCATCCCATCAAACCGTTTATCCTTTATATCTGTAAATGTGGAATAAAAAGTATCTAAATGAGATTTGCTTACATTTTTTGAAATATGTGTCGCTGTATGTAAAAATGTAATATTTACTTGTAACGGGGTGTTTCCTAATAAACGTAATAATTGTAATTCTGTTTTCTCTTTTTCTGGCATTAAATTTAAAATAACGATATTTAATGGTCGAATATCTTGTGTACGTGCACGATCCTCATCCATCACGAAAATTTTCTCTTGTTTTAGTCTTTTTCGCGCTGGTAAGCCTTCAGGTATATTTATTGGCACTGCAATCTCTCCCTTCCTATTAAAAAACATTATAACGCTTCCAACAATTAATTATCAATTATTTCTAATTTTCAAATAAGTATTATTTTCTCTCATGTATTGCATTTCACTTTTTCTTATGTTATATTACTTTATGTCACAAATGACTAATTCGTTCATTCGGTCAATTATATGTAAAAAAAGGAGTAGAGAGCAATCGATCGCCGAACACAAATTCTAGAAGCTGCTACAAAATCGTTCTCTTTATATGGGTATAAAGCGACAACGATGGATCAAGTTGCTAAATTAGCAAATGTCGGTAAAGGTACAATTTATAATTTCTTTAAAAACAAAGAGGAATTATTCGATCAAATTATTACGACATTAATTTCAGATATGGAGCATGAAGCTTCTTTAGTAATTAAATCGAATAAACCTTTCCAAGAAAATGTACATCATGCTATTTATAAAATGTTGGAATACCGCATGGAACACCAATTAACGATTAAACTTTTCCAAGAAGAAAGAGATATTGGAACACCGGTTGTGCAAGAAATGATGCGCAAAGTCGAACAGTCCATTCTTTGCTTTATTCAGGAAAAAATTGTTCGAGCAATTGAAAATGGCGCCATAAAAAAATGCGACCCAGAAATTACAGCATTCGTCTTATTAAAACTATATGTTGCACTAATTTTTGATTGGGAAAAACAAAGAGAACCACTTAACGAAGAGGAAATAGCGAATTTATTTGATTTGTATATTTTTAAAGGATTATCTCTTACATAAAATGAGGTGATCCATCATTTTGACATCAAATGACTATATGGTCGTTTCGGTCATTTATTTTTATAGCAAAATGACCGGATGGTTAATTCAGTCATTTATTATTAATTATTTAGGAGGGCTTGTGCGTGAAAGGAATTATAAATGAATTTGCACAACTTTTTAAGGAACATAAATTACTTATTGCGGTAGTTGCAGTAATTGCCGTACCAATATTGTATGCCGGTATGTTTTTATGGGCGTTTTGGGACCCATATGACCATTTAGATGATTTACCAATTGCTGTCGTCAATGAAGATGAAGGGGCAGTCGAAGATGGGGAAACTTTAGAACTTGGTAAGGAACTCATCGAAAATTTAGAAGATGATGGGACATTTAATTTCCACGTCGTCGATAAGGCGGAAGGACATCGTGGGTTAAATGATGAAGAATATTATATTTTAATTGAAATCCCAACAGATTTTTCTAAAAATGCAACAACATTAATGGACGATGAACCGAAAAAATTAAATATACGCTATATTCCGAACGAAAGTTATAACTTCCTCGCTTCCCAAATTGGAGAAACAGCTATGTTACAAATAAAAGAAGCTTTACAGGAAAAGGTTACGGAAACATATGCTGAAACAATCTTTGAAAAAATTGATGAAGTCGCTGAAGGTTTAGATGAAGCAAGTGATGCAACAGAAGAATTACATGAAGGTGCCGAAAAGTTACAAGATGGATCTACAACCATAATGGATAATTTACATGTGCTTGCTGAAAAAACGATCGAATTTACAGATGGGATGGAAACTGCAGCTGACGGTGGAGCAGAATTAGCAGATGGTACGAACACATTAAAAGATGGAATGAACCAACTAGGTGAAGGCTCCAATGCTTTATTTAGTGCCTCTAAAGAGGTGGAACAAGGAACTGCAGATCTCGCCGCTGGAGTGAAAACCGCTAAAGATGGGATTGGCCAATTAGATGCGAACATCCCTTCATTAATTAGTGGGACAGAGGAATTACAAGCAGGCGTAAATAAAATGCAAAAAGAATTACCGAAAGAAATAGCAAAAGAAATTAACACAAAATTAAATGCTAGTACAAAAGCAATGAATGAAGGATTAAAAGAACTCGAAAATGGCATTACATCTGGAATTAAAGATGGAGTAGGATCAATCGACTCACAAGCAATTAGTGACACAATCGCTGAAGGTGTGTTAGCGGAACTTGGTGGAAGTATCGAGACGATAGAAATCTCTCAAATGATTGCCAACGAGATGATCAATGCACAAACCGCTCAAGCAGATGCGATTGCAAAAATGTTAATAGAAAAAGATGTTGATGAAGATCTTGTTACTGATGTTATAACAATCATTAAGAACCAACCTCCTTCACCAGAAGAGGTCGTAAACAGTATTGATGAGCAAGTAAATGCTAGCATACAACAAAAAATGCCTTCCCAAGAAGAAATTGCGGAGAAAATCAAACCGAAAATTGATAGTAAAATGGCAGAATTAGATGTCATTGATGATTTAATTGCTGGTATTGAAGATGGTTTCACACAATACTCTACGGAAGTAAACAAAGGATTAACTGGTGCGACAAAAAATTTAGAAACAGAACTAAAAACAGCTGTCGATCCAGCGTTTAACGAACTTAAAGGTGGCGTAAAAGCAGTTAATGACGGTCAAAAGGCTTTAGCAGAAGGAGTCGGAGCATTATCTGAAGGTGCCTCTGAATTACAAGCTGGGTCCAACCAACTTGCTGCAGGACAAAATGAATACGTCAAAAACATGGGCGAATTCTCAAGCAAATTCGGTGAAGCCAATGATGGTGTTGCTGATTTAGTAGCTGGTACGAATACTTTACTTGGTGGATTACGTCAATTAGAAGATGGTTCTTTCCAATTAGCAGATGGAACAGAGCAACTTGCTGAAGGTTCAGATGAACTTGTCGATGGTATGGATGAACTTGTCGACGGAACAACTGAATTTAAAGATGAAATGAACGATGCAGCCAAAGAAGCAAATGACATCGACACAGATGAAAAAACGTATAATATGATGGCAACTCCTGTGGATGTAAAAAACAATAAAATCAATGAAGTACCAAATTATGGAACAGGGTTTGCTCCTTACTTCTTATCATTAGGATTATTTGTCGGAGCATTATTATTATCTATCGTATATCCATTACGTGAACCAGCATCTACCCCAAGAAATGGTTTCCATTGGTTCCTTACTAAATTCTCTGTATTAGCTATAGTCGGTGTGCTACAAGCATTAATTGCGAGTGGTATTTTATTAATCGGGTTAAAATTAGAAGTACAAAGCGTACCATTATTCTTATTATTCGCGATTATTACGAGCTTAACATTTATTACTTTAATTCAATTCTTTGTTACTTGTTTAGAAGATCCTGGTCGTTTCATTGCGATCATCATTTTAATTTTACAATTAACAACAAGCGCGGGAACATTCCCATTAGAATTAATTCCAAAAATGTTACAGCCAATTAACTTATTACTACCGATGACATACTCCGTAGCAGGGTTCAAAGCAGTTATTTCAAGTGGAGAATTCTCTGTTATGTGGCAAAATGCAGGAATTTTATTAGGCTTTACTGCATTATTTGTCGGATTAACTATTTCTTATTTCGTCGTTATGTTCAAACGTAAATATGAAACGAGACAAGAAAGTGATGTTGCTTAATTCATTATTAAGTTTAGAATAATAGTTAGAAAAGATATTCGAAATACGAACCATTTATTTTATACGAACACTTTAGAAATGTACTTGCACTTCTTACAAGGAAACAACGATGCCTATTTTAGGCTTTGTCCCCTAGAGAAGTGCTCGTACATTTCTTTTGTTTTATCGCGTACATTTTCGTATTTCAGCTTGAACTAAGTCAATTTTTATATAGTAATCTGTGTTAACACAATTCTTTTAATCTAATAAAAGCTCATCTGTTTTTGCACATTTCGTACAATCGTCACGCTCATTTCTATGAATGATATTTCTATTTTCCACAGTTATCAACAGGGTTATGCACAAGTTTGTGGACAGATTAAAGAAACATGATAAGTTCAATGTTTTTCGTTGTGTATGAAATGCTGTGGATAAACTAATGGTTTTGTGGATAAATATACATTTTATCCCCATAAGCACGATAAAATAAGGTTTTATCCACAAATACGTTCCTATTAGTAACTATTTTTTCAGATTCTTTAGAGTTAATTCATTCTTTTGTTTTTTAGTCTATAATATACTAAAATAGAAATAGTTTGATAAAAAATTCTTATTATACTCAATTGTTAATACAAATAGTCAATATCTTCAAACGGGGTGATTTTTTGCAAGAAAAGTGGTACATATTAGATACTGGTTATCATGATGCCGCAACAAATATGGCAATTGATGAAGCATTACTTCAATTCCATGCAGAAGGTATCATTCAACCGACTCTACGCTTTTACGGTTGGAAAAATCCTAGTTTAACATTAGGTCATTTTCAAAAAGCTGAAAAAGCAATTGATTTCGATGCCGTAAAGAAACACGGGTGTGATTTTGTTCGTCGTCTAACAGGCGGAAGTGCAGTTTTACATGACGATGAAATTACATATAGTATTATCGTTAGTGAAGAACATCCAAAAATTCCTAGTTCTATTAATGAAGCATATTATGTTTTATCCAAAGGATTATTGGAAGGCTACCAACTATTAGGTGTCAATGCGGAATTTGCTGTACCAGAGGAAGAGGCGAAACGTCAGCGGTCTGATGTTTGTTTCGAACAACCAGCCATTTATGAAATGTTAGTGGACGGGAAAAAAATATCTGGAAATGCACAAACGAGAAAAAACGGTGTATTGCTACAACACGGTTCCATCCCAATGAGTTTTGATCTTGATATGTTGTTTGATCTCTTTAATTACCCAAACGAAAAGGTAAAAGAGCGTCAAAAGCAAGCTTTTAAACATAAGGCGACAAGCATAAATGACATTACCGGAAAAACGCATACATATGAGATGATGCGCGATGCATTTTTACAAGGATTTGAACATGCATTGAATATTCAAACTGAAACATTTCAATTAAATGAAGATCAGTGGAAATATGTGGAACATTTAGTCGAAACTAAATACCGTACGGATGAATGGAATTTCAAACTTAAAAAATCGATGAGGAGCATTTAATCATGGCGAAAGAGCAACAATATTTGCGTAAACCAGAATGGTTAAAAATCAAAATTAACACTTCAGATTCATACAAAGGATTAAAAAAATTAATGCGTGAAAAACGCTTAAATACAGTTTGTGAAGAAGCACGCTGTCCGAATTTACATGAATGTTGGAGTGAAAGACAGACAGCTACCTTTATGATTCTAGGAGATACTTGTACACGTGGTTGTCGTTTCTGTGCTGTTAAAACAGGATTACCGAATGAATTAGACTGGGGTGAGCCTGAACGTGTTGCCGATTCTGTAAAAGTGATGGGCTTAAAACACGTTGTTATTACGGCTGTAGCGCGTGATGACTTAAAAGATGGTGGGGCAGCTGTATTTGCTGAAACAGTTCGACAAGTACGAAAAAAGAATCCTGGAACGACGATTGAAATTTTACCTTCAGATATGAAAGGTGATTATGAAAGTTTGCATGAGTTAATGTCATCTGGACCAGACATTTTCAACCATAATATTGAAACAGTTCGTCGCTTAACGAAACGTGTACGTGCTATTGCAAAATACGATCGTTCGTTAGAATTATTAAAACGTGTGAAAGAAATCGCTCCTGATACACCGACTAAGTCAAGTATGATGGTTGGTCTTGGTGAAACAAAAGAAGAAATTTTAGAAGCAATGGATGACCTACTTGCACATAATGTAGATATTTTAACGATTGGACAATATTTACAACCGACAAAGAATCATTTAGATGTAGAAAGATATTATCACCCTGATGAGTTTAAGGAATTAGAAGAAATTGCATTGGCAAAAGGATTTAAACATTGTAAATCTGGCCCACTTGTTCGTTCTTCTTACCATGCGGATGAACAAGTATCAGCAGCTTCTGCACAACGTCGTATTAAATATATGCAAGGCTATGAAGAATCTACAAATAAAGAAGTTGATTTCTCTTTAAAAGACTTGCTTGATAAACAATAAAACATATTAAATTAGAGGTTAAGACGTAACGTACAACAAATTGGAAACATACATCACTCATAAAGTTAAACAGAAGAAATATGCTAAGCACCCACTTTTACATTGATACGAATAGATGAATCTAACTGAGATTCTTAACCGCCCTGTTCACTAGAAGGAGAGCATATTTCTATAACGTTGATGATTCGTGTGGCATGTTTTACATTCCTTATGTCTTAACCTCTTTTTGCATCTTGAATAATAGATGTAATAATATGCTTGCTATCCCATTCACCTAAGGATAACTTTGTAATCGGATAACTTTTTGTGAAAATGCGTTGTTGGATCTCTTTTACACTACTCCCTTTTTCATGTAATGTTAACACTTTCCCTTGTAAATTTTCTAAATACCGCAACTTTTGTTCAAATGCTTCTCGACCATTTGCTACATAACCAGCATGACAACAGAACATTTCCTTAAAATCATATTGCAAAATTCGTTTGATCGACTGAATAATCGTCGGAATGCTTTCTTCTTGCAAAATAACTTTTGTTTCAGGATGTACATACAGATCACCAGAAAATAATTGACCTGTTTGCTCATTTAAAAATGATAGATGATCAGCAGCATGTCCAGGTGTATGGATCACTTGCCAATGAGCTGTTCGGGACGTAAATGTATCATCGATTGGTTTCGCTTCAAAAGGTGGGCGTTTACCCCAAAATACTTTTCTATATAGTGGGTATGTCGCTTTTTCCTTACAATGTGCAATCGATTTTTCGTTCATATATATCGGTATCCCATATTTTTGTTGAATAAATGCTGCTCCACCTGTGTGATCTTCATGAGAATGCGTAATAACGACTTGTTCTGCTTGAACTTCTTCAAAAAACGGTTGTAAAAAACGGATGACTTTTATCGACCCGGTATCAATTAATACACCATCCACTTCATAGACGATCACATTTAAGCGAACAGGACCTAATGACACGAAATTATGGATGAATCTCACCTGTCCAATCGTTTCCCTTTTGGCATTTGTTTTTAATAGCATCTCTCCACCCCATTCATTCCACAAACCCTTATATGCATCTTACCATAAAATGAATGGTTATTCATACCCTATTTTGCTAATGATTGTATTTCACCTATAAATAAAATTGCTTCCGTTTCCTCCTCCATTATGAAAAATTGAAACGGTCGATTCATTTGCATATAAAATGTATCACTATCCTCCGCTGACATCGTTTTAATCCCAACATTTGTTACAGCAGCAGCTTCCGTTCCTTGCTCGTTTACTTCTAAAAATGTTTTATGTTGTACAAAATCAATCCATAACGGGTCATCAGATGTCGTCATATTCGAAAAGTTTGCGTGTTCATGGTCAAATGCCTTTTCCATTCCCAATCGAATAAGTGCATCGTTTAATTCATACTCCTCGGTTAATGAAAATTTAGGTAATTCCACCGTTCCCTTTTTCGGTTTCATCTCTTTACGTACGGAAGAAAATGACTCATAACTTAGTCCATCTTGTACTTCTTGTAAGGTCGTTCCTTCCTTTGGTAAAAGGACATACATACTCATTTCCCCTTCTCCATATGGAAGTTGCACCATTTCGAACGATTCTTCCTCTTTATAGGATAAATCTTCTTCTAAACTCATCATCGCCACTTCTGTTTCTTCCTTTCCGTAAAAAGGGGCATCAACTGTCCATTCTTCTGCAAATTCATATTGCCAATCACCATCAAAATAAACCGCATTGGTTAACATCAAGACCAATTGTTCATCTAGTGGTGCCTCTACTATTTCTTCAATTTTTTCATTCGTTTGCTCTTTCACCCACGTATTGATTAGGTCCGCCGTTGCAGCATCTGTTATATCCACTTCCTCTACGTTCGCAGAGTAATATGTTTTTACATGATGTTGAAAATTTTTTTCCAATGTATACAAATCATTCAACCAAATTGCGTTAGCCGATTGCAATGTTATTTTCTCTGTCGCTTTTTCTAACGACTCCATCAACCGTTCATTGTCCTCATTTAGTTGTTGCAAGGAAAAGTTATCCATACCTAGTGCTTGCATCATTTCCTCTTTCGTTTCCGCTTCTGCACCATTTACTGTCATCGCTAATGCAATAAACACACTATATGGCGAAACGAATATATTTCCATCCTCTTCTTCTGAAACTTCTTCAAATAATTCCCAAGCAAATTCGTTTTGCGTCTGTTCAACACTTTGATCGATAATCGTTTCTTTCTTCTCCTCTTCGCCACTATCTTTTCCACAACTTATTAACAAAAATACACAACTGAGCATGATCCATGACTTTTTCACGACAATCCCTCTCTTCCTCTATCTATCATACATAAATCTTGTTAAAATGGGTCTACTATATATTATACCATCTATTCATGATGTCATTTAAGGTGAGAAAAAATGAAAACAACCAAAAAACTATATCGATTGTCTTTAAAAGCGCTATTTATCCAATGGATACAACCTAGTTATGTACTCGTGTTTACGATATTTTTCATCTTTTATTTCATTCCAGAGTGGTGGATGATTCCAATCATTATTCTATGTTTAATCTTTTTCAGCCGCTATCTTTCTTTCAGAAGTATCGCCTATACCTTTACAGCAAAGGAAATCATATATCAAACGGCACTCTTGAAAAGGCATACTGTTACATTGTCCTTCACAAAAATCGATGAACTTTATATGACACAAACATTTTTTCAAAAGAAATTACGAGTTGCCTCGATTCATATAAAATGTAAAGATAACATAGTGTTTTTACCGCATATTCCACTAGAACACGCAAGAGAGATGCTACAATTGTATGACGAAAACAGAGCAGCGCCGGAATAAACGGCTCTTTGTCAAATGGTGTCGGTGACCCTCTTAAAGTCAACTAATATGTAATTGTGTGGAGTCAATAAGAATAGCGTGAATATGTCACTTCGGAAATGTACTCCGCTTTCCGCGTGCGGCTGCTAAGCCAAGCTCAGGCTTTGCCTTCCCTTGTCTTATCTAGGCCTTTTTTTCACGCAGGAGTCTACGTACATTTCCTACGTTTCATCTGGTTGTTTTCATGCTAGTTTCCTCTTCCTTTGTAGGTTAAACTGCAGGGGAGGAAGATTTTTTACTTTGTATGAATGATCTCCATTTAAAGTGTAAAATGATTCTCTTTTTAAAATTATGAAAGTTTCGATATCCATATGCAACGCGATTCCATACCTTTATTTTGTTATTAATCTCTTCGATACGACCGTTATTGTATGAATACATCAAGCTATGTTTGATATACGATATATGTTTTTCAATGTCTTAATGCTTGTCTTCATGTAATGAAAGTATAACGATTGGTCAACGGTATTTAGTGTTTACGTCAAATTTAGCTGTAATGAACTTAGCCATTCTTCCTTGATATGATCTTAATTCTACAGCATTTTCCTCGACTTCGATGTTCTTATCATGTATATCAAGCAGTAATTTTATATCATTAGGATGAGACAAGTGATTTCCCTCCTGGATTAGGTTTTCGACGACTTTCATTCTAAAGGGAAATTCACTTGTTTTCTATTTTTATGCATAAAAAAGGTGCCAGTGAATTATTTTCCACCAACACCAAATATTGTAGAGCTGAATAAACCTATTCCTGCGCTTCTCCACATATATAATTCCAAAATACAAACCGCCCCTTATCCATCCGAAAGTGTACTAGCTACTATATCCTATACATACTATAACTCCAACACGAGGCATATCTATGACTTCTCTTAAAAACTTACCCTATTATGTCGCACATCATATTTATTTTTATTAGCACTTTCTTTTTTTTCATTCTGACATACTTATTCTCCTTCTTTAAGAAATGTACGTATGTCATCTCGTACTTTCTTTGCCAATATTGGTTGTTTTCCGTTCGTACTTACCGCTACTTGGATTTGCTCTGTTTTTATCATTGCTGCCATCATCGTATTACTTGCCGTATGGTCTGATACATTTAATGTTAATTGATATGGTGCACAAGATTGCACAATTTTTTCATTTAGTTGGCGATCATTTGTTGCCGCAATGACATAAAACGCTTCTTTTTCATCCCCGTTCTCATATTGCCTTTCTCTCCATTGTACTTCCCCTTGCACCACAAATTGGTTTAAACGTGCTGTAATCTGTGGACTAATAAGCTCGATATTGGCACCTAAACCTACAAATGACGTCACTTTTCGTTCGGCTATTTTTCCACCACCAACGACGAGTATTTTTCTCGCACTAAAATTAATCCATATAGGATAGTACGCCATCTGATATACTCCGGTCTTTTGTCACTTGCTGAATGCGTTCATACATATAAGGTGTAATAGCCTCGCTTTTTCCAATTTGTGTGCATAAATGAACATCGTACGCTTGGTTTTCTCTTTGCATTACATCGACAGTCTCTTCTATATGTTGCATTAACAAACCAGTAAATAGTAAATATGGTACAACATAAATATGTTTCGCACCATATGTTATATGCTGATCCAGTCCTACTTGTAAGGTAGGTGTCTGTGCCGCTAAATAACATACACTAATTTTCCGAACATATATTTTCGCTTTTAATTTTTCTATAATGTGTTGTAAATCTTTTAAAATACTTACATCAGAACTTCCACGAGCAATCAGCAAAATTGAAGCATCTTGTTTCATCGGTCCGTGTTCTTGTAAACGATCAATAATAGCATCTACCATATAATCATGCACACCAAAAGGAGGGCTATATGTGAATGTTATATGTGGATATTTCTTTTTTGCTTCTTTTATCATTTTTGGTAGGTCATTTTTTGCATGACCTGCTTCTAAAAGCAATAATGGCACGATTGCAATGTTTTTTGCCCCTTTTGCTACACAAAGGTCGATCCCTTCATGTACTGCGGGAAAAACAAAATCAATAAAACTCATTACTTGAATCGGCACTGGAACATGCTTCATATAATATGAAATAAAGTTTTTTGCTTCCGTGACTCCTGCTTGTGATCTCGTACCATGTGCTACATATAAAATAGCTTGCAAGTCAATCCCTCACTTTACATGTAATTCTAATAGTGGATCCTCATACTGCGATGTTGTAAACCATTGTAAGTGCTGCTGTAATCGAACAACTTCTCCAATAACGATAATTGCTGGATTAGATAACTCCTTCGTTTCAGGATGGGATAAAATATGTGCTAATGTGCTAGAAACTGTCCGTTGTGTGTCTGTCGTACCCCATTGAATAACCGCTATTGGCATGTTAGAGTTTTGACCTGCTAATAATAATTGTTCGACGATTCGTTGAAGGTTTTTCATCCCCATATAAATAACGAGTGTATGGTTCGATTGTGCATATTGACTCCAGTTCATTTTTTCTATTTGTTCGTCATGACCAGTCATCACGGTAAAACTATTACTAACATTCCGATGTGTAACAGGAATGCCAGCATATGCTGGTGCTGCAATACCCGCTGTAATACCTGGAACAATTTCAAATGGTATTTGATGTTGAGCAAGTACTAATGCTTCTTCCCCACCACGGCCATATATAAAAGGATCACCACCTTTTAAACGTGTAACAACTTTCCCACGTTTTGCATGATTTACGAGTAATTCATTTAATGCGTCTTGTTTAATCGCATGATAATTTGGTTTTTTTCCTGCATAAATAAAAGTTGCTTGTTGTTTTGCATATGTGAGTAATTGCTTATTAACTAATCGATCATAAAAAATAATATCTGCTTCTTCGATAGCACGTTTCCCTTTTATTGTAATCAGTTCTGCGTCTCCAGGACCTGCACCGACAATATACACTTTTCCTTTCCCCATACAAAATGCCTCCTATTTATTGAATAAAATGATGTGTACGTAAATATTGAATAATTTTCGCTGCCGCTTCCTCAATATTTAACACGTCTGTTTCGATCGTTATTTCCGGTTGTGTTGGGGCTTCATATGGGGAACTAATACCTGTAAATTCAGGAATGATCCCTTCACGAGCCTTTCTGTACAATCCCTTCGGATCACGCGCCTCACATGTTTCTATTGGGCACTTCACATATACTTCAATAAATTCATCTGCTTCAAATAACTGACGAGCTATCTCTCTATCTTCTATAAATGGAGAAATAAAAGCTGTCATCACGATTTGCCCACTTTCAGCAAATAGTTTCGCTACTTCCCCAATCCGTCTAATATTTTCTTTACGGTCCTCATTTGAAAAACCTAGATTGGCATTTAAACCGTGACGAATATTATCGCCATCTAATACATAACTATGGATAGATTGCCCATGTAATTGGTAATCTACAGCATTTGCAATAGTTGATTTTCCAGACCCTGATAAACCAGTTAGCCAAATAACAGCACCTTTATGTCCTTTTAATGCGTACCTCTCTTGTTTCGTTACTGTTAAATCATGCCATACAATATGTGTACTCATTTGCTAGTTCCTCCTGACACCTTTTTCTTTTCTCTAAATCCTTTTATAAGCACGTCGATTACTTCAGATCGACTAAATTCTTTCGGTGGATGTTCTCCATTTCGCAACATTTCACGCACCTTTGTTCCTGATAACAAAAGATGGTGCGAACTATCATGTGCACACGTTTTTGTCGTCCCCATATTGCCGCAAGCAGTGCAATAAAAACTATTTTCAAACTTTAAAATCGTAATCCCTAACTCTGCTTCAAATTGAGCTATTAGATGCTGTGCTTCATATGTGCCATAATAATCTCCGACTCCAGCATGATCACGTCCAACAATAAAATGCGTGCAACCGAAGTTTTTCCGTACAATCGCATGAAAAATCGCCTCACGTGGTCCTGCATAACGCATTGCCGCAGAAAACACCCCTAAAAACACTCTATTTTTTGGATAATAGTTTTCCAACAAAGTTTCATAGCTTTTCATCCGAATGGATGCAGGAATATCGTCTGCTTTCGTTTCTCCTATTAAAGGATTTAAAAATAACCCATCGACTGTTTCCAGTGCAACTTTTTGGATGTATTCATGTGCACGATGTACAGGATTACGCGTTTGGAAACCGACAATTGTTTCCCAACCAAGTGCCTCAAAATGTTTTCTAGTTTCTTTCGGGGTGTAATGATAATGGGAAAATTCCCGTTCTGGAAATTTTGTTAATGTAATAGGACCAGCTATATAATTATTTGGACGTTCTAATAATTTTTTCACCCCTGGATGTTGTTCATCTAATGTTCCATATACATGTTTAGCTTCTTTCTCTTTATCTGCTCCATATATTTCAGTTATTTCAATATATCCGTACAATTGTCCATTATTTTTTAACCCGACCTTTTCTCCGATTTTTAAAGATGTCGCAATATTATCCGTAACAGGCAAAGTAATCGGAATACTCCATACTTCCCCATTTGCTAAACGAATATTATCTAAAACAGAATGATAATCACGTTTTGACACAAATCCTGTTAGAGGACTATATGTCCCGTTAGCAATTAATTCTAAATCACTTAAAGCAATCGCATCTAATTCAATGTTTTTTGTAGTCGTATTTTCAGCGGTTATATGCACTCGTTGTATTAATGTACCGCCATGTGGTAAATTTCCTGTCATATTAAACACTCCTTTTATTTATTTCCTTCTTCCATATACTCGTTCTCATTTTCCATACTGTAACAACAAACAATAGGAAAACCGTCATTAACAAGATAGATAACATATCCTGTTCGACAAAAATTTGTACCATATAATAAGCGATAAAAAAAGATATTAATGGAGAGGCGACCCAAACAATCATAATTCTTTTAAAAATTGGTTGCTGAAAAATTACTTTTCCTTCATTTGCGACACCGACACCGACGATGGCAGACGTCGTTACTTGTGTCATTGGGATTGGTATGCCACAGATCGAAGCGATAATCGTAATACATGCACTTGTCAATGAAACGATTAGCCCATCATGGATAGAGATTTTCGTTATCTTTTTCCCGTTCGTATCAAGCACTTTTCCTCCGAATACGATGGCACCGATGGCTATAAACAACCCTCCTACTCCCATTGCAATCGAACTTGGAATCATCGCTGCACCGACGAGTGGTCCGACTGCGTTTGCGACATTGTTCATACCTGCTGCCAATGCTTCTAAGAAACCAGCTATAATAACAAATAGGACGATATACTGTTTTTTTATACGAAATGGTTGAGGGAATTTTATCCTTACTTTTTTATAAAATAAAATGGCTCCATAAACGATTAAAAATGCTAGCAACGGTGTAATCATCCACCATAGAACAATATATAAAACAGACTCCACGTAAATACTTTTATATACAAAGCCAAGACCAATGACTGCCCCAACTGTCACTTCACTTGTCGATAATGGAATACCAATCATATTTGCAATGAATAAGGATGTACAAGCACTCCCTAAAATGATGACAACAGATGTTGCATTTAATAGTTGGACGTCGATGAGCCCAGTTCCGACTGTTTCAATCACTTTTCGGCTACCAAATGCCGCTCCTAAAAATATAGCGATGCTACAAATAATTAATGTCCGTCTTTTAGAGCGAATCGCACCTGTTCCATATACGATTCCCATCGATGCTGCCGCACCACTGCCACCTATATTCATCGCAAATAATAATGCAATGAAAACCGCTATGATTATTACCATAATATATCCCTAACTCTCTTTACGAAGAGGAATGTAATCCACACTCCGTCTTTTGAAATTGTGCCCACCTACCTGAACGACTATTAGATTCATCAGATACAGGTAAAGTACATTTTTCACATCCGATGCTTGGATAACCTTTATCATGCAAAATATTGTAGTCCAATTTATGCAATAAAATATATTGCCATATTTCCTTCCACGTCCAATGAATGAGTGGACAAACTTTAATCGCTTGAAAAGTATCATCTTTATTAATATAGTTTGTATTTCTTCTAGACTGTGATTGTTCGCGTCGCAATCCAGAAATCCACGCACGCACATCTGTTAACACTGCATGCATCGGTTCTACCTTACGTATATGACAACATTGATTTGGATCTTTCTCCCATAATGCCGCTCCATATTGGGCTTCCTGCTCTTCCACTGATAACTTAGGTTGTTTAAGTTGGATATTTAATGTCGGATAACTTTCTTTTACTTGCTTAATTAACTGATAAGTTTCATCAAAATGTAATCCAGTATCTAAAAAGACGATCGTTGCATCTTTTGCTACTTTACTAATTAAATCGATTAATACGATTCCTTCTGCGCCAAAACTACAAGCATATACGATGTCGCTTTTTTCGTATGTGTTATATGCCCATTTCAACACATCCAACGATTCATGAAATTGTTCATTTAATTGTGTGGCAATGGAATCTTCCCAATGTTCATAAGACAATGTTGCACCCATGATATTACACCCCTTTCAAATGAAAAAAGACGACAGCAGGAAAGAACCTCTCTTCTTCCAAACTGTCGCCTCTAGTTTTCTAGTCAGCAAATGATTATTTAAGTCTTATTTTTTCATTTTTTTCAAGCTGAATAATTTTTCCATCTTGAACGATGATTGTAATGGTGCCAAATGATATAGTTTTTAGCATGTCAAATATCTTTTTGGATAATTGCGCCTCACTTTCAATATCATTTTTCACAATCATTCCCCCTTTACCTATTATTCGCACCCGTTTACTTATATATAGGGAATATCATACCATGTTTTCACATGTTTTCCTACTCATATCATCTATTTTCATGAAATTGTAATCCATTATACACTGCTGGTACATATCCTTCTCGTACGACAAAATCTCCGAAATATTCGTTTGCTAATTTTTCTTTTGCATAATGGTTAATAATCGGTTGTAAGGTAGCTAATATTTCTTCTTCTCCAATATTTTCTTTATATATTACACTTAAGCGATCTCCGTTAAAACTTCCACCTAAATGTAAATTATATTTTCCTGGTGCTTTACCAATGAATCCTATTTCTGCTAACGCTGCTCGTGAGCATCCATTCGGGCAGCCGGACATTCGAATCGTCATTTCTTGTTCTTCTAATCCCGCTTCTTCTAATAATATTTCAATTTTATCAATTAAACTAGGTAAATATCTTTCCGATTCTGCCATCGCTAATCCACAAGTAGGAAAAGCGACACAAGCAATCGAATTACGACGAATGGCTGACGCATTCTCTCCTCTAGAAATATTATATATACGTAATAAGCGATCAATTTGTTCCTTTTTCTGCTCTGTTACATTTCCAATAATTAAGTTTTGATTCGGTGTAAGGCGAAAATCACCTGTATGCACTTTAGCTATTTCTCGTAATCCCGTCATTAATAAATATTGATCTGTATCTTTAATTCTTCCATTTTGGATAAAAATCGTCATATGCCATTTTCCATTCGATCCTTTTACCCAACCGTAACGATCACCATTATGATCAAAATGAAAATCTTTTGGAGCAGACAACTCATATCCTAATCGTTCGTGTAATGTCTCTTTTAACCAATCGACTCCTCTTGCATCAATCGTATATTTAAACCGAGCATATTTTCGAATAGAACGGTTACCGAAATCACGTTGAATCGTAACTAATTTTTCTGCCACATCGACTGTTTTTTCCGGTGTACAAAATCCAATTATTCGACCAACTTGGGGATATGTATGTTCATCCCCATGTGTCATGCCCATTCCACCACCGACTGCTATATTAAAACCGATAAATTTCCCTTCCTCTATAATTGCGATAAAACCTATATCTTGAGAATAGACATCGACATCATTGGAAGGTGGTACGGCAATACCAATTTTAAATTTTCGCGGCAAATAAATATCTTTATATATCGGTTCCTCCTGCTCCTCTGTCTGTTGATGGTCCACCACCTTTTCCCCATCTAACCAAATTTCATGGTATGCATTTGTTTGTGGTTCCAAATGTTTGCTTATCTTCATTGCCCATTCATAAACTTCTTCATGTACATCTGATTGATAAGGGTTCGGATTACACATGACATTTCGATTGACGTCCCCACAAGCAGCTAACGTTGATAATAATGTATCATTGATCGCTTGCATCGTTTTTTTCATGTCCCATTTGACAATGCCATATAATTGAAATGCTTGCCTTGTCGTTAAACGTAATGTTTTGTTGCCATATTGGTGTGCGATATCATCCATCGCAATATATTGTTCCGGAGTGACAACCCCTCCTGCCGCACGAACGCGAATCATGAACTGATAAGCTGGTTCTAGCTTTTGTTTCTGTCTTTCTAATCGAAGATCACGGTCATCTTGCATATAACTCCCATGGAACTTCATTAAACGATTATCTTCTTCTGGAATACTTGCAGTTAATGAATCTGCAAATGACTCGACTAATGTTCCACGTAAATAATTACTTTGAATTTTTATTTCTTCCACATCACTATGTTTTTCTGTCATCGTTTCTAATGCTTTTTGATTTTTTAATGTCACTTTAAATCTCCTCTCTGTATGATTTGATGCTCTCCATCTTATTCTTTAATACACATCACGTTGGTAACGCTTTTGTTGTTGCATCATTTTTAAGTAAGCAGTTGCTTCCTCTTCAGATTTATTCCCTTCCTCTTGAATAATTCGCAAAATCGTTTCATGTACATCTTTCGCCATGCTTTTTTCATCCCCACAAACGTAAATCGCTGCCCCTTCCTCTAACCATTGATAGAACATTGTTTTTTCTTCCCACATTTTATGTTGTACGTATACTTTTTCTTCTTGATCACGTGAAAATGCAACATCCATTTTCGTTAAAACACCTTGTTTTATCCAACGTTGCCATTCAATTTGATATAAAAAATCTGTGCTATAATGTTGATCTCCAAAAAACAGCCACGATCTTCCTTTTGCACCCATTTCCTCTCTTTCTTCCATAAAAGATCTAAATGGGGCAATCCCTGTTCCAGGTCCAATCATAATAATCGGTACTTGATCGTCTGCTGGTAAACGGAACTGATCATTCTTATGCACATACATTTTCACTTTGTCTCCTGATTCTATACGCTGTGAAAATTGTGTCGAACAAACACCATTTCGCTCCCTTCCTCCAGCATGATAACGAACTACCCCTACGGTTAAATGTACTTCGTCCGGATTGGCGTGGTAACTACTTGCGACCGAATAAAGACGTGCAGGCATTTTACGTAATAATGGTAATAACTGATGTGGACTCGTATGTTGTAAGGAAAAGTCCTCTATTAAATCTAATAGATCATGATTTTCTATATATTCCATTAATTCATTTCTATGTTCTTCTTGTAATAAAGTCGTTAGTTTTTCGTGTTGAAAGGTGGATGCTATCTTTTCTAAGATAGGTTTAGTTAAGCGAGTGATTTCATAATAATGTTTTAGCGCATTTTCAATCGTCCACGCATGATCCTTTATCGTCATTTCTTTATCTTTTTCCCATCCAAAACTCATCATCAATTGTTCTACTAAATGTGGATCATTTTCTGGATAAATTCCGATAGAATCGCCAGGTTCAAATTTTAAATTGGCATCTTCGATAGACAATTCAATATGTCGTGTTTCTTTATTCGACCCACGCCCATTTAAATTTATATTTTCTAATACTTCTGCTTCAAAAGGATTTGTTCTCGAATAGAGCGACGTTACCTTATTTTCACTCGTTGTATTCGCTACGTTCTTTGGAGTAATTGCCGTTAGTTCTTTTAGCTCTGATGAGATAGATGTAAACCAACTTTCGGCATCTTCATCAAAATCTACATCACAGTCTATTCGGTCAGCAATACGAGTCGCTCCTAATGCTTCGAGGCGTTCATCAATTTGCTTTCCAGTTAAACAGAACTGCTCGTAAGAACTATCACCTAAAGCAAGCACAGAATAATGTAAATCATTTAATTTTGGTGCACGCTTACTTTGGATAAACTCACAAAACTCTATCGCATTATCAGGTGGATCTCCCTCACCATGGGTACTAATGATAATAAGGACATGGGTTAATTTTTTTATATCTCGCGCTTTAAATTCATTCATACAAATTGCATTTACTTTTAAGCCATTTCCTAGTAATTGTTCTGTGAAATTTTCCGCTAATGATTGAGCATTTCCTGTTTGAGTACCGTATAGAACGGTTACTTCTTTTGTCTCTGTCACTTGTACTTCTTGTAACATATGGGTTGGTTCCTGTTCGATTGCACTCATATCTGTGGCTATTTCAGCGGTTAAATAACCACTAAGCCAAACCCTCTGTGTACCGGTTAACTTCCCCAATAACTGATTTAATAATTGAACTTGTTCTTCACTAAAAGGACTGTTTCTTACTTGTAGCTGCAACTTTTATACACCCCACCATAAAATAATATAAAAAAAGGGCGAAACAAATCACGATATAGTGATTTGTTTCGCCTCTAGTTTTCTAGTCAGCTTATATTTCGATACGTATCATCTTATCCACTATCATATTCATATAATTCCTACCTGTCAAGTCATATTTAGAAGAAAGATGAAAATAGTGCTTTTATCATATTTCCTTCCTGTTGATCTAAAGCGTATTTTTATATTACCTCAATAGTTGAAAAAATAATATAGTAAGTTTAGCTCTTTCTAGTGCTCATTATTTGAAAAATTAGATGATTACTAGTATTATAAGCAAGGTTACACGTTGTTCGGAACCATCCAACGTAAAAAAACTAAGGGAGAGAATTATATTATGCAATCAAGAACATTAGTCATTAACGCGCTTGTTGCAGCACTTTATTTTGTTGTAACTGCCGTTGTTGCACCATTCGGATTTTTAGGGATCCAATTTCGAATTTCGGAGTTATTTAACCATTTAATCGTCTTAAATAAAAAATATTTCTTCGGGATTGTTGTTGGAGTATTTCTTGCCAATTTAGTGTTTTCACCGACAAAAGCAGATATCATCTTCGGTGTATTACATACGGCATTATCTTTAGGAATTACAATGTATATCGCTCGTTTTGTGAAAAACAAAATTGCACTTATGTGGATCAACACAGCTGTATTTTCGATTAATATGTACATCATTGCGTACATGCTTATCTTTTTTGCAGATGTACCAGATGCTTTTGGAGTATTATGGTTATCACTTGGAATAAGTGAATTTGTCACAATGGGTGTTGCAATTTATATTATGTATTTCTTAAATAAACGATTAAACTTAGAAAAACTTATTTAAGTTAGAATAAAACTATCCTTGGTATACTTTTTTTGATTACGAAAAGCAAACTTGTCGTTTATATGAACTATTGAAATAAATTAAGGACTTTGGTACGTTACTGTACTAAGGTCCTTATTTTGTTTAATTTTCTCTGATAGCCCTCTATTTTCATGGATGAACCTTCAAAAAATGACACAGAATCTTCCCTTTCTCTATGATGTGAATACACCAATAAGCAGACAATAACCTTCCATCATTTTTTCAAAATTATCTTCATATATCATATGGATTTTTTCTTATCAACCTCTATTAAAACAATCCATTAAATGTAATTTGTCGTTAAACGGAGGAATTTGGAGGAATTGTACGATATACTCCTGTAAACTTTGTACAATTTAAACTGTACAAAGTTTATGGACTATTATGTCCTTATATGAAATTTTATTATTTTTTTCATTTCATCTATACTTTTTTTATAACTGTTTTTATTTTGGAGGTGGAGATCATTGTTAGAGTTTAAAAACGTAACAAAGAAATATCAAGACGGTACGGTCGCAGTAAAAGACTTTAATTTACATATTAAAAAAGGAGAATTCGTATGTTTTATTGGTCCGAGTGGCTGCGGGAAAACAACAACAATGAAGATGGTCAATCGACTAATTAATGCAACGGAAGGAACTATTTTAGTCGATGGAAAAGATATAAAGAAACAAAATGCAGTACAACTTCGACGTTCTATTGGCTACGTCATTCAAGAAATTGGTTTAATGCCACATATGACAATCGAAGAAAATATTGTTTTAGTTGGTACATTATTAAAATGGCCAAAAGAAAAGAAAAAGGAACGTGCACGCGAACTATTAAAATTAGTGAACATGCCAGAAGAATTTTTACAAAGATACCCACATGAATTAAGTGGTGGACAACAACAACGTATCGGTGTATTGCGTGCGTTAGCTGCAGATCCTCCATTAATTTTAATGGACGAACCATTTGGTGCACTAGATCCAATTACACGTGATGGTTTACAAGAAGAATTTAAAAAGTTACAAAAAGAATTAAATAAAACGATCGTATTCGTTACACATGATATGGATGAAGCAATTAAATTAGCAGACAAAATTGTTATCATGAAAGATGGACAAATTGTACAGGCTGATTCTCCGAATGAAATCTTAAGAAATCCAGCGAACCAATTCGTGGAAGATTTCTTAGGAAAAGATATTCTTATCCAAGGTCGCCCAGATGTAACAAAGGTTGGACAAATTATGTTAAGTTCACCAATTACTGTTGAAACATCTACATCACTTAAAAACGCAATTGCAACGATGCGTGATAAACGTGTGGACTCATTATTAGTAGTAGATACAGACAACACTTTACAAGGATATGTAGATTTAGAAACGATTCAAAAGCATTATAAAGAGGCAGAACTTGTAGGAGATATTATGAACAAGGAAGTATTCTCCGTTTATAGTGATAGCTTATTAAGAGATGCTGTAAGAAGAATTCTTCGATTAGGTATTTCATATGTGCCAGTTGTAAATGAACATAATCAATTAGAAGGTATCGTCAAACGTGCAACATTAATTGATGTTGTATATGACACGATTTGGGGAGACGGTACAGAATTAGACGAAATGGTTAAAGCATCAGAATAGGAGGTAGAGATAATATGAAGGAGTTTTTCTCTGAACATGGAACAGATCTCTTAGTGAAAACTGGAGAACACTTATATATATCATTAACAGCGATATTATTAGGTGTTTTAGTAGCTGTACCACTTGGTATTTTATTATCCCGAATTCCTAAATTTGCAGGGTATTTCATATCTTTCGTCGGGATTTTACAAACGATTCCAAGTTTAGCGATTTTAGCATTTTTCATCCCTTTAATAGGTATTGGAAAATTCCCAGCGATTTTAGCGTTATTTTTCTATTCCTTACTTCCTATTTTACGAAATACATATATCGGTATGCGTGATGTGAATAAGGAAGTAAAAGAAGCTGGAAAAGGAATGGGAATGAGTAATTGGCAACAAATTATTAAAATGGAATTACCACTTTCTATACCTGTCATCATGGCTGGTATTCGCCTTTCAACAGTCTATTTAATCGGTTGGGCTGCATTAGCAGCATTCATCGGCGGTGGTGGTCTAGGGGACTTTATTTTCGATGGATTAAACTTATATAAACCATCACTTATATTAGCTGGTACCATTCCTGCAACTATTTTAGCAATTATTGCTGATAGACTACTAGCCATATTAGAAAACAAGTTAACACCAACAGGATTAAAAGGTGTAAATGAAAAAGTTGCATAATATTGGAGGTGGAATAATGAAACGTATTTTTACAAAAATAAGCATCCTTTTCACAATCATTCTTATGCTTGTAGGGTGTTCCTTACCAGGTTTAGCGGAAACATCAAAAGATACCATAAAAATCGGGTCCTTAGCAACATCTGAATCCGAAATAATGGCACATATTTTAGCTATTTTAATCGAAAAAGAAACCGATGCGACAACTAGCCAAGTAACTAAATTAGGTTCTTCTATCGTGCAACACCAAGGTATGATCCGTGGTGACTTAGATATGACTAGTACACGTTATACAGGAACTGATATTGCTGGTGCGCTCAATATGGAGCCGGAAAAAGAACCAGCTAAAGCATTAGAAATTGTACAAGAGGAATTCAAAAAACAGTTTGACCAAACATGGGGAGAGACATACGGATTCGAAAACAGTTACTCTGTAGCTGTTACTAAAGAATTTGCGGAAGAAAATGATATAGAAACTGTTTCAGACCTTGAACCATTCGCAGATGATTTACGATTTGGTGTCGATAACGCTTGGGTAAATCGTGAAGGTGATGGATACAAAGGTTTTACAGAAACATACTTTGACTTCGGTGATGTGTTCCCGATGAACATTGGATTAGTATATCAAGCTGCAAATAGTGGAAACATGGACGTTGTTCTTGCCTACTCTACAGACGGACGTATTAAAGAATTCGACTTGGTCGTTTTAGAAGATGACAAGTATTTCTTCCCACCGTATGATGCTTCACCTGTTATTAATAATGAAGTATTAGAACAATATCCGGAAATAGAAGATATTTTCAAAAGGTTAGAAAACCAAATTAGCACGGAAGATATGCAAGAATTAAACTATCGAGCAGACGTAGAAAAGGTTAATCCGAAACGAGTTGCCGAAGAATTTTTAGAGGAACATCATTACTTTTCAACTGACGAAGAAGGGGTGAATTAATGTGGAAACAATAATAGAGTTTCTTCAATATACAGCAGAAAATGCAGACTATATTTGGACAGAATTTTATCGTCACTTTCTAATGGCTGTTTATGGTGTATTGTTTGCTTCCATTATTTCAGTCCCTTTAGGTATTTTGATTGCAAAGTACGGAAAGTTAAGTAGCTGGGTATTATCTATTGGTAGTATTATCCAAACGATCCCTGCACTTGGATTAATGGCTGTTATTATGATTGTATTAGGACTCGGAACGAACACAGCAATTGTTACTTTGATCCTGTATTCTATTTTACCAATCACACAAAACACATATGTTGGTATGAAAGATGTGGATAAAAATATTATTGAAGCGGCACATGCCTCTGGTATGACGAAGTTTCAGTTGCTTCGCATGGTCGAACTACCATTAGCTATTAGTGTCATTATGGCAGGTATCCGAACTGCTTTAGTAATTGGGATTGGTATTGTCGCAATTGGAGCGTTCATTGGTGCTGGGGGACTTGGTGCGATTATCGTAACAGGTACAAACGCAACCGATGGAACTGCGATTATTTTAGCGGGTGCTGTACCGACAGCATTAATGGCTGTTATTACAGATTTAATATTAGGATGGATTGAACGACGATTACAACCAGGACGAGCTAATTAGTTGTAAGTAATTAATTCATTGAAAGAAGGTATAAACATGTCCAATAATTCTGATAAAATTCAAGATATTGAAATGGATTTTGTCGATAAAATAGCAGATAATATGCAGGCTTTCGGTGTACAAGGAAGTTTAGGGCAAGTGCTTGGGACGATTTATATGAACCGCGAACCAATGACATTAGATGGATTAGCTGATGCCACTGGTATGAGTAAAACGAGAATGAGTCAAATCGTTCGAGATATGATTGATATGAATATCGCTGAACGTGTATATAAGAAAAATGTTCGAAAAGATTTATTCCAAGTAGAAAATGATTACTATGATACTTTCATTTCTATATTCACTTCTGCTTGGCGAAAAGCGATTGATCGCAATCGACATTTTGAAAGAAAAGTAGAAAAAAAACTTCGCGACCTTGAGAGCTCTCCTAATCTAACAGAGGAAGAGGAAAAAATGTATAACGAGCTATTACACGAATTACATGAATGGATAGCTTACTATGATTGGATTCGTAGATTAAATGAGTTTTTCGAAAGTGGCGAAGTATTTAAATATGTACCAAAATAAAATTTTAGGAGGCGTTTTTTATGCTTAAAAAAGTAATGGTAACATGTGCAGTAACTGGTGCTGGAGATACAGCGGGTAGAAGTGAACATGTACCGGTAACACCAAAGGAAATCGCAGATTCTGCAATTAAAGCTGCAAATGCAGGTGCTACTGTAGCACATATTCACGTTCGTGATCCGGAAACTGGTGGTATTAGCCATAAAATGGAACATTACGAAGAAGTAGTAGAACGAATTCGCGAAAGTGATACAGATGTTATTATTAATATTACTGCTGGTGGTGGTGGAGATTGGATTCCAAGTAAAGAGGATCCTACTGTAGGTGGACCTGGAACATGGATGCAAACACCGAGTGAACGTCATGCACCAGTTGAAAAACTATTACCTGAATTATGTACACTTGACTGTGGAAGCTTAAACTTTGGTGACCAAGTATATATTAGTCCATATGGTTGGTTACAAGAACACGCAAAAATGATTCAAGATGCTGGAGTACGACCAGAGTTAGAAATTTTTGATACTGGTCAATTACTTTTAGCAAAGCAGTTAATGAGCGAAGGATTAATCAATGAAGATCCCCTATTCCAATTTTGTATGGGAATTCCTTGGGGAATGGATGCTGATCCTGAAACATTAATCTATTTAAAGAACCGTCTACCTGAAGGTGCTCATTTCTCTGCATTTGGTATTGGACGTCAACAATTCCCAGTAGCGATGCAATCATTTTTATTAGGCGGACATGTACGTGTAGGATTAGAGGATAATTTATATTTAGAAAAAGGTGTTTTAGCAACGAACGAACAACTTGTAGATAAGATGGTAAACATCATGCAAGCGGCAGGTTCAGAGCCAATGTCACCTGATGAAGCGAGAGACTTTTTAAACTTAAGAAAATAATGGCAGAAAGAAGGCTTTAACATTGAATACAAATATTAAAAACATTACAGTTGTCGGAAGCGGAGTAATTGGCAGTGGTTGGATCGCTCGATTTTTAGCACATGGATACAATGTGACAGCGACAGACCCTGCTCCAGGCGCGGAAGAAAAATTACGTATTGCGGTTGATCACGCATGGAAATCATTAGAGAAAAAAGGATTAGCAGAAGGTGCTTCAAAAGGTAATTTAACTTTTGAACTGGACTTTGAAAAAGCAATTGCTTCAGCTGATTTGGTACAAGAAAATGCGCCAGAACGTGAAGATCTAAAACAAAAATTATTAAGTGAGATTGATCGTATTGCACATCCCGACACTATTATCGCATCAAGTACTTCTGGGTATAAACCTTCTACATTACAACAGTTTTGTGGCAATCATCCAGAACGTGTCATTGTTGCACATCCGTTCAACCCTGTTTACTTAATTCCATTAGTTGAATTAGTAGGAGGAGAAAAAACACCCGCGCACATTATGGAACGTGCTGAAAATTTCTATCAATCTGCTTCGATGAAAACATTAATCGTCCGTCATGAAATTGAAGGACATATTGCAGACCGCTTAATGGAAGCATTATGGCGAGAAGCATTACACTTAGTAAATGATGGGGTTGCAACAACAGAAGAAATTGATGATTCCATTATTTATGGCGCAGGTTTACGTTGGGCGCTAATGGGGCCTTTCTTAACATTCCACTTAGCTGGTGGTGAACAAGGAATGCGTCATATGTTAGACCAATTTGGTCCAGCATTAAAATCACCATGGACAAAACTCGTTGCACCTGAATTAACAGAGGACCTGAAAGAAAAAGTTATCGCAGGAACAGCTGCACAATCAGAAGGTTCTACTATTAAAGAATTAGAAGAAAAACGTGATAATTTCTTAATTGAATTACAAGACTTACTTCAAAAATATTGGTCAGAAGCTAAGTAATGGATGAAGGGGGAAATTGCATTGACATGGAATGAACCTATATTAACAGGAACCGTACAAAAAGAATGGGTGGACTATAATGGACATTTAAACGATGCAGAGTATGCACGCATCTTTAGTTTAGCAGTCGATGAATTAATGATTCGCCTAGGCATCGATGAAACATTTCGTACGGAACAACAGTATACAATTTATACACTTGAAACACATATTTTATATGTATTAGAAATGCATCAAGACAGTCCTTACAAAGTAGAGGCACATTTAATCGATCATGATGCAAAGAGATTGCATATGTTCTTTACATTATTCGACGCTGATGGAAACAAGACAGCGACAAGTGAACAAATGTTAATGGGTATCGACCAATCTACTGGACGTGCCGGAAACTTCCCAGAAGTGATTCATGAACAAGTTCTTGAATTTAAAGCACAGTCGGATACAAAAGAGACACCGAAAGAAGTCGGTCGTGTCATTGGCATTCGTAAAAAATAAACTTTCCATTATAAACAAAGGTACTAAATCTATTTTGATTTAGTACCTTTTTTGGCGGGATGTATGTGTACGCGGGGTTCTCTTAGGTATATTTATATTCGCAAGTGTGGCAGGAATTGCGTGGGAACTTGCGGAATTATACCATATATTCGCAAGTGTGGCGGGAATTGCGTGGGAACTTGCGAAATTAAGCCACATATTCGCAAGTGTGGCGGGAATTGCGTGGGAACTTGCGAAATTAAGCCATATATTCGCAAGTCTAACGGGAAATATGTGATAACTTGCGAAATTAAGCCATATATTCGCAAGTACAGCGGGAAATATGCGATAACTTGCGGAATTATACCATATATTCGCAAGTGCGGCGGGAATTGCGTGGGAACTTGCGGAATTAAGTCATATATTCGCAAGTCTAACGGGAAATATGCGATAACTTGCGGAATTATACCATATATTCGCAAGTGCGGCGGGAATTGCGTGGGAACTTGCGAAATTAAGCCATATATTCGCAAGTCTAACGGGAAATATGCGTTAACTTGCGGAATTAGGCCATATATCCGCAAGTGTAAAGGGAAATACGTGATAACTTGCGAAATTAAGCCATATATCCGCAAGTGTAAAGGGAAATACGCGATGACTTGCAGAATTATACCATATATCCGCAAGTCAAACGGAAATCACACAACTACTTGCGGAATTATTTCATATTATTGTCATTCGCTGGAAACCCTGTCCACAATGTCTCCAATATTTCCTCCAATGTCTTTCCCATACTAGCTTCCACCGCAGCGATGTAGGATCCTTCTACGATTGGCGCTTCGGCGATGACAATTTGGTCATCAGCCAGCATTTCTAAGACGACTTCGGCATTCATTTTGGCACTGCCTAAATCATAAAACAAAAGGACACCGTCTCCTTTGTTTGCTGCATCAATGGCGGATGAAATTTTTTCTATTGTTGTACCGATTCGTCCATCTTCTGTTCCGGCCGCCAATTCAATTGGAACTTCTTGGATTACTTGTTGAATTAATTCTTTTACCCCACTAGCAATTTGCACACTATGTGAAATTAATACGATACCTACATTAGCCACGTTGACACGCTCCTTCTTCTAATGTTTCCGCGAGAGCTTCAAATATAATATACGAGGAAGCTGCACCAGGATCGATATAGCCTACCGATTTTTCCTTAAAGAAACTTGCACGCCCTTTTGACGCAGCAATATGTTCGGTTTTATTTCGTGCCTCTTTTGCTGTCTGAATGATGGCACTTGCATGAAACGCTCCGTCCTTTTGCAGTTTTTCTACGACAGGTGCCCAAACGTCAATCATCGTTTTTTCGCCGACTTCGGTACGACCGCGTTTTTTCATGCCGACAACCGCTTCTTCCAATGCTTCGATAAACATTTTTTCTGTGACCAATTGTGCTCCATTTAGATGTAAGGACATCCGTAAAAAGGCTGTACCATATAGAGGTCCTGCCGCCCCGCCTACTTTTGACATAACGGATAAAGCACACGCTTTAAGCATACTAGAAACTGTATCATAGGATGTCGTCTCGAGCATATTTACTGTTGCTTGAAAACCTCGTTCCATGTTCACGCCATGGTCCCCATCTCCAATTGGTTGATCCAATTTCGTTAAATAACATTTATTCTCTGTTATTTTCTCATTTATTTTGTTTATCCAACATTTTATATGCTCTTTCGTAATTTCCATTTACTTCACCCTTTTATGAACGAACAAAGAAATTTTTCGCATCAGATGGAGCATCTAATAGTTCTTTCCATGCCCCATCTAACTTTAGCAATGTCACAGAACAACCACCCATTTCAAGTGCTGTCATATATTCACCGACAAATGCTCGATATATATTGATTCCTTTTTCTCGTAAAATTTTCTCCACTTCATGTTGTATAATATATAATTCCATTTCAGGAGTTGCGCCGAGCCCATTAATAAGCACTGCAACATCGTCCCCACTGTTTATTTCGATATCGACAAAAATTCTATCCAACATATATGTTGCAATTTCAGATGCAGACATCATTTTTCTTCTTTCTATACCAGGCTCTCCATGGATTCCGATTCCAATTTCTATCTCATCATCTTCTAAAGTAAAAGTAGGTTCGCCGACTGCAGGAATCGTACAAGGATTTGTTGCAACACCAATTGAGCGGACATTTTTCACAACTTGTTCTGCTACTTCCTTTATTTTCGCTAAGGATGCACCTGTTTCAGCCAAAGCCCCAATAATTTTATGAACAAAAATTGTCCCGGCAATGCCGCGTCGACCAACGGTATATATACTATCTTCCACCGCAATATCATCACGGACAATAATTTGATCGATTTGAATGCCTTCAGTCTCAGCAAATTCACGTGCCATCTCGAAATTCATGACATCCCCAGCATAATTTTTTATTATTAAAAATACACCACTTCCACTATCGACCGCTTTAATCGTTTCATAAATATCGGCCGCACTTGGAGAAGTGAACACTTCCCCAATTACTGCCGCATCTAACATGCCTTTGCCAACATATCCTGTATGTGCTGGCTCGTGTCCGCTTCCACCACCACTAATGATTGCGACCTTTCCATCTGTCGGTGCATTTTTCCGAGTAATGACGTTTTTATCCTCAAGTCGTTTATATAAATCAGGAGATGTAGCAAGCATCCCTTCTATCATATGATCCACAACTTGATTTGCTTCATTTATAATTTTTTTCATCTTGCCCACCTCTTTCATGATTTATGACGTAAAGATACGTGTTGCTTCTACTGCCTTTTTCCAACCTGTATACAATGTATCACGTTCTCTCTCATCCATTTCCGCTACAAATGTATGATCTTTTTGCCATAATTGTTCAATCATTGCTTTACTTTCGAAAAAGCCGACCGCAAGACCTGCTAAATATGCTGCACCGAGCGCTGTCGTTTCGTTTATACTAGAACGGTCGACTGGTACATGCAATAAATCACTTTGGAATTGCATCAATAAATCATTTTTTACGACACCACCATCTACACGAAGTGATTTTAATTCCATTCCACTATCTTTCGTCATCGCATCTAATACATCTTTCGTTTGATATGCTAAAGACTCCAATGTCGCACGTATAAAATGTTCTTTCGTCGTTCCGCGTGTTAAACCAAATACAGCGCCACGAGCATCACTATCCCAATAAGGTGTTCCTAAGCCTACAAATGCCGGAACGACATATACACCATCTGTCGAGTCTACACGTTTTGCATATAACTCACTATCGGCGCTATTTTTAATCATACGCATGCCATCACGTAACCATTGAATAGCCGATCCAGCAACGAAAATACTACCTTCTAAAGCATATTCAATCTTTCCGTCTAATCCCCAAGCAATTGTCGTTAAGAGCCCGTGATTCGATTTGACACCTGTTTCTCCTGTGTTCATTAACATGAAACAACCTGTTCCATATGTATTTTTTGCCATACCAGATTCAAAACATGTTTGCCCAAACAATGCTGCTTGTTGATCTCCCGCAATACCGGCAATTGGCACTTCTGCACCGAAGAAATGATAATCTACTGTATGAGCATATACTTCAGAAGAAGAGCATACTTCTGGTAACATACTTTTTGGAATAGTTAAAATATCTAGTAATTCATCATCCCATGTAAGATCATAAATATTAAACATTAATGTACGTGACGCATTGGAATAGTCTGTCACATGTGCTTTTCCACCAGATAATTTATAAACGAGCCACGTATCAATCGTGCCGAATAAAAGATCTCCACGTTCTGCTTTCTCTCTAGCTCCCTCTACATTGTCCAGTATCCATTTTACTTTCGTACCGGAAAAATAAGGATCTAATAGTAATCCTGTTTTATCTTGAAATAAAGATTCAAGTCCAGCTTCTTTTAATTCATCGCAAATACTAGCCGTTTGGCGTGATTGCCATACGATGGCATGATAAATTGGTTTTCCTGTTTCTTTATCCCATACGACCGTTGTTTCACGTTGGTTTGTAATACCGATTGCTTCTATTTGTGTTGGACGTATATCAGCTTTTCGTAAAACACCCGCAATACACGCGAGCATTGACGTCCAAATTTCATTTGCATCATGTTCGACCCAGCCAGGCTCTGGAAAAAATTGTTGAAATTCATGTTGCTCAGACGTAACAATTTCTCCCTTTTTATTAAATAAAATCGCGCGTGAACTCGTCGTTCCTTGGTCAAGCGCTAAAATATATGTTTCGTTCATTTTTTCATTCTCCTCTATGTCGCGACATTTATTTAACCGCTTACTTTATTTTAACAAGTTATCGATTCGTATGCCAATAGGAAAACTAACTAGAGCAATATTTTTAAATATGCTACACTATTTGTAGTAAAATAAGGTATGTTTCAATTGGGAGGGAGAGAAGTTTCAATGGATAAAAAGGTATATGAACAGTGGAAAACAACGAGGTATACACTCAATCAAACGTATACTTTTGATGACACAATTGCCATTGAATTCCCTTTTACGATTTTCATTCAAGGGGAGGAGTTTGCAACGATTGTTTGCACTCCAACTCATATAGAAGAACTTACAGTAGGTTTTCTTGCCTCTGAAGGTATTATTTTGCAAACATCAGACATCACATCCATTCAAATAGATGAAACGAAAGGCTTCGTCTATATAGAACTACATAAAACGATGCCAATGATAGAACATGATCATTCCAAACGGTTTATCGGTTCATGCTGTGGCAAAAGTAGACAATTTTATTTTAAAAGTGATGCCCGAACAGCGAGGACAATTTATACAACAACTTCTATTACAGTAGCACAATGTGTGAAGTTAATGAACGATATGCAAGAACATTCAGAGTTATTTAAAGCAACTGGTGGAGTGCATAATACGGCACTTGCAACATCTGATGCTATTATTACTGTTAGAGAAGATATTGGGAGACATAATACATTAGATAAAATATATGGACATATGTTGCAACAGCATATCCGACCAAGTGATAAAATCATTGTTTTTAGTGGTCGACTTTCTTCGGAAGCTTTATTAAAAGTGTCTAAAATGGGAATCGGCATTATTATATCAAATGCCGCACCGACAAACTTAGCTTTGCAACTAGCGAATGATTTACAAATTACTACTATTGGATTTGTCCGTAACGAACAGATGAATGTATATACATATCCTGAACGAGTAAAAGAGGGATAATACTCACTAGAATACAAAAAGGACGAACTATTTATACTCTCTCAATTTATAATTACAACGTAAGAGATGTACGAAAGCTTGGTATCTACTAAGATCTCGTACGGTCTGGCAGTAGCACATACTTCAACTATACTAGGCAAATCCATCCGTTAGAATGCATGTTTATTTCGAAAAAAATAGTGAGTTTGAGCTATCAGTTAGTAATAACTTTCCAAATACGAACAATGTATGTTACATACCATCTTCCCAAATTTACGAAGTACCATCGGTCGATGATTCGTATTTTATTCTAACTGAATAGTTAGTCTCAAACTCACCGGTTTTCATCTAATTTGTATATGCATCGTACACTGCAATCACGCATGTATACATATATTTCATTAAAATGGCTTAATGTTCATGCGGGAACAATAATCTTTCTTCATCGCGACTATGAATCTCGTTCACGTGAATAAGTGTAAATAACTTTTGAATAATTTGATCATTTATCCCTTCATTTTTTCTTTCCATCTCGATATCTTTTACGATAATCCGTAATAATTCATGATCTCTTTCCAATTGAATGACTGCACGTTCTAAAGACGGATCATTCGTTACAACTTCTTCATAAAATCCTGACTCTTCTGCATCCGCATGACTTATAATTCTCGTTTTCCAATAATCGATGACATCATCTAATGCGGCTTCCGCTCCTTCTAGTTTCTTTTCCCACCAAAGCGATAAAAAGGTTTCTGTTTTTTCGATCGCACCTGACAATCCACCATCATGAATTGCTCGATGTGCATGTAATTGTTTCAATGCTGGTCCAGCCATTAGTCTCCACCTTTCTTTTTTCTTTATAATTCCTCATCTGTAATATCTGTAAACGTACCGACATAACGAACATCTTCGCCAGCACCATCTTTTACAGCACTAATATTTAACCACTCTAAATATTCTTCGCCATCTTTTTTCTTATTCCAAATAGCCCCTTGCCACATTCCAGTTTCATGGATACTATGCCACATTTCATCATAAAATGCTTTATCTTGACGACCTGTTTTTAATATAGCAGGTGTTTTTCCGACCGCTTCTGCTTCAGTATATCCTGTTAACATCGTAAATGCAGGATTAATCGCTAAAATAGTGCCACTTCGATCCGTTACTAAAATCCCTTGCCCGGTAGAATTAAACACTTCATTTGCCACTTCTAATTTATCTTGATAATGCATGCTAATGACGATGACTAAACTTGCTAACGAAACAGAAGATAATAACATGAAACCAATCGAATATTGACCAGTGATGGAATGAATCGCTGCAAGTAATAACGGTGGGAAAAATCCTCCTAATCCCCCCATCATCGAGACGATACCATTTACGATACCTGCCTGCTGTTGGAAATAATAAGGGACTAGTTTAAAAATAACTCCATTTCCAATTCCTGCACTTATGGCAATTACGATACAACCGACACTATATAAAAAGATGGATGGTGAAAAGGCTAGTAACATAGCTGCTACTGTATATGTAACGAATACACCCATCAGTAAAAATAAAGGCTGAAACTTGTCTCCCAGCCAACCACCGACTGGACGTAATGCTGTAGCGACTGCAATGAATCCTGCCGTTCTCATCCCAGCATCTACTTTATCTAATTCAAAATAACCGACAAGGAAATTTGGTAAATAAACGGTAAATGCTACGAATGATCCGAATGTAATGAAATAAAATAAAGAAAAATACCATAGTTTTTCATTTTTATAGACGGATTTAATTTGCTTAACAATCGGTGCCTTCATTCGTTCTTCTTTTCTATCACCAAAAACAAAGTTTAATAGTGCGAAAATAAGTAGTAAAATTAAATATAATTTTACAGTCATCGACCAACCAATTTGTGTTGCAATAACTGGTGCAGCAAAAGTAGAAATTGCTGTTCCAATATTCCCTGCTCCATAAATCCCGTTCACAAACCCATGTCTTTCTTTCGGATAATATTTTGGAAGAGATGTTACCCCGACAGAGAAAACTGCTCCACCGATCCCTAAAAATAACCCACCAATCATTAAATCAATATAACTTGATGCCTCACTAATATAAAACACTGGAAATAACAATAAAATAAAACTAACGAGAAATACAATTCTTGCACCGAACACATTCGCATAATAGCCTAATGGAATACGTAAGATGGACCCTAACACGACCGGAATCGCCGTTAAAATAGCAATTTTATCTGCTGGAATTTGAATATCTTCTTGGATAAATGGTAAAAGAGACGAAATAATAACCCATACCATAAATCCAACGACTAAGTTTAATGTTTGTAATGGTAATTGCATTTTTTTAATCATAAAAGCTCACCTTTTCCTTAGGTAATGAATGTATAAGTATTAATTTCCTTATCTATATTTTACCTAAAGTACAAATAGAAACGAATAAGGGAGTACCCTCTCTTACCTCGGATATTCCCTTAACATATTAAATAATGAGCGTATTCACTTGTTCTAATAGTTTCTCTTTATCTGTTTCCCGCATCATTCGTTCGGCCATCGGAAATAACACCGATTCTTCTTTTACGAAGTGCACCGTTAACACTTCAAAGGCTTCTCCCGCATCTTTAACTAATGCTTTCATATCAGCTAATGACAATGTGTCTAAAGACATTCTCGTATGATGTAAAAAGTGACCGATATATGCATCAATTTCTGCATGCTCTTCTTCGATCGATAATATTGGCCCTTGTTCTAATCCTATATATTGCCCTAACAGTGGAAAAAAATAGTTCTCTTCTTTCTCTGTATGATTTTTTAATGGATCTATAAAAGCAATCAATTGTTTACGCAATGTTTGGAATGCTTCTCTACCTGTCGTTTCATCGTAAATATCATGTTCAAAATTTAAAATGATCTCATGCCACTCATCCATTAAATATGTTAAATAACGATGTTCATTTTCTAAAATTCTTAAAGCTTTATCTTTCGTCTGAAATTGCATCGGCAAGTGGCCTCCTTTTAAAAGTCTAATAACTTTTTCTTAAATGCATATTCGACTAGCTCTGGACGTGTTTTCAAATGAAGCTTATCCATTATTTTCGCTTTATGTGCTTCCACTGTTTTTACGGAAATAAATAATCTTTCTGCGATATCTTTATTGCCATAACCTTTGGCGACAAGTGGTAAAATTTCTAATTCACGTTTGGATAAAACGTGAAACGGATCATCTGGTGCGTGACTTTTATTCTCTTCGACAAACTCTTTTACAAGCGATGTCGCCATTTTCGGATGAATGTATGTTCCACCATCGTGTACAACGCGAATCGCATGTACTAACTCTTTATCAGGAGCATTTTTTAAAATATATCCAGATGCACCACTTTTTAAGACGTGAAACATGTACTCCTCTTCATCGTACATCGTTAAAATTAATATTTTTGTATTTGGAAAATCTGCATGGATTTTACCCGTCGTAATTAACCCACTTTCTCCTGGTGGCATACTAATATCGAGTAATAAAATATCCGGTTCGTATTTCGCTACTTTTTGGTATGCCTCCATTCCATCCGCTGCCGTAGCAACGACTTCCATATCTTCTTGATAATTAAGGATCATCGAAAATCCACTTCGAACGACAGCGTGATCATCCGCTATGACGATTTTCACTTATATTCCCCCTTCAATTGGCACAGATAAGACGACCTTTGTTCCTTTGCCAATTTCTGTATCAATCTGTATTGTCCCATTTACGAGTGCTGTCCGTTCTTTCATACCAAATAAACCTAAACCTGTTCCTTTCGCATTATAATTCGCTAAATTAAATCCGTTTCCTTGGTCAATAATATGCAACATCACGTTGTCATCAGCTTCATATAGATGGACAAAAATTTCATCCACATCGGCATATTTTAAAGCATTCAGTATAGCTTCTTGTCCAACACGATAGATGACCGTTTCTATCTCACTATTATAGCGTTGTCCGTTAATTTCAGATGTATAATGAATTTCTAAACCGTAATTTTTTTCAATCCAACTAAAATGGGAGCGAAAGGCAGCTTCAATACCTAAATCATCTAAAGATGCTGGCCTTAATTCAACAGACATATTGCTAATATCATCTAATAAGCGAGATAAGGATCCTTCAATTTGTTGTAATTTTTCATGGATTGCTTCTTCATTAGGTAAATATTTAACTAGTTGAATCTCTAATAAAGAACTGAGCACTTCTTGAGCGACACTATCATGTAACTCCCGTGATATTCGTTTCCGTTCATCTTCTTGTGCCTTGATCACTTTTTTTACCGTCGTATTTTCTAATAATTTATTTTGTGTTTCCATCTGTTTTGTTAACGGTCTTAACATGAGCATTTTAATTCCATATTGTTCATCGATTGTTTGAAAACTCGCAGCATAAGGGACAACTCCTTCATTTTTTGTATTCAAAAATAATTGAAAAGAGCTAAAATCCCGCGATTCCTCATGAAAATAACAAGATTTACACGTGACTAATGCATCCTCACTTGTATATCCATGACAAGTTAAACAAATCGCATTCGCTTCTCCTAAAAACATTTTTTCTATTACTTCTATATCGACAATTTGCTTTGCTGCATTGTTCAAATAGACGAGGTTGCCGACGACATTAAAGAAGAAAATTGCTTCCGAACTGTTGTCATACATTTTCAATAAGTAATTTTGCAAGGACGAAGGAACTGTTTGCTTCATTTTGTGACCATCTCCTTATGATAAATATATTGAAAATCCGCTTCTATGTTTCCTAATATTTTATCATAAAGTTCTATTGTCATTTTGTCTTTTTCTCGAAAACCTAGCAAAACAACCCCTTTTACTCGATTTTGTTCGTAAAGTGGGATCGCACACATACTTTTTATTTTTTCGGATACGATAATTGGATAATTAAATAACGTATCGTCTGTAAAGGCTTCTTCCGTGTTTTCCACATGCATTGGTTTACCTGTTTTATAGACGATGCCTGCGATTCCTTTTCCGGACTTTAATACGATTCGCTTAAACCTTTCTCCGATATTCCCGACCGCATATTCCCATCTTAAATTAGTTTCATATGGTTGCATATACACATTTGTCACAGCGACAAAGTCTAATGCATATTTCTCTTTTATATTTTCTATCATTCTTTGAATCGACCTTGCCATACTACTTCCTCCTCTTACCACTCTGTTATCCTGTCTTTAGTGTACACGATAATAGAGTAGTCGAAAAATATTTACTAAGAGGAACCTATTGTGAAAAACGTCAAAATAATACTTCCTCTCGTCCTTCTGTGAGCATGAATAGAGTTGAATATATTTTGACGTATCATAATATAGATTATGTTCGGTTTTTTCGATAAATAATATAACTTCTTCCGACATAATTTAATGGTACACTCCACACGTGAACGAGTCTCGTAAATGGCCACATTCCAAAAATAAAGAAGCCTGATAATACATGTAATTTAAATGCAAGTGGAACAGATTGCATTAAAGATGCATCTGGACTTAATAGGAATAATTGGCGAAACCAGACAGAAATAGTTTCACGATAATCAAAATCTGGTTGTACAGCATTGGTAACTAATGTCGCATACATGCCCATAAAAACTATAAACAATAAAACAACATTTACGACTAAATCAGATGTCGTACTTAATTTGCGGACGGTTTTTTTCGTAAACCGTCTCGATGTTAAAATAATCATCCCGAGCAATGTAATAAACCCGAAAAAGCTACCGATATAAACAGCTCCTAAATGGTATAAATGATCACTCACACCGATTGCATTCATCCATGACTTCGGTATACCCAACCCTGATACATGCCCTAAAATAACTGGAAATATACCGATATGAAACAAAAGACTTCCGATCATTAATTGTTTTTTCTCAATAAATTCACTTGATTTTGCCGTCCAACTAAATTGATCTGTTCGATACCTAAATATATGTCCGACAATAAATGTAACGATACATATATATGGAAAAATCACCCACAAAAGCTGGTCAATCATGTTCATTTGACATGACCTCCTCTTGCAAACACGCCTTCAATGTTTCACGAAATCCTTTCACGAGTGGATAGTACACACTATTTATTTCCTCCAACCCTTGTAATAAATGATATGTACCATCTTCTAATACAGCCATTAAAATATTGAAGCTGTCTTCTGCCCTACTATCTCCAAGCCATTCAGCTGCATATAAAAATTCACTTATGAGTGGCAAGTAATCTGATAACTCGCCACTCGGCATTTCTAACCCAAACATTTCATACATAACTTTTAATTTCGCTAACATTTGCCCGCGTTCTTTCGCATCTTCAAATTTAAAAAATGTCATATAAAGGGTTGCCTTTTTATGAAAATCAAATGTTTGTACATATAATTCTTGTAGCTGTTCTAAACTGTACGATTGTACGTTTTCCCAATATTGTTTTATGAATGGATATGCTGGATCATCTACTTGAATACTTTCTTCAAACAACTTTGGATGGTAAGTGCTTTTTTCTGGATAGGTTAATTGTTGTGCAAAAAATCCAAACGCTGTTTTCTGACTGTACAATTTTTCTAAGTTAATCACGCCAAATCCCCCCATAGAAATTTTCCTCATAAATTTCTTTCCCTGATTTTTTCGGTGGATTTGGTGAAGCAGGTCCACATCCGTCACAACCCATATCATATCCCATCGAACCTTGTGCACGATATGGATCCATATAACCTTCACGATGTGATGTTGGAACGACAAAGCGATCTTCATATTTCGCAATTGCTAGTAATCTGTACATTTGTTGCGTTTGGTGTGCTGTTAAACCGACACGATCTAACCGACTTTCATCAAAATCTTTCCCAGATGATAGTGCTCGCATGTATGAACGCATCATCGCCATTCGTTGTAATGATTCTTTCACTGATTTTGTATCACCAGCCGTAAGCATATTCGCTAAATATTGAATCGGCGTCCGCATTTCTTCAATTGCAGGAAAAATCATGTCTGGATTTTTAATCGAATCTTTACCTTCAAAATAACTCATAATCGGGCTTAATGGTGGTACATACCAAACCATTGGTAATGTACGATATTCTGGGTGTAATGGGAATGCTAGTTTATATTCGATTGCTAATTTATAAACGGGTGAATTTTGTGCCGCTTCTATCCATTCCTCTGCAATTCCGTCTTTTCTCGCCTGCTTAATTATTTCAGGATCGTTCGGATCTAAAAATAAATCGCACTGTGCTTCATATAAATCTTTCTCATCTGGTGTTGACGCAACTTCTAACACACGGTCCGCATCATATAACAAAACACCTAAATAGCGAATTCGCCCTGTACATGTTTCAGAACAAACTGTTGGTAGTCCAGACTCAATTCTTGGATAACAAAACGTACACTTTTCTGCTTTATTCGTTTGCCAGTTAAAATATACTTTTTTGTACGGACACCCTGTCATACAGTAACGCCAACCACGACATGCTTCTTGATCGACTAATACAATTCCATCCTCATCACGTTTATACATCGCACCAGACGGACATGATGCTACACAACTCGGATTTAAACAATGTTCACAAAGACGTGGTAAATACATCATGAACGATTTTTCAAAATTGAATTTGATTTCCTCTTCAATTTTTTGAATATTTGGGTCTTGAGGACCTGTAATATGAGCTCCAGCTAAATCATCTTCCCAGTTCGGTCCCCATTCTAAATCCATTTTTTCGCCTGTTACAGCTGATTTTGCACGTGCAACCGGTGTATGTTTCTTTTCCGGTGCCGTCGTTAAACTTTCATAATCATATGTCCATGGTTCATAATAATCTTCCATCTCAGGCATATCTGGATTATAAAAGATCTTTCCTAATGCGACCTTAGACATTTTCGAACCTGATTTTAGTTCGAGTTTGCCGTTTCGCATTTGCCAGCCGCCCTTATAATGTTCTTGGTCCTCCCAACGTTTCGGATACCCAATTCCTGGTTTCGTTTCAACGTTGTTAAACCACATATATTCGGCACCTTTTCGGTTCGTCCAAGTGCTCTTACATGTCACACTACACGTATGACACCCGATACATTTATCTAAGTTCATGACCATTGCAATTTGCGCTTTAATCTTCAAGCCAATTTACCTCCTTCATCTTGCGGACAGCCACATATCCGTCACGTTGGTTTCCGATCGGACCGTAATAGTTAAATCCGTAACTCAATTGGGCATAGCCCCCAACCATTTGTGTCGGTTTTACATGAATTTTCGTTGGTGCATTATGGCTTCCACCTCGTTGTTCGGTAATTTCAGAACCTGGAACTTGAATATGTTTATCTTGAGCATGATACATAAACATCGTTCCCTTTGGCATACGGTGACTTACGACCGCTCGAGCCGTTACAACACCGTGGCGGTTATATACTTCTAACCATTCGTTGTCGTCAATATCATGTTCTTTTGCATCTACATCACTAATCCAAACAGTTGGACCACCGCGGAATAATGTCAGCATATGCAAATTATCTTGATACGTACTATGGATATTCCATTTTCCATGTGGTGTTAAATAACGTAAAACGAGTGCATCTTTTCCACCGACAATTTTCTTATCGTTTGCCCCAAAAACAAGTGGTGGCAATGTTGGTTTATAAACAGGTAATGATTCACCATACTGTAAAAATATTTCATGATCGATATAGAAATGCTGTCTTCCAGTCAATGTTCGAAATGGAACAAATCGTTCAATATTCGTCGTAAATGGTGAATACCTCCTACCTGCTTTATTCGATCCACTAAATACAGGTGTTGGAATAACCTCTCTCGGTTGAACTGTAATATTTTCAAACGTAATTTTTTCGGCTGCCCGGTCTGCTGAAATATCTTTTAATTCCATTCCTGTTATGCCTTCTGCAGTTTCCCAAGCTTTTTGAGATACTTTTCCATTCGTCGCAGAAGATAAATGTAATACGGCATTTATCGCTTGCTTTGCAGTCCGCATCATCGGTAAACCATTTTTGATTGTTTCATCAAAATGTGTGCCGTTAATTTTCTTTATATCGTCATACTCTTCTTCAACCGGGAACGCAACACCGTGCGCACCTATTTTTCCTTTCTCTAATAACGGGCCTAACGAAACGAATTTATCATAAATTTTCGTGTAATCTCGCTCTACAACAGAGAAGTTCGGCATTGTTTTACCTAAAATCGGTTCAATTTCGCCCTTCTTCCAATCTTTTACTTTACCTAACGGTTGTGATATTTCACTTTTCGTATCATGTGCAAGTGGTGTTGTAACAAGGTCTTTATAAATACCTGGTAAATGTTCCTCTGCCATTTCACTAAACGTTTCCGCTAAAGAACGATAAATATCCCAATCTGATCTAGACTCCCATAATGGATCTACCGCCGGATTAAACGGGTGTACAAATGGGTGCATATCTGTGGAGGAAATATCATCTTTTTCATACCACGTTGCAGCAGGAAGAACGATATCAGAATATAAAGGTGTCGAAGTCATCCGGAAATCTAAAGAAACGAGCAAATCTAATTTTCCTTCGACATCTTCTCTCCAGACAATTTCTTCTGGTTTTTCATCTTCATTTGGTGAAGCAAGCAATCCATCTGAAGCACCAAGTAAATGTTTCATAAAATATTCTTGCCCTTTTGCCGAACTTGAAATAAGGTTGGAGCGCCATACAAACAGTGATTTCGGGAAGTTTTCTGGTGAACCAGGATCTTCCACTGCTGCTCTTACTTCACCTGTAACGACTTGTTCATATGCATGTTGAACAATAGCTTCTTCTGACGTCTTCCCTTCTTGAGCCGCTTCTTCGGCGAACAACAAACTATTTTTATTAAACTGTGGATAAGACGGTAGCCAACCAAGTCTTGCAGCTAGCACATTATAATCTGCTGGATGTTGGTAACGAATATCATCTGCAAGTGGTGATTTTAACGCATCTGTTCCACTTTCTTCATATTTCCATTGGTCTGTTGCAAAATAGAAAAATGATGTCGCATTTTGTTGACGTGCTTGTGTTTGCCAATCCTTAGCAAATGCGATTGTAGACCATCCTTCAATCGGGCGTACCTTTTCTTGTCCGACATAATGTGCCCAACCTCCACCATTGACACCTTGAGAAGCAGTTAAAATAACGAGGTTTAAAATAGAACGATAAATCGTGTCACTATTAAACCAGTGGTTAATTCCAGCTCCCATAATAATCATAGAACGACCATTTGTATCAATAGCATTTTGGGCAAATTCACGAGCAACTTGTACGACGATTGATGCTTTCACACTCGTAATTGCTTCTTGCCATGCAGGTGTATAATGCGATGTTTCATCCTCATAACTTTTAGCGTCATATGGACTATTGAACCCGCGGTCTACCCCGTATTGGCTCAACATTAAATCATAGACAGTAGCAATTTTTTTCGTTGTACCGTCTTGCAATGTAATCGTCTTTGTCGGAATATGTCTTGTAAATACACCATTTTCCTTTTGATCAAAAAATGGAAAGACTATTTCTTCTATTGTCGCTTCACTATCTAACACGGACATTGCTGGATCAATAAATGTCCCATCTTCATTTTCTAATATTAAATTCCATTTCGTCTCTTCTTCCCAACGTTGTCCCATCGTTCCATTTGGCACGATAATATCGTCTTTTATTTGATCGATAAGGAGTGGTTTCCAATCAGCATGCTCGGTCGAGTCACCAATATCACTTGCACGTAGGAAGCGTCCAGCTTTATATTTTCCGTCATGGTCATCCAACATGATTAAAAAAGGCATATCTGTATATTGTTTCGCATAATCGATAAACATTTTTTCTTCACGTTTTACATAAAATTCATCTAAAATAACATGTGTCATCGCTTGGGCTAATGCAGCATCTGTTCCTGGATTTGCCGGTAACCAATTGTCCGCGAACTTCACATTCTCCGCATGATCTGGAGCAACCGAAACGACCTTTGCACCTTTATAACGTACTTCTGTCATAAAATGTGCATCCGGCGTACGAGTTAGTGGAACATTGGATCCCCACATAATTAAATAACCAGTATTATACCAATCAGATGACTCAGGAACGTCGGTTTGCTCTCCCCAAATTTGTGGAGACGCAGGTGGTAAATCTGCATACCAATCATAGAAACTTAGCATTTCTCCGCCTAGCAAACTAATAAAACGAGAACCAGCAGCATAACTAATCATCGACATCGCTGGAATAGGGGTAAACCCTGCAATACGATCTGGACCATATTTACGAATCGTGTAAATTAATTGCGCACTAATTAGTTGCAATGCATCTTGCCAATCGACCCGTACATGTCCACCCTTCCCACGGACTTTTTTGTATGACATTGCTTTTTCTTCATCCTCTACAATACTTGCCCATGCATCAACGGGATTTTCATGTTCTTCCAATGCTGCTTGCCATAATCGCCATAGACGACCACGCATATAAGGATATTTCACACGAAGTGGACTATATTCATACCAAGAAAAGGAGGCTCCACGCGGACATCCTCTCGGTTCAAACTCTGGCATGTCAGGTCCACATGATGGATAATCTATTTGTTGGTTTTCCCATGTAATAATTCCATTTTTCACAAATACTTTCCAACTACATGAACCAGTACAGTTTACCCCATGTGTGGTTCGCACAACTTTGTCATGGGACCATCGTTCACGATACATATTCTCCCATTCTCTACTTTTTTCTTCTAAAATTGACCAACTACCTGAATACTTTTCTGTCGGCTGAAAAAATTTCAACCCAAATTTTCGCTTCATACGGACTCATCATCCTTTCTATCTTAAACGTTACATCATTAAGGAAAATCAATACTTATTCATTGTTATATTCTTATTATCATATATACGAAAATACTAGACCATTAGGGAAACACCTATATAAATAAGGTGTTTCCCTAAAATGTATGATGCACATATCCATTTACAAGAAGATATATCATAAAAGACCTATGTAACTTTATTGTTGTCCCACTACTTTTCTATCATCTTTTAAATTTTTCAAAATTTCTCTAGAATTCTACTTTTAATTTCGGTAGTATATAAAACATACGTTTTTTAAAGTCAAAATGTACATACAAGGAGGAATTCATATTGAAGCAATTATTAAAATGGGTGGTCATTAGTTTTGCCGTTATGATGCTTGTAAGTTGTAATATAACTAATGAAAATGAGAAGCCTAACGAGAAAAATAATATAGAAGCAGAAAATGCAGGAAATAATGAGGTTTTACAACAAGAAAACAGCATAATTGAACCAAAAAACCCTGACGCACCTCTCATTGATACGGATAAATCGATCAATCAACGTGAAGCTTTACTTAATTTATTTGAAGCTGCAAAGGACGAACCAATTATTAGTATTCTTGAACCTGGCGATGACTATATGAATATAAATATGTTTAATCGACCTCTAGAGGAAAAACAGCCAATTAGTGTAGAAACGTCGATTGATGTGACAGATGTCCTCGTACAACTGCTACAATCTTCCGTATTAACAGAATATGGAATCGATACATTTATGGAGGAAGATGAATCAGAAGCAACAAACATAGAGGAGTTTTCCGAAAATGGAAAAGAAGGAGTGTACTATCAAACAGATGACGGCGTATATGGTATGGCGTTTGAATTTGATGGGAGATTATATAATCCATTTATTTCTAATGTACAATCCACTGAAGATAAAGAAAAAATGCAAACATTGCTAAAGCTAATGACAAAATCAATGAATACAGAAAATGAAGGGGCATATAACCCGATTTACGATCACTTCACAATTGATTTAAATGAAGTTAAATTTCCATCATTTAATGAAGAACGTGTAGAAATGGAGTCTATCGGTGTACTAAATAATCCATCTGAAACCCCTTCTTCAAGGCATACAAATGAAGTAAGAGCTTTTTATAATATTGAACATTTAACATACGTTTTTCATATTAGAGCAGAACAATTAGAAATTTATGACGAAGATAGTAAGGAAACAGAATCTTTAAAAGCTGACAACGGTACAGAAGTAATCAAACATATGAGTATCAACGATGATGGCGAAGTAAATGACACATCATATGAATGGAAAGATGGTTCCTATTACTATGTTATCAACACTTCTGATACAGAAGATTTGTTGTCGGACGACGAAATCTTAACGATAATCGATTCTACAATAAAAGATAAGAGAGAGTTCGACCATCTTAACTCCTTTCAAAATTTAGACAAAGACTTTTCATTATCAAAAGAAGAAAAAGAGTTAGCGGAAATTATAAAAGAATTCGCTTCATAATAAAACGAGTAACGAGCTTGGAACATAAGTTAAGGTAGAACCTTACAATACGAATAATTCATGTTACATAACTAAAAAAGAAATGTACTGTTATTTTTTAGCGAGGAGTTGCTATGTCTCTTATAGTCTATAACTTATTGAGACTTAGCAAAGCTTTTTCTCCCGCAGAAATTTTTGTACATTTCTTTTTTTGAATGATCATTCGTATTTCATGGTAACTTCGTTGATCCAAACCCGATTATTTATCCACCAATATAACTCATATTTATCTTCTTTCGCTTTTTCGCAGTTTCTTCTGTTCGTTCATCAGAATAACGATCTGTTCGATTTTCCCAAACCGTCGTTAATGCTTCTAATAACTGTTCGTCTGAATATCCTTTCCGAACGAGTTCTTTTATATCAAATCCACTTGAAGCAAATAAACATGTATATATTTTCCCTTCCGAAGAAAGCCGCGCTCGCGTACAAGATGAACAAAATGATTCAGAAACAGAAGTAATAAAACCGACCTCGGCTCCATTATCTTTATATCGATATCGTTTCGCCACTTCCCCGAAATAGCTCGCTTCTACTGGCTCTAAATCGAAATTTTCGTTAAGCATATCATATATCTCTTTTTTAGAAACGACACGTTCAAAACTCCATGCATTATCATTTCCAACATCCATAAATTCAATATATCGTAAAGTAATTCCTCGTTCTTTAAAATACGTTGCCATCGGGATTATTTCTCGTTCATTGACCCCTTTTTGAACGACCATATTTACTTTAATTTCAAAACCAATTTCTTTGGCAAGATCAATATTTTTTAATACGATATCTGGAGTCGTTCCACGACCATTCATTTTGCCAAAAACCTCTTTTGACAGAGCATCTAAACTAATATTTAGACGACGTAATCCTGCATCAAATAAAGGCTGGGCATATTTTCCAAGCATTACTGCGTTCGTCGTTAATCCGATATCATGAATTCCTTCAATCGCGTATAATTTTTCGATTAAGTTTGGTAAGTCTTGTCTAAGTAAAGGTTCTCCACCAGTTAATCGTAATTTTTCTACACCTAGCGATGCAAATAATTCACTTAAACGGACAATTTCCTCGAATGTTAATAATTCCTCTTTTGGTAGGAATACATAATCATCCCCAAATATTTCCTTCGGCATACAATATGTGCATCGAAAATTACATCGGTCTGTCACCGAAATACGTAAATCACGAATGGGCCGACCAAATTTGTCTACAATCGGTTCCATGCTTCCAACCTCCTCTCTTCTTCCTTCGTATTAATATTGGAAAATATATGTGCTTCATCAGTTAATGATTTTCCCTCTACCATATGTACATATGGTTCTTTTAATACCGCCTTTATTTTATATTGCTTTTGTATGAGTGCTTCATAAATCAGTTGTTTCATTGATTTATCCCAAATAGAAACGAGTGCTTGAATATAATGTTCTGTTTTTACTACTGTAACACCTTTTTTATGTTTTTCAATAAGTTTTTTAATGACATCTTTCTCCATTAACGGCATATCACAAGGTAACACTACATATTGAGTACCTTCCACTGTTTCCATCGCACTATAAATACCAGCAAGTGGTCCACAACCAACAAAAGGCTCTACATCAGTTATAGTGACGATATTTTTTGGAAACAGGGCTTGTAAATCTTCTCGCGTTACTACGATAACCTCATCACAAAGATCATGTAAAATATTATATGACCATATATAAAATTTTTTATTTTTCCACGTTGCAAAAGCTTTCGGTTCCCCGTAACGACTAGATAACCCCCCAGCTAACAATATACCGATAACTCGTTCTTGTGCCATAGTCATATCCCTCAAATCAAAAAGCTTCTCTTAACCAACTACGTAACCAACTATTTAAGCGATCTTCAAATGTACGGGAAGCAATCGTTTCATAACGATCCGTTTCTACATCACCTACAACGAGCACAATTCCATCAAGTTGTTGTAATGTCTCCCATTCTTCTTCTGTTGCAAGCACTACTTTCTTTCCTTGTTCTTCTTTAAATCCTTCTACTAAAATAATATCCGGTTCATCTCGTCTTGCAAGTGCGATTAATTCCTTGTAAGAAGATTCTTTTTGCATAATTTGCTGTGTATAACCGCCCCCACTGACAAGTGACATATCAGCACCATGTGCAATATATTGCATGGAATCTTTCGCTTCATCTGGCATCGCAAGTTTTGCTCCATGGCCATGATGTTTAATTGCCGCTACTTTATAACCTGATTCCTTTAAATATGATATCCAATTTTTCATTAATGTTGTTTTTCCACTATTTTTATATCCGACTACATGTAATATCTTTACAGTATCCATTGTGCAACACCCTGTTCTTGTCCTAATAATAATACATCAATCTCTGCCCCTTTTACATAGCCTTCAGAACCACTAGGTAAAACGATGATGCAGTTTCCTCTAGCTATCGATGAAACGGCATTTGATTTATTAAAACCTGCAGGGGAAGCAACGATCTTTCCATTTTGAATATCCCAAGATGCGCGAATAAATCGTGTGAACGGATTCGCCTTTGTAAAATCTTCACCTAAGGATGCTTTCATCGTCGGTAAAAACAATTTTGTAGCACCCATCATTTTTAATAAAGCTGGACGAGCATACAATTCAAAGCCAGTAAAACATGCGGATGGATTTCCTGAAAGCCCAAATAATAATTTATCTCCTACTACAGCGACCGTTGTCACACTTCCTGGTCGCATCATAATTTTATCGAATAACACTGTCGCACCTAAACGTTCATAAATTTGCGGTAAATAATCATAATCACCTACCGACACCCCACCAGTCGTCATTACGACATCGGAATTTTCTAATGCTTCTTCTACGATTTTCGTACACGCATCTAAATTATCTTCCGACATCCCGTAAGAAGTAGCTTGAATACCCATCCGTTTGAGTTGTGCTTCTAGCATTGGCCCATTTGAATTTCGAATTTTCCCGTCTTGTAACGGTTCATCTACGTTTAATAACTCGGTACCTGTCGATAAAATACTAACACGAGGTTTTTTCCCGACTTCAACATTTGCATAGCCAAATGTTGCTAATAATGCGCTCGTACCAGGATGAATGATATCTCCTGCCTCTATGAGCATTTCGCCTTCTTTAGCATCTTCCCCTGTAAAAGAAATGTTTTCATGATGCTTAATTGGTGTGTTAATTGTAAAACCATCTTCTGTCGTTTCTGTATGCTCTAACATAATAATCGCGTCGGCACCTTCAGGCAATTTTGCCCCCGTCATAATTCGGTACGCTTCAAAAGGTTGAAGTCGTTTTCTTCCGACATAACCTGCACCAATGTCGCCGATTTTTTTAAAAGCAATCTTATTCGTTTTCGTTGCATGTACGGTATCTTCTGAACGAACGGCATACCCGTCATATGCAGAGCGGTCAAATGGAGGGACTGGGTGACTCGCAACTATCGGTGCGCGCAATACCCTCCCATATGCATCCTCAAGTTTGACAGTTTCGCTATGTAATTGTGTTGTATGTGCTAATACCTTTTCAATTGCTTCATGTACTGGAATTGCTGTTCGAATCATCTTAGTTTATTCCCCTTTCTTTTTGCTCGGAAAAAATGTATATGACCATGCGATAATCGTATCGATTACATAAATAACGAGCCATAAACGAACAATGTTCATAACCATTTCATGTTTATATGGTGCATGATGAATCGTCTCTTCTTCAAACCAAGACCAATCTTGAATATACGATAAAAACTCTGTCGCTTTATCTCCATATAATTGCCAAAAAATAATGTTAGCAATTATAAATGCGATGGTATGTCCGTACCACCATAAACGATAACGACGCGCTATATATTTAGGGTTTTGTTGTTTTTCCATTACTGCTCTATCTTTTTCTGTAAGCAAATCTACTTTCCGCCATTTTCCTACTGTTTGCTTGATATAACGGTCAAGTTTTTTAAAGTCACTGATTCCAAACGTACAAGCATATATAATAAAAATGAATACAACGATCTGAAATGTATCGATTTCCCCTGTTTGTCGATAATTTATGAAGGCAAGAATTCCTTCAAATATAATAAATAACAAAAATAATACGAGAAAAATTTGCCCTATTTTTACTCGATCAAACGCATAACGTAACAATAAAAATAGAAACAAAAAAATCCAAGAGGCTATTTCTAGGAAAATAAAAACTTCCCATTGATAGGTTTGGAACCATTCCACAATAAAACCTCGCTTTGCTTTTTATTTTATTGTACCAAACTGAAGTTAGAAATTCGAGATAGCGGTAACAATATTTTTTACTAGTAGTACATATCTAACCCTTTACAAATAGCCTTTTATTCAATTCCTCCTTTTAAACACTACTATTTTAAACATGTATCATATTTTTGACATATACGTGAACATCCTATATTTCCTTTTTTTTCGATATAAAAAAGGATTCCAGTATTAAATTGAACTGAAATCCCTTCTTATTTATGCTAGATTTTTCTAACACGATATTACTTTTTATTCATCTTTTTTCGTACCTTCAGTAAATGCATATAGTCCTACAGATAAAACGAAGACATACCCAATTACAATCCAGTAAATTAAGTTTGTTTCTTGTGTTTCTGCTGGTTCAGCATCTTCGTTTTCAGCATTATTTTCATTTGTTTCTGCCTCATTATTCGATTCTGCTTCGTCATTTGTTTCTTCATTTGCTTCTGTGTTTTCAGCTTGTTCGTTTACTGCTTCATTATTTTCGACATTTTCTTCATTTGCAAATACAGCTGTTGTAGGTACAATGAAACTCACTATTAAAGCAAGCATTGCACCGAATGTTACTAACCTTTTAAACATGAAAGCACCATCCTCTATGTATTATGATTACAACAAAATTATACCATATATTACGAATTTTATGAAAAGTAATATCTATTCTAGTCCTTCTTGTAATTCCTTCATCGCCTTGTTTAAATCTTCCATTAAATAATCTAACGCCTCTTTTTTAGGCACATCTTTTCTTAAATGAATCGGTTCTCCAAAGGCAATTTTGGCACGTTTAAAGCGAAATAACTCTTTAAAGTTATTCGGCCCTACATATGCTGCTGGAATAATTGGTGACTTTGCGTAACTTGCAATCGTCACTGCCCCACGCTTTAATGGTACATCTTCACTCGAGCGTGTTCCACTTGGAAATATACCGACAATTTTCCCGTCTTTAATTAAACGCATCGGCGTCTTAATGGAACTAGGCCCCGGGTTTTCTCGATCGACCGGAAAGGCATTTAAATGTTCCATTAACCACTTTAACCCCTTTGATTCGAACAACTCTTTCTTCGCCATATAATTTATTTTTAGTGGTAGTATAGAAATCCCTAACCATAAAATATCTACCCATCCTGTATGTGTACACGCAATAACGTAACCATCATTTTTAGGCAATTTCTCTCTTCCGAATACTTTAATTGGGCCACCAAAAATCGTTAAAAATACTTTTAAAGCATATCCTGCAATATAATATACCATTGTTTTATCCCTCTTTTACATACTTCCTTTTATGTTATTCTCATAAGGAATTGGTTTCTTAATAAAAAGTGCTAAAACTAGTGCAACAAACGCCAAAATGGTTGATATGAAAAATGCATGGTTAATTCCTTCTAACATCGCTAAATGTTCTAAAGACGCATCTGGCATCACTTTACCGGATGCTATTTTATCCGCTAGTTCTAAGCCAGCACTTTTTGATTTTGTTGTCATAATCGTTAATAAAAATGCTGTACCGATAGCACCTGACACTTGTTGTAACGTATTATTAATTGCCGTACCGTGTGGATTTGCCTCCATCGGAATTTCATTTAACCCATTCGTCATAACAGGCATCATTACAAGAGACATCCCAAACATACGCACTGTATAAATCGTCATTAAATAAAAATAACTATCTTCCATCGTTAGCGAACTTAATAGAAATGTAGTCGTCACCATCACTGTTAAACCGATCAACGCTAAAATTCGTGCCCCAAATTTATCGAATAAACGACCAGTAATCGGAGACATTAACCCCATAATGATTGCACCCGGCAACATCAGTATACCAGAATGAAACGGGGAAATCCCTCTAACTTCTTGCACATATAGAGGAGTTAAAATCATCCCTGAAAACATGGAAGCTGAGACAACGACTGAAATAACAGAAGATAAGGCAAACATTGGAAACCGATAAATACGAAAGTCTAACATTGGCTCACGTAGCGTAAACTGTCTACGAACAAATAAAAATAACGTAATCGTACCTACTGTAATCGGTACATAAACGAGATAATGATTCCATCCTAAATCTCCGACAGAACTAAATCCATACAATAATCCACCAAAAGCAATACTAGATAAAACGAGTGATAAAACGTCTAACGTCATATCTTTAATTGGTGTTAAGTTTTTTAAGCGGAATGACGCATAAATAAGTGCGATCATTCCAAACGGTAAAATGAGTGCGAATAAAATTCTCCAAGAATAATGCTCGACAATCCAACCAGATAAAGTTGGACCAATTGCTGGTGCGACAAACATTACAAGTCCGAAAAACCCCATCGCCGTTCCTCGCTTTTCAATTGGAAATACAATCAAAATAATATTCATTAAAAGTGGCATCATCATTCCGGAACCACTTGCTTGTAACATTCTCCCGAGCACTAAAATAGAAAAGTTTGGAGAAATCATCGCAATAAATGTTCCTAAAGTAAATAATGACATTGCAGTTAGAAATATTTTTCGATTTGAAAATCTTTGAGTTAAAAAGGCACTTGCTGGAATTAAAATTCCGTTAACAAGCATATAACTCGTCGTTACCCATTGCACCTTTGCAGGTGATACATCGAATTCCACCATAATCGTCGGAAGGGCGATGTTTAATAAAGTATTGTTTAATAATGCCGCAAAAGCACCGATAAACAAAATTGAGATCATTCCATACGGAGGATTCGCATGTATTTTTTTAATATCTAACTCCATTTACGTCCACCTCAATTTCACACAATTTGCCAATAAAAAAAGTTAAGACATAAGTAAAGGATATAAATGTCCAAAGACATTTTCCCGACTTATGCCCCACTTTTATTAAAATCCTAATGCTTTAATTTTATCAACAATTTGTTGTACGTATGTTTCACATGCATCTTCTGTTTCAGCTTCTACCATTACTCGAATTAAAGGTTCTGTTCCTGAAGGACGAACGAGCACCCTACCATCTGAACCTAAAGCTTGTTCGACTGCATCGATTTCAGCATAAACCTCATCACTATTTAATACAACATTTTTATCTGTTACTTCTACATTTTCTAATAATTGTGGGAAAATAGGCATTTCTGCTGCTAATTCAGACAGAGGTTTTCCAGTTTCTTTCATAATATTAACTAGCTGAATAGCCGTCAACATTCCGTCACCCGTTGTACTATGGTCTAAGAAAATAACGTGACCAGATTGTTCTCCACCGAAGTTATGTCCTTCTTCAACCATTTTCTCCATAACATAACGGTCTCCAACGTTAGATGTCACAACTTGAACACCTAGTTTTTCTAATGAGCGATGTAGCCCTAAGTTACTCATTACCGTTGCTACAACCGTTTCATTTTTCAATGCGCCTTTTTCATGTAAATGTTTCGCACAAATATACATTACTTGATCTCCATTTACAACTTCCCCATTTTCATCAACCGCAATTAAGCGATCTCCGTCTCCATCAAATGCTAGTCCAATGTCTAACTCTTTTTCTTTTACTAACGCTTGTAAATTTTCTGTCGCATTCGAACCATATCCATCATTGATATTTGTGCCGTTTGGTGAATTTCCAATTGTAAATAGCTCAGCATCTAAGTCAGCAAATAAATGTGCTGCAAGACTTGATGTTGCACCATTTGCACAATCTAAACCGACATACATGTCCGTGAATTCATGGTCTACTGTCTCTTGTAAATATGACAGATATTTTTGTGACCCTTCGAAATAGTTGCTCACTGTTCCAATACCATCACCAGTTGGACGTGGCAATGTATCTTCTTCATCCATTAATGCTTCTATTTCCGCTTCTTGTTCATCTGATAATTTATATCCACTTGGTCCAAAGATTTTAATCCCATTATCTCCAAATGGATTATGTGATGCAGAAATCATAATCCCCATTTCGGCATTCGTTACTTTTGTTAAATAAGCAACTCCTGGTGTCGAAATAACGCCTAATCTCATTACTTCTGCTCCAATGGATAAAAGCCCTGCCACAAGTGCTCCTTCTAGCATCGGACCAGAAACTCGAGTGTCTAAACCAATTAATACTTTTGGTTTCCCATCTTCTTTTTTAAATAGATGTCCACTTATTCTTCCTAATTTATAGGCTATTTCCGGTGTTAATGTTTCGTTTGCTACACCTCTTACACCATCTGTTCCAAAATATTTACCCAACTTTACCTCTCCTTTAATTCAATCATGCATATTCGCACTATTCATTCACTTCAACTGTAACTTTTTTCGGTTCAGCATCAAATTTAAAATCTTTCGGTCCTTCAATCGAAATATTTACTCTAGATTCTTTATCACTGTCAGTATTTGTAACATCAATCGATGCGATAATTTCTGATTCTTCCAATTCTTCCATAAGGGTATCCAATCCAATAGCTGTAACACTAATTGTGCCATCTTCTGGATGTTTAAATACTACTTTCTGATCCCCTTCTCCTTTAATTTCGATTGGAATTTCCTTAAATACCTTAGATTCCTTTAAAGTAATGTCTACTTTTATTTTTTCATCATTCACCGCAATACCTTCAGGTAGATTCAGGGGGACTTCTATAGCTCCAGAGCTCTCAATTTCACTTAAATCTATTTCCTCTGTCGAAATTTCCTTCACTTCATCTAACACGTCACGGCGACCGAAAATTTCAATTTCCTCTACTGCTTCCATTTTATCTATTTCAAACTTGTCCGGTAGTTTTCCTTTCGTTTTTACATCAAGTGGAACTTTTGTGCTTGGACGATCGACATCCATTGATACTGTTACACTTGATGGTTCTACCCGAACATTTAAATCATTCCCTTGTGCGTCATATACAATGATCGGTAACTCCTTATTACGTATGGACTCCCTTAAATCTGTCACATCCACAAACACCTTCACCATGGCGATTTGATCAATAACTTCTTGTGAGCTAACAATCGTCACAGTTTCCGGATCGACTGATGGTTCACCTAGTTCGTATCCAACAGGTAATTTGTCCAAGTTCGTAATATCAACATCAACTGAAAACTCTTGCATTGCCCGCTTTTCAATTTGAACATCGATTGTTTTCGGTTCAATATAGGCATTTACTTCTTTCGGTATATTATCGTATTCGACCTCAACCGTATGAGACCCTTCTTCTAATTCACGTAAATCAACAAAAACTGTAAATGATTGCTGTCGAACAATCGGAGTTAACACACTCGTCTTACCTTCTAGTGAAACTTTTACATGTTCAGGCACACCACTTACAACATAATTTTCGGCGTCAATTTTGATTTCTAAAGGTACTTCATCAATCACTTCTGTTTCTTTGGAACTTGTCGTTTCAATTCGTGACTCATTTTGACCCGGGTTTGTTTCCACTGTTACGAATAAATACAATGTTATTGCTAATACGAGGGAAATAACCCTTATAAACCATTTACTTTGAAATAATTTATCCATTCTTTTTCGCCCTCCAATTAAATGCCTTTGATTCAGGGCTCTTCAATGTTTGTGTTAAGTTTCGTTCTAAAATGGAACGTAAACGATCTTCGTCAATATCTCGGTATAATTCCCCATACTGTGTGCAAGAGATCGCACCAGTTTCTTCGGATACGATGATCGTTAATGCGTCTGTTACTTCACTAATTCCTAAGGCAGCTCTATGACGTGTCCCCAGGTCTCTAGAAATTGTCGCACTTTCAGAAAGTGGTAAGTAACATGCTGCAGCTACAATTTCATTATCTTTAATAATAACCGCACCATCATGCAATGGTGTGTTTGGTGTAAATATATTCGTTAATAATTGATTCGTTAAATTACCATTAATCGGGATTCCAGTTTCAGCATACTCTCCCGTCCCTGTTTCTAATTCAATCGTTATTAATGCTCCAATGCGTCGCTTCGCCATATACAAACAAGAAGCAACAATCGCATTAATCGTTTGTTCCATTACTTCTTCTTCTGAACGTGTACTTCTTGAAAAAATACTTCCACGCCCTAACTGTTCTAACGCTCTACGTAATTCTGGTTGGAATAAAATAATGATGACGAGGAAACCCCATAAAATAGCTTGGTTCGTTATCCATTGAATCGTTTGTAAATTAAATAAAATACTTAATGCCCAAATGAAGATAACAACGACAATTCCTTTTAATAATTGGATTGCCTTCGTTCCTCTAATAATCATAATTAATTTATATAAAACATACCAGACGATAGCGATATCTACGCCAATTCTTAAAATATTGATGAGATCGAGTCCATCCGCTAGCACGTCGACACTTCCTTTTTATAGCCAAATAATATATCGTATATTATACCATAATCTATGCACCATGTATGTAATCATGGTTGAAAACATTTCCTTTACAATAAAAAAGTTAAGTACGCTATGAAACGGCTTAACTTTTTTCGTTATATATGTGGATTGATTTTTGTAGGTTCTTGTAAGTTGGCTGTTGATTTTTGTAGGTTCGGCGTGAGTTCTTGCAGGTTCATTCTATATTCTTGCAACTTCGACATGCATTCTTGCAACTTTGACCTGTATTCTTGCAACTCCACCGCGCATTCTTGCAACTTTGACCTGTATTCTTGCAACTCCACCGCGCATTCTTGCAACTTCGACCGGTATTCTTGCAACTTTGACCTGCATTCTTGCAACTCCACTGCGTATTCTTGCAACTTTGACCTGTATTCTTGCAACTCCACCGCGCATTCTTGCAACTTCGACCTGTATTCTTGCAACTTTGACCCATATTCTTGCAACTTTGACCTGTATTCTTGCAACTCCACCACACATTCTTGCAACTTCGACCGGTATTCTTGCAACTTTGACCTGTATTCTTGCAACTCCACCACACATTCTTGCAACTTCGACCGGTATTCTTGCAACTCCACCGCGCATTCTTGCAACTCCACCGCGTATTCTTGCAACTATACATTAAACGACAGCGTCCTTGCCTTTCCTTAAAACTTAAAACTTAAAATAATGTTTCTCCAAATAATGAACCTATTAAGGCGACGGTTAGTTCAGCGGTTTTATTTCGAGCATCTAAAATAGGGTTTACTTCTACAAATTCTGCTGAAGTGATACCTTTCGTTTTTGCTAGGAGTTCTAATGCAACATGTGCCTCACGATACGTTATTCCTCCAATTACAGGAGTTCCAACACCTGGTGCTTCTGATGGATCTAATACATCTAAATCAAAACTTACATGAATTTTATCTGTTCGGTCTTGTAAATATTGTAATGCTTCATCCATTACAGCCTTCATTCCCATTGTATCCACTTCATGCATCGTAAACACCTTTACATTTAACTGGCGTAACAATTCAATTTCTCCTCGGTCTAATTCACGCACCCCAATTAAAACGACATTTTCAGGTTGTATTTTTGTTTTCGCTTCAAATAGATGAACGAGAGAAGGATGGCCATGCCCTACACTTGCAGCTAAAGACATACCATGAATATTGCCGGATGGAGAGGTTTTATCTGTGTTCATATCACCATGTGCATCAAACCAAATAACACCAATATTTTCATAGTGTTTCGCTATGCCGGCAAGTGATCCAATTGCGATACTATGGTCTCCACCAAATACAAGTGGAAAATCGCCTCGTTCTATCGTTTCATCTACCGTATTTGCTAACGTTTCGTTCACTTTTTTTACCGCGGTTAAATTGTTTAAGTTTTCCGCTACATGACTATCCTCACTTGCTACATCCACTACTTTTATATCACCAAAATCAGATACATCATATTGCAAAGTTTGCAATTTTTCTATTACACCTGCATAACGAATTGCTTGTGGTCCCATGTCGACACCACGTTTCAATTGGCCTAAATCCATCGGTACTCCAATAACAGAGATATTTCGTTTCATTAAAATAACCCCCTCACTTCATATATAATTTTATTTTATATGAAGTGAGGAGGTTGACTCAACTCAACAAAAATTTGTATATTTATTCAGCACGTTCATATACATTTATTGTTAAAGGTTTGATATTCAATTGTTCCCAAGCTCCATACAACTCATCCACGTCTTTATCGAGTGGTAAGAAGGCTATGCCACAATCTCCGCCCCCGGCACCAGATAGTTTCCCAGCACCACCGAGTTTGACTGCTTCATCTCGCAATTTACGAAGTTTTTCTGTTTCAATTGGTACTTTTGCAATATTGCCCATTTCCGCTAAAGCAATACGATTTTGCTCGATACCTTTCAAAAATTTTGCGACATTTTCTGTTTCCATCCCTTCAATCATCAACAATACCGCCGTTTTACTTTTAACTAAAAATGCTTCATAAACGGATCGATCATCCATTTTCTTTACTTCTTTTACTAAGCTTTTTGTTGATGCAGCCTTTCCTGTCCAACCGACAGCTAGTTGAATCGATGGTGGAAACTTCAATTGTTTAATCGATAAATACTTCCAATCTTTTTCAATCAATTCTGTTATTGAACGTGTTTTTCGGAATTGACTTAAAAGCCATTCTGCTTGGAAAGAAGTGTATAAAAGGACACCACCATATGTCGAAGCTGCAATATCTGCACCAGAACCATTTCCTTGAGTTTTCACATGTGATATCGATGCTAATTTAAATACGAGTTCATCTGTCACTTTATCTCCGAGAAATAGTTGTAAAATAGCCCTCACGACCGAAGTAACAACTGCCGCACTAGAACCTAGGCCAAATTTTACACCTGTCTTTTTATCATCGAGCTCACTATGTACAGTGATTGTAAATGGCTCAATTTCGATGTTTTGTTCCTTTAAATACCTTAATGTATAAGACATCGCATCATTCACAAAGGACATGCGTCTGCTCGAATGATGAATATGCACTCTCTTTTTTAAAAAATCCCATGTTGCAGAGGGGACTTCTACATCTGGCAAACAAACACGACTAATCGGAGTTTTTTCAATCGTCGTTTCTACAAAACGATTGACAGCCATCACAATTAATGGATGATGCTTTTCTAATACAGCAAATTCTCCAGCAACCATTAATTTACCTGGTACCTTTATTTTTATCGCCTGTTCCATTAATGTGCTGCCTCCTTATTTATACGAAATACCTGCCCCAACTTTACTTACGATAATTTTTTCTACACCTCGTGCAGCTTCTAATGTTCGTAACACTTCTCCCTCATGTTCTGGTAAATAGATTACTTTCACATTCGGACCTGCATCGATGGTAAAATATGCTGGAATATCTTTTTTTCGTAAATTTTGTACAGTTTGCATTAAAGACATTGTCGTATCTTGCCAATACGTAAACGGAGGTGTCGCCCCAAATGTTGTCGCATGCATTTTTAAACAATTCGCTTCTGCCACTTTACCAACTTTCTCAAAATCTTTATCACGAATTCCTTCTTTAATCGTCTCCATGTCTTTCGGTAAACTTTGTAACCAACCATCATAAAACACGGATGTTTCCACAGTCCTCCTCATTCCTACACGACTTGAAACATCTTTTTCCTCTGCGGTTAACACAACGGCTGCTACCCGAATATCCCAGTGATCCTGTGGTGCAACTTGTACTGCGAATGAATCTTGGCCATCATCACGTTCCCCCATTTGCCACTCTACAAATCCACCATAAATAGAGCGACAAGCCGAACCAGACCCTTGACGTGTAAAACGTGATAAATCTTCATCTGATAACTGTAAATCAAGTGCTTTTGACGTTGCTCCAGCCAATGCAGCAAATCCTGATGCACTTGAAGCAAATCCAGCTGCTGTTGGAACTTTATTCGTGGAAGTTACTTCGGCAAATAACCCTTGTTTATTCGCATAATTACGGAATAAATTTAAATAGTTTGTAACACGATCATATGCTACACCTGTTACTTCTTTATTATCTAAAACAAATACATCCTCTTGTAAATCTTCGTGGAATTGCACGGTCGTTTCGGTATGTAATCCATCCAACGTAACTGATAAGCTACTATTTGTCGGTAAAATTAACTCCTCGTTCCGTTTTCCCCAATATTTAATTAACGCAATATTCGTATGTGCTTTCGCTGTTCCCTTCATGTTCATACCCCTTTACATATTTGTTATATACAGACAAATAGGAAACCGGGCAGCCGATTTCCTTCATTTTTTATTCGATATGTTCATTTTTAAGGACGAATGGCCAAACAGCTTGTGCCCCAAACTGTTTTAGCTTTTCACTTAATTGTTTTGAATGTAGTTCATTTTGTGCCAAGGCAATCATACAACCACCTTTTCCAGCCCCAGTTAATTTTGCACCAAGTGCACCTTCTTTTCGGGCAAACTGAATTAATCTTTCTAAACCTTCATTACTAACTCCTAATAATTCCAATTCATGTTGCGCCTCGTTTAATAAATAACCGAGGACCTTTTTACTCGATTTTTCTAATGCTTCACGTACTTGATACGTAATTTCACCAATACGCTCTACGGCACCGTACATTTTTTCAGGAGCTGTTTTTAAAAGTTCTTTTACGTTCGCTACAGATGATTTTGTATCTGCCATCATTCCTGTATCTGCAACGACGAAGTAAAACGTCCCTTTAGGTTCAATATAATCAACTGATGCTTCCTTTTGATACCAAACAGGACTCGATGATGTTATCGTAATCGAATCAATTCCACTTGGTGCTCCATGTGCATATGTTTCAGCAATATTTGCTAGCTTTAATAGTTGATCATTTGTATACGGTGTATTTGTATAATGAAACAACGACCTTACAATCGCAATAGCGACAGATGCACTAGAACCTAACCCTTTTCCAGGAGGTATCGTTGAGTGGATTTGAATCAGTAAATTTTCTGCAGGAACCCGTAAACAAATTAATGTTTCCTTTATCGTTTGTACAATGCCTGATAATTGCGTTGGCGCCTCATCTAAAAGGCCATTATACAATTCACTTTCCAAACGAATGGGTCCTTCTATTTCCTGAACACTCGATTCGACCTTAATTAAAGGAAATGGCAAAGCAATCGCTGGTTGTCCATGAACAACAGCATGCTCGCCTACTAATATTAATTTACTACTCGCTACTCCAATAGCTCTATTTTCTGACATAGGTATCATTTCCACATTCATTTTTTATACTCTTCCAGTAGTTGCTCTGCATAGCCAACTCGGATTTCTTTCGCTTCTACTAACTTCTCTGCAATAACATCTACTAATTCCCCTGTCGCACCTGCTGCAACCGCTACTGAGCGAGAATGAAGACGCATATGTCCTTTTTGAATACCGTCAGTTGCAAGAGCTTTAATTGCTCCTAAGTTTTGAGCTAGTCCAACTGTTACGATAATACGTGCAAGCTCTTCGGCAGATTCCACACGTAAAATGTCGTAAACTACTTGAGCCATTGGATGTACACGGCTCGCACCACCGACAATTCCTAGCGACATAGGTAATTCAAGTTCTCCAACTAAATTTCCCTTTTCATCTACAGACCACTTCGTCATAGAACTGTATTGACCATCTCGTGCGGCATACGCATGTGCTCCAGCCTCAATGGCACGCCAATCATTCCCCGTTGCAATAACAACAGGGTCAATTCCGTTCATAATCCCTTTATTATGTGTAACAGCACGATAAGGATCAGAAGCCGCAAATTCGTACGCTAATACGACACCATCACGTACTTCCTCCCCTGTAAAACTATCTGTTTCTAATAAATGCGGTGGTATAACACAAGTCGCTTTTGCTAAACATTGATCAGCAAAATTCGATAAAATTCGTAAATATACTTTTCCTTCTGTTAAATGCTCCACAACTGGTGCAAGTGATTCCGCCATTGTATTAATGATGTTTGCACCCATTGCATCACACGTATTTACGTAAATATGAACTACGAGCATTTTCGTATATTTTGATCCATCTTCATTAATAATACGAACATCTAAATCAACCGCTCCACCACCACGAGCAACTAAGCTCGGATACGCATCATTTGCTGCTTTAATAAGCATTTCTTTTTGATCTAATACGGCTTGTTTTGCTTTTTCAAAATCTGGGCAACCGACAACTTGAATTTGGCCAATCATAATTCTATCTGTCGCTTCTGTTTTAAATCCACCAGCCTCACGTACAATTTTCGCAATATAACTAGCTGAAGCGATGATCGATGGTTCTTCCACTGCCATTGGAATGACATAATCTTTCCCATCAATTAAAAAGTTCAATCCTAATCCTAAAGGTAACGAAAATGTTCCAATAACATTTTCGATCATTTTGTCTGCAATATTTTCTGGTAAATTTACCATATCATTCAACTGTGATTTTGCTACATCATCTAGTTGAAATAATGTACTAATATGTTCTTTTCGTTCCTCAACAGTCATTTTATAAAAACCAGGAATTCTAGAAGAAATATCCATTTCATTCACCCTTAACTAAAAATTATGTTCATTTTTCTTCATTTATTATTTTCCGAACAAATCCTGCATTTCATTATATCAAAAGTACTTATAAATTTCCTATATATCTTGCTTTTTCTTCAAAAAATACGATACCTTTTCATATAATCCACTGAAATAGTCATAAAAACAAAAATAAACAAGGTAAGTTTAAAAAACCTCCCTTGTTTATTTTATCTATATTTATAACTTATAATTGTAATAATTGGCTGGGCTACTAGGATTCGAACCTAGGAATGACGGAACCAAAATCCGTTGCCTTACCGCTTGGCTATAGCCCAATATCCATGGTGGAGGGGGGCAGATTCGAACTGCCGAACCCGATGGGAGCGGATTTACAGTCCGCCGCGTTTAGCCACTTCGCTACCCCTCCAATATTTTTTCATTAAAAAAATGCCGGCCAGAGGACTTGAACCCCCAACCTACTGATTACAAGTCAGTTGCTCTACCAATTGAGCTAGGCCGGCATGATGGTGACCCCTACGGGACTCGAACCCGTGTTACCGCCGTGAAAGGGCGGTGTCTTAACCGCTTGACCAAGGGGCCTTACTTATGTATATGTTGCATCGCCTTTTTGACAGTCAACATTTTTTATTATAGAGAACATTTTTTGCTTTGTAAAGTATTTTGCATATTTTTTGAATAAAAAGTTTTCACTTTACTTTTTCCATGATAAAAAAAGTCACAAAATTACTTGGACAACCATATAGTAGTATATATTAGATTAATCGTCAAATAAATTGAATATTTCCGTAAAAACTATCATTTCCTCTTCTGTTCATGTCTTTTTTTACCTTTTACATTGTGTTCCCCTCCTTCTATTAAGTATAATATAGAAAGTACATATTTCGATGGAGGTGCCTATATGTCAGGCTTATTAAAAGGAAAGAACATTGTTGTAATGGGAGTTGCTAACCAACGAAGCATCGCTTGGGGAATTGCAAAGTCCTTACATCGGGAAGGCGCGAATTTAATTTTCACTAATAGACAAGAACGTTCTAAGAAAAAATTAGAAAAATTATTAGGAGAAAATAATATACAACCGGCTTTGCTTGTTACATGTGATGTTGCGAGTGATGAAAGTATTGGACAAGCTTTTGATGAAATTGGCGAAAAACTTGGTGTAATTCATGGTGTTATTCACTCTGTCGCGTTTGCAAACACGGAAGAATTACAAGGTGAATTTGCAAACACATCTCGAGATGGATTTTTACTTGCACAAGAAATTAGTGCGTATTCTTTAGTAACTGTAACAAATGCGGCACGTAAATATATGACAGAAGGCGGCAGTATTGTTACACAATCATATTTAGGTTCAGAACGAGTCGTGAAAAATTATAATATCATGGGAGTTGCGAAAGCTTCATTAGAAGCAAGTGTCCGTTACTTAGCAGAAGATGTAGGTAAAAACAGCATCCGTGTTAATGCTATTTCAGCTGGACCGATTCGTACATTATCAGCTAAAGGGGTTTCCGGTTTAAATGAAATCCACTCTGTTATTGAAGAGAGAGCTCCTTTACGTAGAAATGTTGACCAAGAACAAGTCGGAGATGCAACAATGTTCTTAGTAAGTGATTTATCAAGAGGAATTACCGGCGAAGTTATCCATGTAGATTCTGGATACCATATTATGGGACTTTAATGAAAAAGGGGTAAACATTTTCGTTTACCCCTTTCAATTATGCTTCGTATAAATACCCCGCATGACGTAATGCTTGGATCGCCGCTTCCAATTTTTCCTCTTTGTCCGCTTCAAGCGTATGTAAATGAATCCCATCTGTTAAAACAGATAAAAGAGTTGACTGTTCTTCGTGTAAAGCTTCGATAAATTGTTTCACATCAAATCTACTTTCAATTTGCAAACTACCCGTCATTTCACCATAAATCGGATGTTCGACAATCACGTTTAACACTTTTACACCATTATCTACTATAATGTTTAGTTCCTCTGCTGTATCCTCTGGGCGATGTTGACATGCAACAACTTTTTTAAATGTTTCCTGTTCATCTTCTTGTAAATAAATATACCCTCGGTTCGTTGCAATAATTGGTTCATCCGCCGTTCTTAATAAGGCAATATCTGTAACAATCACCTGCCTACTGACATTCGTCATTTCAGCTAATTGTCTACCCGTATAAGCCTTTTTCGTCTTTTTTAATTGATTCACGATGAATTTACGTCTTTTTTCACCAGACATTTTTTCTGACATTTGTATCACCTCAGTATCTTTTATTATACATGAAAATAACCAGATCGAAGAATGTTATTAAAATGTCTATCCAATTTAGTTTGTTTCACATAAGAGAAATAAAAAAAAGAGTCTACTATGACATATACACCTCAAGAGATAAATAGTAAATTTAACTTTATCCGTTCGGTACATCATTAGACTCTTTTTTCTCTTCTATTTTTTAGGCTTTAAATCTGCTAATGAATCAATTTCCATATAGCTAGGTACCGCTAGGCCTATTTTAGCCCCTGTTAAATTCGGACCTAAATCTTCAAATTCACCTTCATATTGTTCATAAATTTCTCTCATATGTTCCAACACAATCACACGATATCTATTTTTCTTTACTCTTACTTGCTATTAGCCTAAAAGTAATAGATAATAAGTATTATTTTATAGAGGAAGATAACATGAAGAAAAAGAGAAACATAAGTTTTTGCATGTACTTTATCGTATTTATGATTCTTTTATTGATCGGTTGCCAATCGAATAGTAGCAATGAAAATGAACTACATGCAATCAACGATAAAATGGAAACATTAAAAGAACAAATAGAAGAAAAAGAAATAATGATAGAGGAAAAACAAGAAACGGTAAACCAAAAAGAGAAAGAAATGGAAAAGTTATTAGCTGAAATCATGGAACAACAAGCAGAAAATGAAAAGACAGTGGCGTCCACAGCAAAACATGACCCATTTTTAGAAGAATTGAGCATGTACGTTGAATACTATGAAATTAATCACAACGACTTACAATCGATGATTCGTGAAGGGGTAGATGCGTTGCCTGAAATAGACTGGATAATGGAGGTATATGTTTTTATGCCAGTATTTTATCAAGCACCTAGTAAGTTTATCCCTGATTTTTTAGAATCAACTCCACCACAACACGAGGCACTTATAGACGAATTTGTCACTTGGACACAAATGTATTCGGGTAACATCAATGAAGTAGTTACAGAATTAGAAAACCATCGTCTAAATAGTACTGGTTCAAAAGAAATACATCGACAACTAATCGATGAAGTACAAACTAATCTAGATGAGGCATTAGAGATGATGCATGACATACAGGCACAACTTAATTAAAAAGGTGGTTAATAAATGAAACGTATGATGATGCTTTTTCTTGTTGTTTTCTTAATTGGCTGTGAATCCACTCCAAAAGAGGCGTTAAATGAACAAGAAATGCGCGTAAAAACTTTAGAAAAAGAACTCGAAACATTAAATGAAGAAATGGAAAAATTAGAAAAAGAAGAAGCTAATTTAGATCAAGAAATTAAAAATGCTCAAAAAGAAAAGACCGCTATTAATACTCATACCGAGAAAACGGAGCATGAGGATGAAGCAGAAACAGATCACATAGCAGAAACTAATGCACAGGACGAATTCAATGAAATCTTCCCTACATTTCTCGCTATAAAAGATAATTTTTTAGAAATTGTCTTTCCTGCATACATGATGCAAGCGGTTTTGTACGATGCTGAGTGGCAGATGAATGTAGAAGAACATATTGGATATGTCAGAGACTGTTTAGAACAAATCGATGCTTTACCAAATTCAAACGATGCCACAGATTATATTGGGGTACTAAAAGATGTTAGCACAACTTATAATGAGAATCTGGACCAAATAGAACAAGCAATCTCACTTGCTGTTGCTGAAGAATATGAGTCTAGTGCCGATCTGTTTTACCGTGCTATAGACGAGTTAAAGTACGCAGAGGAACAATTGTCTACTAACTTCGGATTAACAAATATGTTCGATCAAATGCTACATTAAAACGAGACAGGGATAACTTCTTGCTATCTCCTGTCTCGTTTTATGTTTTTCACTTCGTACACTCAATCATATTTAAATATTTTTAATGCTTCATACATAAAACCACAGTTTACATAGCCTTGCTTTTGATACATTTCTCTCGGAGTATCCTCACTGTCCGCTAATAAAATGATCGTTTTATTTGGAAATGTTTGCACAACATAAGTCTGGAGCATACTTCCAATACTACGGCGCCGATATGGGGCACGTACCATTAAATTATTTATTTCTACTGTCTCTTCTTGCAATATTAACTCAACATACCCTACTGCTTTTCCTGCAAAATAAGCTATAACATATGTATGAACATCTGATTCCCATAAACGATACGTCAAGTCCCTTTGTTCCTTCGCAAATGTCGGACCAAATTCTATATCATCTTCATATTGCAAACGTAGAAACGTCTGTAAATTTTCCTCATTTACAGCTTGAATCTCAATTTCTGCTGTTTGTTCTACAATTGGAAAATCAATTGGTTGAATCGCATATAGTTCAATTTTAGTAATTTCATATTGTTCATCTTGTAAATAACGACATAATCCTGTTGGGAGTTCAACATTTTCAGGAAAATGAAAATGTACATAATATGCACCATTACTTTCATTATATCTTTTAGACGTCGCTACTAATTTTTGAAATGTAAGCAATGATGGCATTTGTTTAAAGCGAATAAAATTACTATCATACCTATAGAACATATCTTTGTGTTCATATTGTATATATGTATCTTCCTCATGTATTACGGACCCTAATACGTGAATATTTTCAAATGTAATATGTTGCAATACTTCTCCTCTTTTCTTCCGTACACCTTTAACATGATATAATATATTCATTCTCTTTTCTACATCTTATATTTCTTCATTATATAATATTATACGATTTATCTTGCGAGAAGAAGATGTTCCCTTACCTATTGCTTCATCAGTTCATTGAACAAATGTCTCTCTCAATTTAAATTTCAATACTTTTCCTTGTAAACTACGAGGCAACAATTCTTCTACAAAAATTACTTCATGTGGAATTTTATAACTAGCCATATTGCTACGGCAAAAATGAATAATATCTTCTTCAGTTGTCGTTTTAGAATCCTTTAAGCGAATAACTGCGACAGGAACTTCCCCCCATTTTGTATCACTTTTGCCAATTACTGCCGCTTCCGCAACATTATTATGCAAATGTAGTACTTCTTCAATCTCTGCTGGGTACACATTAAATGCTCCAGATAAAACCATATCTTGTTTACGATCGACTAAATAATAAAACCCTTCTTCATCTTGTTTTCCTAAATCCCCAAGACCGAGCCATCCATCACGAAATGCCTCTTCATTCGCTCGTTCATTTTCATAATATCCATCACATAATGTAATACCTTTTACAACAATCTCGCCAACTTCTCCTTGCTTCACTTCATTTCCCGCTTCATCTACAATTTTCACTTCCATTCCTAACATCGGTAAACCGACGGAACGATCCTTTAAAGCCATATATTCTGGAAATAAATTTGTCGATCCACCATGTTCCGATGCACCATAAAATTCATTTAATTTTATTCGAGGAAAAAATTGCAATGTCTGTTCCTTTGTCGCTGTCATAAGAGGGGCACCAACTGAAATAATCGATTCCATTGATGATACATCATATTTTTCCTTTATTTCTTCCGGTAACGAAAAAATTGCATCTAACATAGGTGGTGCTAAAAAAGTCGTTGTCGTTTTCTCCTCATCCATTCCACGTAACACTGCCTCTGGATCAAAACGCTCAAGTAAATGGACAGGATTACCGACAAAAAAGTTCGGTATCGTAATGGCCAAAGATGCTGCACCGAATAATGGTCCAACTACTAACCCCTTTCCATTTCGTCCAATTTCGAATTCGATACTAAATAATAAACTAACTAAATACAAACTTCTATGTGATCTAACCGCACCTTTTGGCAAACCTGTCGTACCACCTGTATATAAATAGCAAATTGTATCCGTTTCCTGCAAAGGAACAACTGGGGTTGGCTCCACCGATGGTTGTTCTCCAATCCATTGTTCATACTCCACCTTTGTAAAAGAACTATTTGTCCCGACACTAACAAAGTGTTGAATCGTTTTCGTCCATTCTGTTGCTCTCACCACTTCTTCCTCAAAACGAATATCATAAATTAGTAATCCCGCTTTAGCATTATTTACAATATGGGCAATTTCCCTTCCTACAAAACGTGCATTAATCGGAATAAAAATCGCTCCAATTTTACTACAAGCGAACATCGTTTCCACAAGTTCATTGCAATTTAACAACATGAAAGCAACTTTATCTCCTTTATTAATCCCTTTACTCTGCAATGCGTGCGCTAATTTATTTACACGATCATTCAACTGTTTATATGTAAATCGCCTGTCCAAATAGGATATTGCTTCTTTTTCACCAAAACGAATTGCATTCAATTTTAATGGATCACTAAAAATCATCTCACCCATGAACATTCCTCCAATAAAATAATCTATATCTCAAACATTATTATAAAGCGCTTTCAATGTCAATGGAGCTTAAATAAAAGACTTTCGCGAAAAATTTATTTTCAATCATTAAATATACCTTATAATTCTTATAAAAAGACAGATGGAAGCGATGAAAAAAAGAATCATACGATATGTTACAACAATGCTATGTATTGGAATTCTTTTCGCTTGTTCGTCCAATTATGTAACAATAAACGAACAACATAAACCCCACTCCAAAATTGGTAGTGGGGTCATTTATATGCAAATAAAGAATTCACATCATTATGGGCAAAGTACTGACGGAAGCGTTTTGCCACCGTCAATTTATGTGGGGGAGAGCCTTGCCCGCAAAAATCCAATCCAATTAGTAAGATGTATATACTAATTGTATGATTCTTTATCCGTTAAACTGAGTTTTTCTAATACGAAGCACCAACATTGCTAATGATCCAACTAATAATAAGCTGTACAAAATGATTTTGCTCGTATCTCCTGTTTTAGGGTTTGTTGGAGCATTATCTGTACCGTTATCTGTTGGTGTTCCATTATTTGTTGCATTACCAAATGCTGGTTTATCCATTTGATCATCAGTAGATGCTCTATTTTTTCCATTTGATGTTCCTATATTGTTTTCAAGATTTTCATCAACATCGAAACTATGTTTTCCATTTATTAATTTCATGCTATCAGGATTCATGACAAGACGAGCTTCATGTACAGTTTCATATAAACCTGGAACTGTAATTTTCATCGTTAATGGAACAACTTTTGATAAATCACTTGGCACAGCAAATTGAATGACTGCTATATCTTTCGCTTTATTTTCACTTACAATTGCAATGGAATTTCCATTAACTTCGATCCAATCAATCATACTCCAGTTTGTTACTGTTACTTGTAAATAGTATTTTCCATTTTTCTCTAGTAATGTTCCTGGCTTTTCAAAGAACCCATCTGCAGTAGATGCTTCGTCTTTTGTAGCATGTTTAATAGTATAGTCAATATTATAAGCATTTACACCAACGTTAGTTTGGTTGGTAGATTGTTTACTTGGTTTTTTCCCTTTATCTTTTGGTGAAGTACCTGGGTGATTAGGATCTTTACCCGAGTTTCCATTACTACCCGATTCTTCTTCCACTTCTTTTAAAGAATCGATATCCATGACAAGACGAGCTTCATGTGTTGTTTCATATAAACCAGGCACCGTTACTTTCATGCTTAACGGGACAATTTTAGAAAAATCTTTTGCAATCGGAATTTGAACTACTGCTTCATCGTCTTTTTTATTTTCTTTCAAAACGTTTATCTTTTTACCATTCGCTTTTAAATCGTCAATCATGCTCCAGTTTTTCACTGTTACTTCTAAGAAATACTTCCCATTTTTCTCAACAATTTTTCCTGGCTTTTTAAAGAATTCATCTGCTGCTGATGCTTTATCTTCTGTTTCATGTTTAATTACATAATCAATCGTTTGTACTTTATCTTCTGCCTCAGGTTTTTCTTCTGGCTTAGAAGGTTTTTCTTCTGGTTTTGGTTTGTCTTCTTCTACTGTCGTTTCCGTTTCGATTGGTAACTGGTTCACCTTTTTAATTGATTCATCGTTTAGTTCGATATTAAAATCTGCGTTTCCGTTATAAATCTCTCCATTCAACGGAGCTTGATATTCAGCATATCCATCCATTTTTGTTTGTAGCGCATCTACTTCAAAACCTAGTAATGTTTTCTTACCATCGACACCTTTTTCTACTGGTGCTTTACCATCCAATTCTAATTTTGTTACCGTCTCATTATCATTAATCAAAATATAAAATAAAGTTTTTCCATCTTTTACTTCAACATATGTTTCTTCCCCTAAATAACGAGCCATAGCTGATGGACTACCATTTTTAACATTAATAAATGCCGTATCGAATGAATGTAGTCCATTTTCTAATTCAATTGCATTATTTTCATCCGGCTGTTCTGGTGTTGGTGTTTCCTCTGGTTTTTCAGAATCTCCATCCGGCTGTTCCGGTGTATCTTCTGGTTGATCTGGTTCTTCATCCGGTTGTTCCGGTGTATCTTCTGGTTGTTCTGGCTTTTCCGGCTGTTCTGGCTGTTCAGGCGTTTCTTCTACAGTAGGTAAAGTAGTTAAGCCTTCTAATTTAAATCTAAAAGGAACATCGTGTTTCATGTTTAACTTTGGTACTTCATACTGTGTACGTGCATTTAATATGTCATCAATTTCATTTAATTGGTACGTCCATTCCGTCCCATCTATCTCAACAGGCTCAGCACCCTCAACTTGTAATCCCGCAATTTCTGCCATATCATTTTTAGGAATAGTGATGGTAAATAAAAAACTATCTTCAGTTATAGTTAAAGTCGCATTTTCATCAATAAAACCTGCTGCTCCAGACGCTTCATCTTTATCAGCATTTAAAGCCTTAGCCGTAATATCATATGAACCGGGCTCTATATTATTATAACTACTAGTCTCAGCTAGGACAGGCTGTTGGCCGAATAGGCTCATAAGAAGAAGTACTATTGAAAATATGATCGTTGGTTTTCTCATTTTACTTTCCTTTCCATCATATGATTAATTTTTTGCAAAACGAGTTTCATAAATAACTAAAACGGCAGTTGATGCTAATAGTAAAAATACATATACACCAATCGGAGTTGTATCCCCTGTCTTAGGGTTCTTTTCCGTAGTATCATCTGCACCTGCAGTTACTTGTTCTACATCCTCTTTTGCATCTGTCTTTGCTTCTGTACTTCCACTTGTTGCAGTTGGAATATTTTCGGCATTAAAAACTACACGAACAGAATGATTATGATCATATTCCATTCCAGCAACTTCTTCTGGTACAACAACATGCATATTCATATTAACTGGGTTTGATAAATCTCCCACCTCAAATTGAACTGTACGAGTATTGCCACTTTCGCTTACATCTGTTGCACTTCCCATTGGACCTGACATGGATTTAATCCAGTCACTCTCATTCGTCGTTAATTGAATATAATTTGCCCCATTCTTAACGACCAATTTAGCAGGCTTTGTAAAATATCCATCAGCGATTGATGTATTGTTACTCCCTGCCTCTTTCATTTCAAACGAAATATCATATGTACCATCCGCATATGTTGCTGCATGTGCCTCACTATTCGGTGATACGAATTGAAATAAACTAAAAGTTATAATAGCTATAAACATGATGAAAGTTCTTTTCATCGATTGCACCTCCACATTATTTTTATATATACTGGTCAGTATACAGTTATTATATATACTAGGCAGTTAATTAATCAAGTGAAATCAAACTTATTTTATTGAAAAATTTCCCACATGTCCAAAGAACGTTGTCAAATCAACATTTAATCAATTTATAAATAAATTGTGAACTTACATTTTTTATAGACAAAACGGCATTTTTATGTCCATTTTCATGGACTATTATTAATTACAAAAATTTTACATAATATGAACAGCTATCTTTGATGATTTGGCTTTTTATTGGTAGAATAATGTTTATATATCTTTACTTGGAGTGAGTAAAATGGAAAATTCTCAGCGACAATTAGGTCGACCACGCAAAAGTACAAATGAACTATCAACAAAAGATACAATCTTACAAATCGCAACATTTTTATTTTTAGAAAAAGGGTACCCATTAATTTCTATGGACGATGTAGCACAGCGAGCAGACGTAACGAAGGCGACTGTGTATTATCATTACAAAACAAAGGATGATCTATTTACAGATGCAGTCGTTAAATTAATGGAGAGAATTACTGGTGGAATTAATAAAATCTTTTCCACTGATGAGCCATTTAAAGTGCAATTACATAAATTAGGGGTTGCACATTTACGTGCGACATCAGGAATGGATGTTAATTTATTTATGAAAGAAGCCCGCCATTCTCTCTCTGCTGAACATGAGGCACAGTTAAAAGAAGCTGAAGACAAAATGTATCAAGCTATTGAAGATCGTATCCAACAATCGATTGATGAAAATGAAATCCCACCGTGCAATACACACCTTGCAGCATTATTATTTATGTCGATGTTATTAACTGGAAAAAATCACGAAAAATCATTTAATTCTTTAGATGATCTCGTTGCACAAACAATCGAATTTTTCTGGAACGGTATTGCGCATCAAGATTAAATTCATCTGTTATACGAATACATGAAATAGGTAATTTCAGTAAATTTATTTTTATTGGAATTACCTTTTCATTTTATTTGTACGATTATATCGCTCCATAAATCTGCTTCGCTTTTGTTATTTTTAAGCATACAAAAAACACACCCACGTAAAATGAATGTAACAACATCATAACTTATGAAGTTCTCGTATCATTTCAACGAATTTAAAATGAAAATCGATCATGCTTGTCTTAAAAAGACAAACATGATCGATTTTTTATAATTAGAAACTAGTTCTGTTACTGCCTCTTTTTTCTATTCTCCCCTCATTATTTCTACACTAAGCCTCTAGTCGTATACAAAAATACATCTTGCGCTCATTACGAAAGCAACGAATATTTCCTACAATAAAATTAGACTTAGAAAGGAGAGAACAAATGAGACATTTCTTATTATTTATCACTGGTCTTGCTGCCCTAGCCGTGTTGATTTTCAACTTAGGACCGATGATTTTACTCGGGATCTCTGTATTACTGCTGTATTTGATATTCAAACAGTTTGTAAAAGCTTCTTCCGTTATTTCAAAAACCATTTGGGTCATTTTAGGATTTATTGTATTATCGATTAGTCTTTCCAATCTATATGCATTGATTGCAATAGTTGCAGCTTGCTTATTGTATTGGATTTATAAGAACTGGCATATGGACGATGCTATTGCACCTAATGTAAAACAACTTGAAAACGACCCTTTTACAAACTTTGAATATGAATGGCAAGAATTATCAAATAAAAAACTTTAATCAAAGGAGCGATTACATTGGATAATATTTTTACACGTATTAAAAATTCTATTTCAGCTGATATGCATCAACTTTTGGATCGAAAAGAGGAAAAGAACCCGATTGCAGCTTTAAATAATTACTTACGACAATCAGAACAAGAAAAAGAGAAAGTAAAAAAATTGCTACAACGTCATTACAAATTAAAAGATGAATTTACACAAGAATTTATCGTAGCGGAAGAGCAAGCAACGAAACGAAAAAGACAAGCCGATATCGCAAAAATGGCAAATGAAGAAGAACTGTACAACTATGCGATGAAAGAATTTGAAGAATATGCCCAAAGAGCAAAAAGAATGAAGCTTGCTAGAGAAAACACTACAGAACAAATCGAACAATTGGAAACAAAATATAAAGAAATGAGCCATAAACTAAAAGATATGCATTTACGTCGAATGGAACTAATGGGACGAGAAAACGTCGCCCGCACAAACGAAGAAATCAACCGCGTATTACACGGCAATGGGGAAAACGCTTATAATCGTTTTCAAGAATTAGAAGATTTCATCGACCGAATTGAACAAAAAGTGAATAAAGCTTATTACGCAAGTACATTCGATCAAAAAATCGCGGATTTAGAACGGGACATTGATTTTCAAGCACAAAAAAACAATGAAAACACTATGTAACAATAAAGTAGCTCGATATAATTATGGTATACTAAACGAAGATAATTTTATTTGACTATGTTAAAAAGGGGGTTATTTCCATATTTAATCGATTATCCACACAAACAGTTAATTGGATATTAATTATTGGATTAACCCTCTTTGTGTTAGAAATTTTATTTTTTAGAGGTGGCCTTATCCTTACAGCAATTGTTTTCGGAGTTGCGATTTATGTAGGCCATAAAAACTACGCACAATCTTGGGGAAAATTTTCTTTTTGGGGCGGAATCATCGGTCTTTTAGTAACGATTCTTAATATGTTAGCGGTACGGTTTATTATCGTCGTTGTTATCCTTTTATTTATACTCGATTATTGGAAAAATAAAAATGCAACGTATATTATTCCGGAACATCGCTTAAACCGACCAGCCCAGGACGAAGTATTAGTAAATATTCATCCACTATTTAAAGCGTTGTTACACGGAAAACAATCTACGCCAGAAGATGCTTATGAATGGCGTGATATTAACATATTTAGCGGTATTGGCGATAAAGTAATTGATTTGAGCCAAACGATTATCCCAGATGATACTGCAGTTGTATCGATCCGTCACGGCATTGGAAATATTACGATATATATTCCTTATGACACGGAATTTATGATTCATCATAGTGCTATTTTTGGTAGAGCTTATATAGTAAACAAACCACATGAACAACTATTAAATCAACAACTTTCATACCAAACTGAAAACTATGCAACTGCCAAAACGAGAGTAAAAATTGTTACCTCCATGATTTCTGGAAATGTGGAGGTGAAGCGCATATGAGAAAAATTTTCCGAAGTATTTTTTCGAACATTTTTTTCATCCTGTTCATCGTCGTAATCATATTAACTATTACATTCCTTGTATTTCCATTTAAAGATTTTAACATCTTATGGCGTGCAACCTTTTTTAATGTTCATTATATTTCGCTTATCGGTGCCATTATCGTTATAGCCGGCTTATTGAAAGGAATTTTTAGTGGACAGCAGGAAAGACAACAGATACGTTATATTGAACGACAACTAAGACAACTTCATGAAGGACAAGCGCTCATTGAAGAAGAATATAAAGATTTACAACAAGTTGATCAATTAATGAAGCAAATCCAACAAAAAATCGCACAACAAATTGAATATGCACAACAACTTGCAACAGAACAAGCAAATGAACGCGAAGCTAGTTTACAAGAAATCGTCGTAGAAGAGCGGAATCGTCTAGCGAGAGATTTGCATGATGCAGTTAGTCAACAACTATTTGCCGCTTCGATGATGATGTCTGCCATTACAGAAGAAAAACATGATGTTTCACCAACATTAGAACATCAATTGTCAATGGTCGAAAAAATGATTCAACAATCACAATTAGAAATGCGTGCCTTACTCTTACATCTACGTCCCGTACAATTAAAAGGAAAGCACCTCCAAGAAGGGATAGACGATTTAATTAAGGAATTAATGGCAAGGTTGCCAATTGAACTGGAACAACAAATTGAACAATTCCCTATTGATAAAGGGGTAGAAGACCAACTTTTCCGTATTTTACAAGAAGCGGTTTCTAATACATTACGTCATGCAGAAGCAAATACATTAAAAATTACGTTAATAAAACGTGATGGATTCATTATTATGCGAGTAATCGATGACGGTAAAGGATTTAAATTATCCGAAGCAAACACTAGCTCTTATGGACTGGATACGATGAAAGAGCGTAGCGAAGAACTAGGTGGAACTTTTAAAATAGTAAGTCTCCCAAATAAAGGGACACAAATTGAAGTGAAAATACCAACCATACACGAATGAGGTGACATAATGATTCGAATATTATTTGCAGATGATCACGAAATGGTGCGCATCGGCTTAGGAGCCTATTTATCAGCACAACAGGACATGGAAGTTGTAGCAGAGGCAAAAAATGGAAAAATAGCGATTGAAAAAACTTTAGAAGTAAAACCAGATATTATTTTAATGGACCTCGTCATGGATGATATGGATGGTATTGAAGCGACAAAACAAATTATAAAGGCTTGGCCAGAAGCAAAAATAATAATTGTCACAAGTTTTATCGATGATGAAAAGGTATATCCGGCTTTAGAGGCTGGAGCAACGAGTTATATGTTGAAAACATCGAAAGCATCAGAAATTGCTGATGCAATTCGTCATACGTTCAAAGGAGAGTCTGTCTTAGAACCTGAAGTTACAGGAAAAGTGATGAACCGTTTCAGAAAACAAACACTCCTACACGAAGAGTTAACACCTCGTGAAATGGAAATATTACTTTTAATTGCAGAAGGAAAATCGAACCAAGCTATTGCAGATGAATTATTTATTGCAGTAAAAACAGTAAAAGTCCATGTAAGTAATATTTTAAGTAAATTAGAAGTCGATGACCGAACACAAGCAGTAGTGTATGCATATAAACATCATCTAACAAAATAGAAGAAACATATTAGCTTAAAATATGAATGATCCTGAGTAATATATCGCAAAACGCATGTCTAAGGCGATATAGCAGAATTTCCATTCGTATTTTAAGTTTTTTTATGGTCATCGCCATGAACAATTTCCTAATGTTATCGTACATATTTAATAGAGATTTTCCTTATATCGACCAGGAAGACTAATACAATTATTTTTCATTTCATATTGACATATGAATAAGTTTTATGTTTTGATAAAATTATTACTTTAAGAGAGGAGATAGAAACCAATGCGAAAATCTTTACGATATATCGTGCTTACATTAGCTATAATGCTCGTACTTGGAGCTTGTGGCAATAACAATGCTGCCAATAATAATTCTACTCAAAATGCAGAAAACGATAGCACAAATAACAACGCTACTGTTAATGAAGATGACAATGCTTCAGAAAATAACACTGCTGAAAATGAGGATGATTTATCAGCTATTCTTAAAACTATAGAGGAAGCGGACGATCAACTAAACTTAAAACTAGGAGAAACTGGTTCCTATGTTACAACTTTAGGTACATATGATATGACTGTTACATCAGCCGAATTAAAAGGTTATGAGTTCGAAGGCTATGAATCTGAACTTGATTGTTGGGTAGTATTAGACATTACCATCAAAAATACATCAGATGAAACATTACAGGCGGAAGATCTGATGGAAGCTATGGAATTAACGGAAGTAGAAGAAGGATCTGGTTACATTGACTCTGCAGGTGCTTTTGAATCAGTAGAAGAATTTGAAGGAGAAATTGCTCCGAATGAAGAAAAAAGTGCACAATTTGTTGCGTACGCATATGAATCAGATACATATTTCTTCCGAAAAACTACAGGAAACATTGCTGGTGGGAGTAGTAACCAAGTAATGTGGAAAATAGAAAAAGATGATATGAAGCAATAAACTTAAGATAACATGAAGGTGCAAGTGAAACTTTGTAATGAAGGATATGAAATGTATGTAATTCCCTTCCTTCATAGAAGAACCAATAAAGTGGTCTACTACCGCTTTATTGGTTTTTCTATTGCAATCCTTTCACGAAGAACAAATACATCTATATGTTCAATTATAAAGTTTGTTCATCCTTGTCATTCATGCAATAATTTTATAAATACTTGCAATGCCTTTGAACGAAAAGGAGTGGCAATTAAAGTAGAAAACTTACGAGACAATGGTAGTCCTTCAACAGGCAAAATTGTTACGTCACCGTCTCGTAATTCTTTCTGGATTGCCCATTCCGACATCAAGCTAATCCCCATCCCCTTTTCAACCAAACTTTTAATAGGTTGTGTACTTCCTAATGTTAGCGTGCTTTTCGGCTGAATCTCAAGTTGTTGAAACACTTTATCCGTTGCTGCACGTGTTCCAGAACCTTTCTCCCGTAAAAACCACTCCACTTGTTCTAATGACTCCGATCCGATCTTATCCTTATGAAGATTTAATGGATGTTGCGGACTAGCAACAATATACATAAAATCTGTTGCAACGTCTTCCATAGTCAGCTCTTTGTCTTGAATAAAATCACCTTCAACAATCCCAATATCTAATTGGTGTCTTTTAACAAGGTCGGCTATTTCCTTTGTATTCCCAATGCTTACAATCGGCTTTATTTCTGGATAATTTCTTTTCATCTTCGCTAAAATTTCTGGTAGTACATATTCACCAAATGTATAACTTGCTCCTATGGATAACGGGCCAACAGGATTATCAGTTAAATCCCCCACTAAATTTTCCATACGGTCATACAATGCGATAATTTCCTTTGCATGATGATAAACAATTTCTCCGGCTTTATTTAAATATACATATTTGTTCGTTCTTTCTAAAAGTCGCTGCCCCATACTTTCCTCAAACATTCGTATATATTGACTCACTGCCGGCTGAGTCATATGTAAAGCTTCTGCTGCTCGAGTAAAGTTTTGTTTTTCTGCTACCATGACAAATACCTCTAATTGTTGATTGATCATAATCACCCCTTTTATTTATCTTATCATAAGTATTAACTTATTATCATAATCATATTTAATTATTTAACTTATATCAATATTCCCTTTATGATAAATACAGGAGGTGTGTTTTATGACATTAAAAAATACACAAAAAAACATAGAATCAACAAAACAGCTATCCTCCCAAATGGCGTGGGTCGTTGGAGTCGCATTTACTTTCTTTATTGCATTGTTAGGGTATGTTTTATCTATTGTTCCAGGGTTCTCTCTTATCGGACAATTAGCCTGCGCAATAATTATTGCTGTCGCGTATCGTCAAATATTCGGTTATCCTGAAAAAATCCGACAAGGGATTCATTTTTCTTCTAAAAGACTATTACGTGTAGCAATCATCTTATACGGTTTAAAGTTAAACATTAACCTCGTCCTTAGTGATGGGCTTGGATTATTACTGCTTGATGCCGGTGTGATCGTATTCGCTATATTTACAATGCTTGGTTTAGCAAAATTATGTAAGGCGGATAAAAATATATCTCTTTTATTAGGTGTTGGAACGGGAGTTTGTGGGGCAGCAGCAATTGCTGCAGTTGCACCAATCGTAAAATCAAATGAAGAAGATACTGCCATTAGCGTCGGGATCATTGCTTTAATGGGGACGGTCTTCGCTATTACGTATACGATTTTATGGCCTGTCCTTCCTATTGATGCTATTCAGTATGGAATTTGGTCTGGAACTAGTTTGCACGAAGTTGCGCACGTTGCATTAGCAGGAGCCCCTGCTGGAGAAAATGGTTTAGCTATTGCATTACTAAGTAAGTTAGGTCGTGTTTTCTTGCTCGTGCCCCTTTGTTTTATTTTCATTGCAATAATGAAACGTAAAAACAAAGATAATAAATCTTCCGATGCTTCGATTGAATTTCCTTGGTTTTTAATTGGATTCATTGTATGTAGCTTTTTAGGCACATATGTATTTGGACAGTATATTCCGATGTCTGAAAATGTAATGGAAGGTATATCTACGTCAACAACTTGGTTACTTACCGCTTCTATGGTTGGACTTGGACTAAACGTAAGCTTAAAAGACCTACGAGCACGAGCATTACGCCCATTAGTAGCAATGACTATTACATCTGTTTTATTATCAATTATTGTATATATAATCGTATAATCCTTCATTTGCTAGATAAATGTGTACATAAAGACAGGATAACATTTGATGCAAACAATATGTCATCCTATCCTTTTTTCAGTTATTTTATCTTTTATCCAAACAATAAAAGTCTATTGTATTTTCATACAACTGTTCGTAAACAGCATCCAATGACAAATCTTTTATAGAAGCAATCATTTCAATTGATGCATGAAGCATTTTAGGATGTGTCATTTCTCCACGGAATGGACCTTCAAAGGGCCATGGACCATCTGTTTCCACTAATAAATTTTCGATCGGAGTTTGTGCAACGATTTGTTGAATCTTTCGTTTATAACAGACATCTGGTGTAACCGAAATAACATAATTTTGTTGAATGATTCGTTCTAATGTTTTTTGATCTCCTTTAAACCAATGAAAGTGAGCTTTTTTCACGCTGAACTCTTCCAATAATGTACATACTAGTGGTGCATCTTCATACACAGCATGCAAAATAATCGGTTTATCCATTCTCACAGATAATTCAATAAATCTAGTTAATAGTTGTATATACGGAGTTAGTTCTATTTGTTCATTTTCTTTTCGCAAATAATATGGTAATCCTACCTCACCAATCGCTATCATTTTTTCTTTATTTTGTTCTATCCAAGTAAAAAACTGATTCATTTCCACCATTGATGGTAATGGCTGTTCAGGATGGTAACCAAATGTGGGCTTTATACGATGGTCGTCCATCGCTATTTGTAATGTTTTTACCGCTGACTGATAATCGTTCGATACAGAAATTAACATGGCTATTTTCTCTGCCTCTAATTCGGTTAAGATTCTTTGCCTATTTTTATTCTCATACATATCCAAATGAATATGCGCATCGATTATATGCATCTAATCACCTTTTATAGATTATTATTTTATTCCTTACTATTACTGTATCAAACATAGTACACATAAACGAAATAATTTATTTGCATGCCTCATAAAGAAGGAAGCGATTGAAAAATACGCTCCATTACTATTACTGTTCGTTCTAATTCCTCTTTTGTCGTTTTACTCCCTAAAGAAATACGAATGAAACATTTCGCCTCAGATTCCGACTTTCCTATCGCTAACATTGTTCTTGATGGACTCTCCATTCCAACTTGGCATGCTGAACCTGTTGATATGCAAATACCATGCCGATTACATTCTAGCATCATGTATTGCCCTTGTACGTGCAAACAAGTTAAGCCTATAATTTGAGGTAACTGCGCTTCTAATGACTGTTCCACCATTATTTTATCAGAAAGTTTCTTTATATCTTGTAAAAATAAAGTACGTAATTGATTATAATTTGCTGCGCGCTCCTCCATTGTTTCCATCATATGTTGTGCTGCAGCAGTAAAAGATACAATAGACGGCACATCAACCGTTCCAGGGCGAAAACCATCTTCGTGTGTCGTTCCATCGTAAATACTCTTCCATAATACAGATGGACTTATATAACAAAATCCAACCCCTTTTGGACCGTATATTTTATGACTAGAAACAGATATACTATCTACTTTACATTTTTTCACATCAATTTTTATTTCTCCATACGTTTGTACACAATCGGAGTGAAATATGATTTGATGAGCCTTTAAAATCTCTCCAATTTCCTCTAGGGGTTGAACTGTCCCAATTTCTCCATTTCCATGATGGATAGAAGCTAAAATCGTAGTTGGACGAATAGCTTGTTTTAATATATCTAACTGAATTGTACCGTGTTCATTTACATCTAAATAAGTCACTTCAAAACCGTCATTTTCCAATTGCTGAAATAAATGAAACAACGATGCATGTTCAACTTTTGTCGTAATTAGATGATTTCCTTTGCTTTTATATGCTTGTACAATCGACAATATAGCAAGTATATTCGCTTCTGTACCCCCACTGGTGAAATATATCCCTTCTGTTTCTCCATTTAAAAATAAACTATGCTGTTTTCGACAGAGTTGTAAAGCATCCCTAGCATTCATTCCAATATCATGTAAACTACTCGCATTACCAAAATACAATTGACTCCCCTCATTATACGCACATAAAGCAACTTCACTCATTGGAGTTGTTGCTGCATAATCTAAATAAATCAAGTATTGTCACTCCTTAAAATTACGTGTGTCTTGTCACTAGTATTGACATATATTCGTATGAATGTCAAAATAAACATCATAGTCATGTGAAGTAAATCACAAGAAAGGAGTTAACATGAACGAAGTCTTAATCAAAGAAAAATTGAAACAATTTTATTTAGAAGATGTTGGACATCAAGATGTAGCTACAATGTCTATTTTTACAAAGAAAGAGCCAGCAAAAGCATATTTTTACGCAAAAGAAGCAGGAGTCATCGCCGGAATATCCATCATCAAGCATATGTATCACATGATTGACCCATCCATTCGGGTTACATTAAAAAAACAAGATGGACAATCTATAAAGAAACAAGAAACTATCGCCGAAGTGACGGGACCCATCCCTTCTATCTTAGTCGGTGAACGAGTTATTTTAAATTTAATTCAGCGCATGAGTGGCATAGCAACAACGACAAATCATGCTGTTCAAAAGCTCAATGATCCAACTATTAAAATTTGTGATACGAGAAAAACAACGCCTGGTTTAAGGATATTTGAAAAATATGCAGTTTCTTGTGGGGGAGGATGGAATCATCGAAATGGTTTATATGACGGCGCTATGATTAAAGATAATCACATCGTGGCCGCAGGGTCTATCAAAAATGCTGTTCAAAAAGTAAGAGAACAAGTCGGTCCAATGATAAAAATCGAAGTGGAAACTGAAACGAAGGAACAAGTAATGGAAGCCGTTGATGCGAAATGTGACATCATCATGTTCGACAATCGTACCCCATATGAAATTCAGCAACTACTTCCACTAGTACCAAAGCACATTTACACGGAGGCATCTGGTGGGATAACACTTAATACAATTAATGAATTCCGGCATGTCGGAGTAGATTTTATTTCATTAGGGTTTTTAACTCATTCTGTAAAAGCTTTAGATATAAGCGTCATGATTGAAGGAGGGTATTAAAATGGTACAATTTATTGATTTATTTCAGCAAGGTACAACAATCCCTACAAAATATAAAAATTTAACAATGGAAGAAATGGAGAATAGAGTGAAAAAGTTGAAAGAAAAATTTGGAGATAAACTTTTTATTCCAGCACACCATTATCAAAAAGATGAGGTCGTTCAGTTCGCCGACGCCACTGGGGACTCTTTACAACTCGCTCAACTTTGCGAAAAAAATGATCAAGCTGCATTTATTGTCTTTTGTGGTGTACATTTTATGGCAGAAACTGCAGATATGTTAACAAAAGAAGAACAAACCGTATTACTACCAGACTTACGTGCTGGTTGTTCCTTAGCAGATACAGCAAACATAGAGCAAACGGAACGCTGTTGGGAAACATTACAACAAACATTCGGTGATACAATAATTCCCTTAACGTATGTAAATTCTACAGCTGAAATTAAACAATTTGTCGGAAAAAATGGTGGTGCGACTGTTACATCTTCCAATGCGAAAAAAATAATTACATGGGCATTTACACAGAAGGAGAGAATTTTATTTTTACCTGACCAACATTTAGGTCGAAATATATCACACGACCTAGAAATACCATTGAATAAAATGGCGGTATGGAATCAATCAACAAATTCATTCGAATTCAATGGCAATATAGAGGATGCGAAAGTTATTTTATGGAAGGGTCAATGTTCTGTACATGAGAATTTCACTGTAGAAAACATCGAACAAGTACGGAAAGATTATCCCAATATAAGTGTACTCGTTCACCCAGAATGTCCTTATGAAACAGTCGCAAAATCTGATTATGTTGGCTCAACAAGTTATATTATCCGTATGATTGAGGAGGCACCCTCTGGAAGTAAATGGGCCATCGGAACAGAAATGAATCTAGTACAACGTTTGATTCAAGCACATCCAGATAAGGAAATCATTTCCCTTAACCCACATTTATGTCCATGTATGACAATGAATCGAATAGATTTAGCCCATTTATTATGGTCCATAGAATCCATTGAAACCGAAGAATATAAACATGTAATAAAAGTAGAGAATAAGACAGCTGAATATGCAAAATTAGCACTAAATCGTATGTTAGAACATGTGTAACATGAAAAAACAAGAAGATGTAAGTGGACAATGTGCTTGCTTTTTCGTCATATGGCCTGTATGGTCCAGTCCATCTACCTTTGTGCTTCATTGCATTTGTTTAACACTCTCATGCATTCGACACGCTAATTACATTTGATACACACTTCCATACAGTATACCCATCTATTTTCCTTTGTTACAGAAGATTAAAAAATTTAACGCATGAAATCAAATGAATTAAATTTGATTTCATGCGTTTATCCTTCTCATAATGAAGGTAAAGAAATCTACCTTACAATTATTTAACCTTATTATATAAATTCAATTCCTTCATCATTTTCTTAATTTGACTTGCAGCCTTAACTTTCACTTCCAAACAAGGAGATATTTGTATTTCATAATTACCTTGACGAATTACTTCTCTTAGTTCATCGATGGAATTACACTCAGGAAATACATTGAGAATAGATCCATACTGTAATTCCTGATGAGTATCACTACCACCCACTACTGGAACATTGTATGAAGTAGCAAAAGACTGAACTCTTTCTTCCATTTCTAGTCCATCTGTAAATAAATCTTTACTATTTAAATCATATGCGTCAAATTGTTGCAAAACATCCACTTCGTGATGATGCCAAGGTGTCGATTTACGTAAAGGATGGGCACCAATCTTTAACACATTAAAATCAGAAGTTAAATTAATAAGCTCTTTTACTGGAATAAAAGCATCTTTATCACGATATGGGATAAGAAGATGTGCGATGGTCCAAATATCATCTCGAGAGCCAATGATAAGAAAGTGGCCATTTTCTTTCACATCCACTTCTAACCCACAAAATATTTTCATTCCCTCAATCTTATAATAATCTTTTTCATAAGGGTATTCTGCCTGTAACATTTCGTAAAACTCGATTATATTAGCGGCATTGAAATGTTCTGTAATAGCTAATGCCGTAAGCCCATTAGCTTTCGCCTCATTCATTTTCTTTTTAAAATCCTCAAAAGAGATATTTATTTCTTTTGATAAGTTAGCATGTGTATGAAAATCAATTTGCATGTAAATTCTCCTTTTAAATAAGTGATTTCCTAGGATGGAAACGTTGCACCAAACCAAAGGATGAGTAGAATTATAATCGTTTGCGTAAAAATGAATAGGTAGTCTTGTTTTCTAAATTTCAAATAAGTTAACTTTTGTTTTTTCGCTTCGGGATTATGAAGAGAGTACGAAAACCCTCGTACTTCCAACGCTTCTACTGTAAGTCTTGTTCTTTTTGCGACATTTAGCATCAAAGGATAAAATGATTGAACAATTACTTTGATATAATAATAAACAATTCGCCATTTCAGAAAACCATGTTTTTCTGGTGTCTTCCCACGTAATCTGTAAGATTGAAAAATTTGATGGTACTCGTCTAGCAAAATGGGTAACATCCGGAATGCATAGGATACTGCAAAGCTAAATTGTGCCGGTAATCCTAAACTCAATAAACCATCACTCAACTTTTCAGGACTCATACTCGCAAAGACAGAAACACTTGCAATGGACATAATGAATATCTTCATTGATAAAGTAAGAAGGGGTAGTATGGCTTCAAGACTTCCCCCTGCAAAAAACGCCGAAACGATAAATATTGTAAATAATTCTGTTAGAATCCCGATAAATAGTAATGTTAAAATCAACGGACTTACTCTTGAGATAAATGCTAAAAAAGTAGCATAAATAATAATGGTGATTAAAATAGTATTATTAAATGTAAACCATGGTAAAAGGCTAATAACTAAATACCAAAAGATTAATAATCTGGCATCAATTTTTGAAAAATATACATCTGGTTTACCAAAGGCTGTTTTGATTAATTCCAGTTTAATTGTTTCTACATTAAGTACATCTTTTATTTTAGCCGTTAGATCCATCGACATGAACCTCCTTTATTCTCCCAACGAATTCATTTACAGATAACGCAGGATGAATATTTAAAGCTAGGCTAAGTTCTGCAATTTGTGGCAGTTTAAGTCCAGCTTGTTGCCAAATATCTACCCGATCAAATAAAACTTTTGGTGTCCCATCAAAAATAACTTTTCCATGCTCCATAACAATCACTCTTGTTGCCCACTCTGCAACAAGTTGCATATCATGTGTCGTGATAAGCACCGTTTTTACCTCATCACGAATGGAGTGTAGAATATTAATTAATTGTTTTCGATTTCCTATATCAAGGCTAGCTGTTGGTTCATCTAGCATCATAACTGTAGGTAGCATTCCGAGACCTATGGCGACAGATGATCTCCTTTGCTGTCCGCCACTTAGTAATCTACCATCAAGTGGAAGTAGATCCTTCATATCTAATGATTCTGTAATATGTTCATACAGATCGTCTTGATTCATATTACGTACATCCCCAAAGAAAGTAATATCATTGTTTATCGTATCCTGAATAAACATTTCTTCTGGATTTTGATAAATATAAGAAATATGACTAGAAAGCTTTTCAACTGGTGTTTTTAATACATCGATACCATTGACATTAATTTCACCTTGTTTCGGTGTAATAATTCCGGCTAAACATTTCATTAATGTAGTTTTACCAGCACCATTGTTTCCAACTATGGCAACTTGCTCACCTGTATAGAACGTTAATTCTTCAATATTTAAAACCGTTCTTCTTTCCTTGTTTAATAGTTTTACTTCATGTTGGACATCCGATACAGATATAATAGCAGAATTAGTTGTATGTAAATTTGGCTGATGACGATTAGTGTCAGGATAAAAATAAAACCCCTCAAAGTACTCAATAGCTTCCTCCACTGTAATCGGCAAGTCATGATTAGTTGTAACATCATTTAATTGCATAGCTGCTTGTGTTACTTGTGGTGGATATATATGTGTTTCTTGAAGCTCCGTAATATTGAATAGTCCCTTTCTTACATCCTCATGCCATTTCACCTTACCATTTTCAATAAGGGCTACTTGCTTACAGTAATTTGCTATAAACTCTGTATGATGTTCGATAGTAATAATTGTTTTACCTAATTCTTCATTTAAAAATTTTAATTTCTCATATATCTCTGTAGCATGTTGGGGATCAAGCTGTGCTACAGGTTCATCTACAATTAGTATTTCCGGATTAAGTGCTAGTGCACCTGCAAGTGCCGTTAAATGCTTTTCTCCTCCACTCAATTCCCAGATTGTTTTATTTTGTAAATGCGTGATTCCGACCAATTCTAAAGCCTGTTTCGCCTTTTCTTTATAATCTTTATAGCCAAAATTTAGTGGAGCAAATGAAACATCCTCTAAAACAGTTAACTTCATTAACTGATTTTGAAAATCTTGATATACATAGCCAACATGATGACTTAATGTCGCAACTGCTTGATCTTTGACGGACTTCCCTTCAACTATCACTTCTCCATCAAAGTATCCAGAGAAATAATGCGGAATCAAACCATTGATTGTTTTACAAATAGTTGATTTACCACTACCATTACCACCAATAATAGCAAGAAAATCTCCTTTATGAATCGTTAAATTTGCACCATTTAATACTGGATAATCCGCACCAGGGTATTGGTAACGAACATTATTAATTTCTATAATTGGTTGATTTAAGCTGGCCATTTTTCATTATCCCTTTCTGTATTTTTTCTTTTGGTGGCTAATTTTACTGCAATAAAGATAACTGTTATACAAATAATTGCCGCAACAGATATTGGTAACCAAATAAACCCATCTCCAAATTGATCTAAGAAATCTGGTTCCCAAACTGCAAAACTGATGTCCATTTCAGCTATAAACTCTGCAACTAATCCAACAAAAGTTAGGAAAATCGTTATAACAATTAAACGAATGGAAATGAATTCTAAAATAGATCCATTTGTATTCTTATCACGTGGATTCATTCCCATTAAAGGCTCAATTTTTCCATATAACTTTGGAATTAAATAAAATGCAGGAATTACTCCGAAAAGAACGCCGGAAATAAACGTATTCGTAACAAAATCAACAGCTTCTATGATAACTATACTTTCAGGTAATCCTGGTACAGCTTCCAACTCTTCTACCCCATACCATACCTTACCGATGTCAACAATCGCACCCAATAGTTGATCAATTGATACCCCAACTATTGCTGCCGTCGCAATTTGTCCTTTACTAGTTGGATCTCTTACAAGTAACCCAGCAATATACATTGCCAACGTAAATTGAAGGAAACCTTCAACTTCACCTAATCCACTGAAATCTCCAAGTAATAGACTCCCAAAAATTATAGATCCAACTGCTGAACCTAAAGCTGCGTATAACGGATGAAATAAAATAACGAGAATGATAGGAACAAATACCATATATTTAATAGATAAATCCACTGGTCCGATTTGAAACTCTGGCAACAACTCCGTAAATAAATCTGCAAGTCCATAAAGTGACATTGCTAAAATAAAGATCATCATTTTCTGGGATTGCGTATACCCTGTTTTCTTTACTAAACTTTCTGACACGATAATTTCCTCCTCTTAATTTTGAACTACTTTTATCGTATCAGTGAAAGTTTAATTAATTATAAATTACATGTAAAATAGATGTAAATTTAAGAATTGTGTTTATAACAATACAGATTGATGAAAATTCTTTTGCTTCCATTCAACATATCTCCTGACTCATACAAAATAAAATATAAGAAAGACGAACGATACATAAAATTACAATAATAAAAATGAAAGTGCGATCAATTTATAAGTGCATATATAACAAAAGCAGTAATTATATAAAACAAAAAAACCTGTACATATTTCATAAATGATAACTCACTTTTACCAAAAAAATTAAACAGATAAAAAACATTACTTTTCTATCTGTTTAATGAATGGACGTCGTTCCTATTTTTAATCACTATTCTTTATAAGATTATCTTCATAGTATAACATCATCCATTTCTATTAGAATTCATTCGGGACACTTCGTTCAAAAGATCTTCTGCTGTACACCTATCTCGGCTAAACGTTGTTTGACCATTCATTTTATTTTCATCTACATTAACATCTAAATATTCGATCTGAACATATTCCAGATAATCCGATGCTATTTTATCCCAAATATAATCATTTAAAGAAAATTTCATTACTGTTCTAATAGGCTAGTTGGAATAATCTCCCTTTTCACCCAATTACGTACTAAATTATTTTGTATGTGGCAAAGCATTCGGGAAATTATTAAAGTAAACAGTTCATGACATGGGAATTTTTTAGTTCTTATTATACTATTTTTCGCTCGTACTTATTAATAACACTTTACCATGATCAAGTTTTTCTTCTAATTTTGCTGCCTCGTCTTCCGAAAAGCCAATTACTTCTAATTTATTTCTTAATTCATCCCCTTTCTTATTGAACATATTTTCCATTGCGACTTTCATACCTTCTTCCTCTAATCCAATTACATTTGCATTCACTTTATTCGCAATACGTTTCGTACGATCATCATCATGTGAAATAATATATAAATTTTCTTTCGACACACCATCGTTCAATTGCTTCTCTACCTCTTGAATGACATCTTGATCATCTTGAAACTCTTTCACTTGTGGCTTCAAAGTTAGTTCTTCCTTTCCTGTTTTATTTAAATGTTTCACAGGTAGCTTCTCCTATCTAACGACTTTTAAACATCTTTTTGAGCATTAAATATCGTATATAAAAACAAAACCACTCTAAAAAACATAGAGTGATTAGCTATCATTACTTATATACAATTGATACGAAAATAAATCCAAAACTTGCTGCAAACTTTATATCGACTATTTCTATGTTGGGATTAGATTGCAAAAACGTATTTACTTTATGGTCCAATCCTGTCGTTAGCAAAGCACTAAAGGAAATAAAATTCGTTTTCACCATCCCTTTCAATGTATAAATTACTTTTCATCTTTCTCTTCATAAAGTCTTGAAATTTTACATAATACAATGATCGAATATGTTGTAGAGGTAAAAAAAAGCAAAATAACGAGAACCGACTAATTGACGAAGAACACCTATCCTCGGAAACTCTAAAATAAATATTAACACTATCATAATGATGCGTATAATAGCTGCTTGTATGATTTCATTTACCTTTGTAGCCATACAATCATCCTAAAATTTATAAGTTACGACTCTTCTATATTTACTAAAATTTAGATTAGCAATAATTGTATACCCTTTGATTTTGAGACAAAAACCCTTTCCCACCAATGTGAGAAAGGGTTGATATGTAATAATGTAATATTAGTGTGTCGAATGGCAATAAAACATATTTAGCAGAATGTTAATATATAACCGAAACAAGATTAACCATTTTGAACGTGTTCAAACTTTTTACAGGAAAAACAACATTAAATGTATTTACATACTTTTATCCGAAAGTCCATTTAAAATCAACTTACACTCTTCAAATACTTTTATAAATATAAGCCAGTAGTGAGAATCGAACTCACATCGCCGCCTTACCATGGCGGTGTTCTACCATTAAACTATACTGGCATTTAAAAAAATCATCATTTCATACATCTCAGCAAAATTCTTAAGTAATTAAATCACTTCATCATACTATTTTCAAATATCCAATAATATGTATTTTCCATACAAAATAAATGTTTTGCCACAAAACTACGAGAGCAAAAAGACATAAAAAAGCTCCACAGGTAGGGTTCGAACCTACGACCGATCGGTTAACAGCCGATTGCTCTACCACTGAGCTACTGTGGAATCATAGTAAATTACTTATACCCGATTGTTTCATGTGTTAACTCTAATGGTCTCGTCGTGCATACGCACTCCTCGCAGACTTCGCTTACGCTCCGTTGCTCTACCACTGAGCTACTGTGGAATCATAGTAAATTACTTATACCCGATTGTTTCGTGTGTAACTTGACGATAGCCGCCTCCGGGCCTTACGGTCCTCGGCGCAGTTTATATGATTTTTTAACAAAAATCATATAATGCTCTACCACTGAGCTACTGTGGAATCATAGTAAATTACTTATACCCGATTGTTTCATGTGTTAACTCTAATGGTCTCGTCGTGCATACGCACTCCTCGCAGACTTCGCTTACGCTCCGTTGCTCTACCACTGAGCTACTGTGGAATCTTCATAAACTTTGTATTGCTCATTTCACTCATATCATAACGAAAATTATTTGTTTGTGCAAATAAAATACTTCTCGTAAATATTTTGAATGAAAATACATGTAAACTCCCATGTAAATCGATTACAATATAATTAGATAATATACAAAAATGGAGGGATGAACGTGCAAATAATAAGGCAATGGTATAAACAAATAAAATTCCAAACGAAAGTTTTAGTACTAATGAATGCTCTTATTTTTATTATTTTTCTAGCATTGTACTTATACATTCATTCCATTACATCACAAAATATTCAAGAGGAAGTTGGTAAAAAAGCACTCGCAGTTTCTGAAGCAATTTCCGCATCTCCAAGCATAATACAAGCATTTGATGAGGATGATCCTTCTGCAAATATTCAAGTTTACACAGATGCCATTCAACATAAAATTGATGCCGAATTTATCGTCGTTGGGGATAAAAATGAAGTAAGACTTGCGCATCCACTTAAAGATCGAATTGGCAAGAAAATGGTTGGGGATGATAATGAACGGGCCCTCCAAGATGGTAAGTCTTATATTTCTAAAAAAGAAGGGAGTATTGGGTTATCTATTCGAGGGAAAAGTCCTATCATAAAAGATGGAGATATTGTTGGAGTTGTTTCCGTTGGATATTTATTAGAAGATATACATAAACTCGTATGGAAGCAAAATACACCAATTTTGTTTTTACTTATCGTATTTTTAGGAATAGGTATGGCCGGCGCCTTTCTTATTGCTCAACATTTAAAAAAATTACTACATAAAATGGAACCAGAAGAAATTGCCTCCCTTTTATTACAAAAGGAGGCCATTTTACAATCTGTTAAAGAAGGAATCATTGCCGTCGATATACATAATCGAATTACATTAATAAATGAAGCAACAAAAGAAATGTTACAAATAGAAACCGATGTAATCGGAAAACGATTAGATGCCATTTTATCCTTCCCGTTACTACACTATGCCAAAACAAATGAAATGAGTCAAGATACAGAATATATCATTAAAAATGAACCAGTTTTAATGAATGTACTCTCTCTGAAAATGGACGACACGTTATATGGAGCAGTATTAACTTTTCGAAAGAAAACAGATCTCGAAAAAGCAACACGCGAATTAAGCTCGATTAAACAATATTCAGAAGGATTACGTGCCCAAACACATGAGTTTTCCAACAAGATTCATACATTATACGGCTTAATACAATTACAACATTATGAAGAAGCGAAACAATTTATTGAAGAAGAGTTAGATACATCTTCTACTTATTATCCTTCTTTAGAAAATCAAATTAAAGATGCCGTCATCCACGGATTGTTAATCGCTAAATATAATATTGCGAATGAAAAAGGAATTACATTTGAAATTGAAAAAGATAGTTCCTTACAAAAAATAAACGATGAGCAAATTCGTCAATGTATTTTATTAACACTCGGAAATTTAATTGATAATGCCTTTGCAGCTACTCTTTCCTCTAATCGACCATATGTACAATTGCATATAACAGATGTCGGAAACAATATCGTACTGGAAGTGGATGATAATGGAAAGGGAGTACCTGAAGCAATGATAGATCTAATCTTTGAAGACGGTATAACAACGAAGCAAACGATAGGTCATGGAAAAGGTTTATTTATCGTGCAACGGGCAGTTCACGCTTTAGATGGAGAAATATTAATCGATGAAAGTGACTTTGGTGGAGCAAGATTTATCGTGATTCTCCCAAAGAAAGGAGCCAACAAATGAACGTAAACGTATTAATCATTGAAGATGATTTTAGAATTGCACATATTCATAAAGAAATGGTGGAACAATTGCCTTTTTGCCATGTGTTGCATACGTCATTACATGCAAAAGATGCAATGGAGTTTTTAGAGACGAGTCTAATATTACCAGATATCATTTTATTGGATATGTATATTCCAGATGTGCAAGGACTAGAATTAGTAGAAAACTTACGGAAACAATATCCATATAGCAATATTATTATTGCTTCGGCTGCAAATGATACGAAAACGATTAAAGCCGCAAAACAACTAGGAGTATTTGATTTTATGATCAAACCTATTGATAAAGAGCGATTGCAAGCAAGTTTTCGAAATTTCAAAAAGGAAGTAGACTTACAAGAGCAAGAATGGACGCAAGCTCAACTCGATATTCTCTTTCATGCGGAAAAATTAGATGAAGAAAATCAAACAAAAAAACAAGGAGAACTACCAAAAGGAATTGATGAATTAACATTAGAAAAAATATTAACTTTTCTTCCCTCTTTAGAAGAAGAATATATTACCGCACAACTTTTAACAGAAAAAATTGGAGTTAGCCGCTCCACTGCTCGAAGATATTTAGAATACTTAGACGCGATACAAGTTGTCGAAGCGACAGTACATTATGGACAAGTTGGTAGACCACAGAGAATGTATATCCTCCGTGAACAATATGAACAAAATTAATTTTATTTTCTTAATAAACTATATAAATGGAATATTTCCTCCCTCACTGTAAGCGTGTACAATTAGTACAATAAAGAAAGCGTTTTACATGAGGAGGATTATAGATGTTAAGTATTGTTGGTTTTATAACAATAGTCGTTATTGTTGCTATACTTTTAAGGGGAAAAACGATTCCGATTATCCCGTTAATTATCATTCCTATTATCGCAGCATTAATTACAGGTTTTGGGCTTGCGGATATTGGAGAATTTTTCACAGAAGGTTCCTTAAAAGTAATGAACGTTGTCATCATGTTTATTTTTGCTATTTTATACTTTGGACTTATGCAACATGTTGGATTGTTTGATCCATTAATAAATAAAATGGTACAAATCACACAAGGAAATATCGTTACGATAAGTATTGGAACAGTTATTATTGCAGCAGTTGCACATTTAGATGGATCCGGTGCATCTACCTTTTTAATTACGATTCCTGCACTTTTACCTTTATACCAACGAATGAAAATGAATCCGTATTTACTTTTACTACTCATCGGTGGTAGTGCTAGTATTATGAATATGGTTCCATGGGCAGGACCGTTAGGAAGAGCTGCCTCTGTATTAGATATGGATGTCACGGAATTATGGCGCCCACTTATTCCTATTCAAATTATTGGAATGGTTTTAATGATCATTTTAGCCGCTTTTTTAGGTATTATGGAAAAACGTCGCATCGAAAAGAAGTACGGTTCTACTAAAATTGCTCTAGAGGAAATAAAGGAAGCTAAAGAGAGTACAGAACCAAAGGAGAAACCAAAGTTACTTTGGGTGAATTTACTTTTAACTATTTTAGTTGTAATCATGCTTGTATGGGGTGTCATTCCAGCAGGTTTAGTATTTATGATTGCGCTAAGTATTGCACTTGTTATTAATTTCCGTACAGCTGATGAACAAAATGACATTATTAAAGAACATGCTGCAAGTGCTTTAACAATGGGGACCATTATTTTAGCAGCTGGGTCTTTCCTAGGTATCTTAAGTGGAACTGGTATGTTAGATTCTATCGCAACTGATGCTGTTAAAATCATTCCAGAATTCATCTCACCATATATCCACTTAATCATTGGTGTACTTGGTTTACCATTAGATTTACTACTAAGTACAGATGCTTACTATTTTGCGTTGTTACCTGTAGCAGATCAAATTGGAACGACTTTCGGCATTTCATCTCTAGCGACAACATATGCAATGATTGTCGGAAATATCGTCGGTACATTTGTTAGTCCATTCTCTCCTGCATTATGGTTAGCTTTAGGGCTTGCAGGACTTGAAATGGGGAAACATATTCGTTACTCTTTCTTCTGGTTATGGGGAATCAGTATTATTTTATTAATCGTCTCATTCTTTATGGGATTAATTTAAGCAAATATATAAACAAAGATAAAAGGGATGCCAACATGATACATGGCACCCCTTTTATGATGATTATTATATTTCTCTCTTACTCTTACTATCCAAACTACTTCTGTTCGTTCCACATTTCCTTACACACTTTCGGTGCTGTCCAAAAAGTCGTTAACAGTAATATGGATACAGGTACTGCTGTAACGACAATGAAAGATTGTAATGCATTAATACTATCTTCACCAATCGTTAATAATAAAACAGCTACAGCTCCCATTAATAACGCCCAAAACACGCGTAAAAGCTTGGATGGATTGCCACTACCTGTTATTGCCATTGAAATTGTTAAAGACATCGAATCCGTCGTTGTCAGAACGAAAATAATCGTAGCGACGATAAATAAAAATCCAATAATCGTACCAAATGGTAATTGCTCTGTAATGGCAATCATCGCTGCTGGTGGACCATTACTATTTAATGCATCGGAAACAGAACCCGGATTCATCAACTCCTGATAAATACCTGTCCCACCTACAACCGTAAACCAAAATGTTGAAATAATCGGTGCGATAATCGCAACAGATGTTACTAACTGTCGGATTGTACGTCCACGAGATATTCTCGTTACGAACATTGCCATCATCGGTCCATATCCTAAGAACCATGCAAAGAAAAATATCGTCCAACTACTTAACCAACCTTCATCTCCACGATACGCATTTAATGTTAAGAAATTCTCCACATACGTAGCCATTGCTTCTAAATATGAATTTGATATAAATAATGCTGGCCCAAGTATTAATAATACAACAATTAAAAATAGCGCTAAATAAACATTATACGTACTTAATATACGAATTCCTTTATGCACTCCAGTAGCTGCTGAAATTGCCGCAGCAATAACGAGTAATACAATTATGATTATTTGCATTGCCATCGTATCTGGTATATCAAATAGTGCACTTAAACCGTAACTCGCTTGCAATCCTAAAAATCCGATAGGACCAATTGTTCCTGCTGCAACAGCAATAACACATGCTGCATCAACTAAAGTTCCAAGCACACTTTTTTCCATAACTTTATTACCGAAAAATGGATATAATAATGTCCGCGGCTTTAATGGTGCGCCTTTATGGTAGTGGGCATACATTAATACAATTGTTCCTAATGTCCCTAATATTGCCCATGCTAAAAATCCCCAATCCACAAAACTAGTCGCAAGTGCAGGTACTACTGCTTCAGCTGTTTTCGCCTCCGTACCTGAAAAATAAGGTGGAGTCTCAATAAAATGACTTAACGGCTCCGCAGCCGCCCAAAATACACCACCTGCTGCTAATAATGTACACATAATAATAGATATCCACTCAAATGTGCCAATTTCTGGTCGCTCCATTTTGCCTAATTTAATTTTTCCATACTTAGAAAAACCTAAATATAAGGCAATAAAAAAAGTACCTAGCAATATAAGCTGGTACAACCCACCAAAATATTTAACCGAAAATGCAAAAGAACTATTTACAATGTTTGTCACAAGGTCTTGATTCATAAATCCAATAATAATGAATAGTAATAGCAATCCACCACTAATCATAAAAACAGGATAGTCAATAACTTGCTTTTCCTTCTTTATATTACGCACAAAACTTCCCCTTTATTTATCATTACACAATGAATATTGATCCCACTCAAAAATTCATAGCATGGTTAGACATGTTACGCTTTTCTATCTACTTTGTCAAAGTAAAACGTTCAACTTAATATAAATCGAAATATTACAATAATTCCACTCCAACAGATTATACTGTTCAGGCATGAAGTAAGATGTTAAATGCCTATAGGTGATCACCTAACCTGATAACGACTCATATCCTATCACTCGACATCGTCCTATTTTCATATAATTATGGACGATTACTTTATTCGAAAACGATAAAAAAGCATCTATTGATTTCATGATCAATAGATGCTTAGTATGGAGCCTAGCGGGATCGAACCGCTGACCTCCTGCGTGCAAGGCAGGCGCTCTCCCAGCTGAGCTAAGGCCCCATAGTAAAAATGAATATGTATTCTAGATGGTGGGCCTGAGTGGACTCGAACCACCGACCTCACGCTTATCAGGCGTGCGCTCTAACCAGCTGAGCTACAGGCCCATCTACGTTAGAAATATTCCCTCAAAACCGAACAAACAACAATAAATGC
>NZ_JAXHDE010000010.1:0-119646 GCF_037072005.1 Pseudogracilibacillus sp. SO10305 | reverse complement strand
CAGGCAGTTTTTATGCATATTTTATTATATTGCATGGTGGAGTACGACAGTACGACGAGACCACCAAACGCACAGCTCAAAAAAATGAGCATACAGAAAAATAGCATATTCTTTTATATCGCGGGGTGGAGCATGGTAACATGCGAGGAGTACGACAGTACGACGAGACCATCAAACGCACAGCTCAAAAAAATGGGCATACAGAAAAATAGCATATTCTTTTATATCGCGGGGTGGAGCAGTCTGGCAGCTCGTTGGGCTCATAACCCAAAGGTCGCAAGTTCAAATCTTGCCCCCGCAACCAAATAATTTCATAGAAGGTCCGGTAGTTCAGTTGGTTAGAATGCCAGCCTGTCACGCTGGAGGTCGCGGGTTCGAGTCCCGTCCGGATCGCCTTTTTGCTATAATATACATGTTGAAAAACATGTATTTTTTTATGCGAAAAATTACAAATTTAGTCCTTCAATATGTAGAAGTGTTCCTTGTAAATAATGAACATTAACATACGTATTATTCGTATAAATCATCACTAATTTTAGTGACAATACATTGAAATTACAACGATTTAATGAGAAAATACGAATGTATTCATTAAAAATAGTAAGCTGGAGTTGAAAAGAAATGCATGAATTTCAATTGATTCAGCAATTAAAACAAAAACAGTATCGCCAAGCGTCCTTAATAAAAGGAGTTGGAGATGATGCAGCAGTATTTCGAACAAATGATGACATTATAACAGCAGTTGATACATTTGTTGAAGGGATACATTTTTCTAAAAAAACGATGAGTTACTATCATGTTGGGTATCGTGCATTAGCTGCAAATATTAGTGATATGGCAGCAATGGGAGCAAAACCGGCATATTATTTAGTATCTATCGTCATTCCGAATGATATGGTGGAAAGCGATGTACATACATTGTATGATGGAATGAAGGCATTGGCAGACGAATATAAGATGGATTTAATAGGTGGAGATACAGTCTCTGGAGAGCATTTAACGATTTCTGTAACGATTATCGGAATGGTTGCTAAAAATAAAGCGAGGTATCGTCATGATGTTCGAGTGGGAGATATCGTCTTTACAACAGGAACATTAGGGGATGCTAGTTGTGGCCTTCATTTATTGCTTGAAGAAATGGATGCAATTGATCGTGCATACTTTATCCAACGTCATCGAATGCCAACACCAAGAGTGGCATTTGCCCAAGCTTTACAAGGAATAAAACGAGTTTCTCTCAATGATATTAGTGATGGAATTGCAAGTGAATTACATGAAATTGCAGTAGCATCAAAAGTAGCAATAGAAATCGATGATATAAATATTCCACTCCATCCTTCCATGACACAATTCCCACAAGAGATGCAACACCAATGGAAATATTTTGGTGGAGAAGATTTTGAATTAGTAGGAACAATAGAAGAACATTCTGTAGATATTTTAAAAGAAGCTGCAAAGGTTACTAATACAAAAATATCAATTATAGGTAAAGTGTTGCCATATGAATCAGGGCATAGTGTATATATGAAACAAGATGGACGGAGTGTTCCATTACCGAAGGACGGGTATGTTCATTTAAAGTAGGAGGAACGAGAGTGGTTTTTCAAATTACAACAAATAATGAAGATGAAACGAAACAATTGGCATTTGTTTTAGGCAAATTACTTCGACGCGGGGATGTACTTACATTAGAAGGAGATTTAGGTGCTGGTAAAACGACGTTTACAAAAGGGATAGCTAAAGGATTAGGTATTAAACGAAATGTGACAAGCCCTACATTTACGATTCTTAAGCAGTATGAAGGAACTATGCCTTTATATCATATAGATGCATACCGTTTAGAACATTCTGAAGAAGATATTGGATTTGATGAATTCATTTATGGTGATGGAGTGACCATTATAGAATGGCCAATGTTTATTCGCGAATACTTACCGGAAAATATAATGAAAATAACGATTCAGTTTGTAGAGGAAACAAAGCGTACGATTAAGTTAGAACTTGATATGGAAAGAGAAGAGCAAGTTCAACAAGCATTTGAAGCAATGAAAGAGGATGAATAGCGATGAATATACTTGCGATAGATACATCAAATGATGTGTTAGGAATAGCAATACAGAAGGATGATAAAGTTGTAGCTGAGTGGATGACACATATTAAAAAAGATCATTCATCACGTCTTATGCCTGCGATTGTATATGCGATGGAACAGGTGCAAATGGCACCAGATCAACTGGATTCAATAGTTGTAAGTCAAGGTCCTGGTTCATATACAGGAACGAGAATTGGTGTGACAACAGCAAAAACATTGGCATGGTCATTGGAAAAACCTATTTATCCTGTATCGAGCTTAGAAACATTAGCATACAATGGGGTATTTCAAAAAGGATATATTGTACCATTTTTTGATGCACGTCGCCAAACAGTGTTTACAGCTTTGTATTATTCGGATGGTACCTCTTTGCAATTAGTAAAAGAAGAAACGAATATCCCTATGGAAACATGGCTTGAGGAGCTAAAAGACTTAGGGGAGAAGGTTATGTTTTTAAGCCCGCATTTAGTTATTTTTCAAGAGATGATTGAAGCAAAAAAAATGAATCATTTCTATCTTCCAAATAGTATTTTTCATACACCACGTCCGAGTAATATGTTTATGTTAATGAAGACGTCTGAAGTAGCACATTCAGTAGCACCTAATTATTTACGTATAACCGAAGCTGAGGCAAATTTATTAAAACAGAAAAAGGAACAGTCAGATGAAACTTAAATTATCGATACGACAAATGACCGTTGAAGATATTCCGTCGATTGTTCATATTGATGAGCAGTCATTTCAAACGCCTTGGACAGAAGAGATATATGTGCAAGAATTAACGAATAATGATTATGCGACATACTTTGTTGTAGAATCAGATGAAGAGATTATCGGTTATATTGGACTGTGGATTGTATTAGAAGATGCTCAGGTAACAAATATTGCTATTTTGCCAAAGTATCGTGGTTATAAAATAGGGGAAAAATTATTCGGTTTTGCAGTGCAATATTTAATGAATCAACAGGTGGAGCGTCTATCATTAGAAGTGCGTGAATCAAATGAAACCGCACAAAATTTATATCGAAAATTTGGGCTTGTTGCGGGTGGCATTCGAAAAAATTATTATAAAGATAATGGGGAAGACGCATTATTAATGTGGGTGAATTTAAAATGAAAACAAATAATATAATATTAGGAATTGAATCGAGTTGTGATGAGACAGCCGTTGCTATCGTGAAAAACGGGACAGAAGTATTAGCAAATGTCGTTTCCTCCCAAATTGAAAGTCATAAACAGTTTGGTGGAGTTGTACCGGAAATTGCATCAAGACAGCATGTCGAGCAAATTACGATTGTATTGGAAGAAGCTTTTGAACTGAGTGCTGTAACATGGGATGATATTGATGCGATTGCGGTAACAGAAGGACCTGGATTAATTGGGGCACTTTTAGTCGGTATTAATGCAGCGAAAGCCTTAGCTTTTGCAAAAGATAAACCACTTATTCCTGTGCACCATATTGCCGGACATATTTATGCGAATCGAATTGAAAAGGAATTTGAATTTCCTCTTTTATCTTTAATCGTTTCCGGTGGTCATACTGAATTAGTTTATATGGAAGATCATGATACATATGAATTAGTTGGGGAAACATTGGATGATGCAGCAGGAGAAGCATTTGATAAAATTGCTCGTTCTTTACAACTACCATATCCTGGTGGTCCACATATCGATCGATTAGCACATGAGGGAGAAGATGTGTATAATTTCCCACGTGCATGGCTAGAAGGGACATATGATTTTAGTTTTAGTGGATTAAAATCAGCAGTTATTAACTTTATCCACAACCAAAAACAACGTGGAGAAAAAATTGTTGTGGAAAACATTGCAGCTAGTTTTCAGGCAAGTGTTGTAGAAGTGCTTGCAGAAAAGACGTATCGTGCTGCTTTAGAAAAAAATGTGAAGCAAGTAATCGTCGCTGGTGGAGTTGCGGCAAACAGGGGCTTAAGAACAGCATTATCAGAACGCTTTCAGCAAACAGATATTCCATTATTAATTCCACCAATACATTTATGTACAGATAATGCAGTTATGATTGCGGCAGTTGGAGCAGTTTTATATGAGAAAAAACATTTTGCCTCTTGGGATTTAAATGGAAAAGCATCCTTATTTTTAACATAATTATACACAGCACTATCCACAACAATGTGTATAAGTATTCAGAACTTTGATATTATGGTAACAATGATGTGGATATAGCTGTGAATGGATAATATGGAAAGCATTTATCTGTTGATAAGTAGAAATGTAAAGAAAAGGACGATATAATAGAAGCATTATGAATTTTAATGGGAATATGGTGGTTAGACAAAATGTCCAGAAAACAATCACATTATATACAACTTGATTTAATCGTTATGTTGCTAATACTAGTAACAGTTAGTGTGTTAGCTATTTATAATGCACAACAATTAGGGCAATATCCCGATAAAAACTTCGCCTTACAGCAAACCGTTTATTATGGTATGGGGTTAGGTGTATTAATTGTTATGCAATTTTTTGATTTAGAACAATATCGGAAAGTTAGTTTATATGTTTATATATTAGGTGTGTTATCGGTATTTTTACTAGCGATTGCACCGAGTTCTATGGCTTATCCAGTAAACAACGCAAAAAGTTGGTTCAACGGTTCGATGTTTCCATTGACGATACAGCCATCTGAATTTGCCAAAATTGGGCTCATTATGTATTTATCTGCAATTATTGTAAAACATAAGGAGAAAAACGAAGTTGCCACACTAAAAAGCGACTTATGGTTAATTGCTAAATTAATCATTATAACATTGATTCCAGTCATTTTTATTATTGAACAGCCGGATTTAGGAACATCTGTCGTATTTTTCTTTATTACGGGGATGCTCATTATTTTATCTGGGATCGATTGGAAAATTCTCGTCACTTTAATTGTGGGAGGAATTGCAGCACTTGTTTTAGCAGTCTTTTTAATTGTTAATTTGCCAGATATAGCAACAAATGTATTAGGGATTAAACCATACCAAATTGAACGAGTGATGACATGGTTTGAGCCTGGGGAACAATTAGATGATGATCGATTTCAAATTGACCGTTCTTTATTAACAATTGGTTCTGGTCAACTATCTGGAAAAGGAATGAATAGTGCAGAGGTAGCTTTACCAGAGGCACATACGGATTTTATTTTCTCCATTATAGGAGAGAGCTTTGGATTCATCGGTAGTGCGGCAGTCGTATTCGTCTTTTTCTTACTAATTTATCGGTTCGTCACCTTGGGGATGCAAAGTTATGATGAAGACCCGTATGGATCTTTTTTATGTTTTGGGTTTATGGCATTAGTATTAATCCATACATTCCAAAATATCGGGATGACAATTGGAATTATGCCGATAACGGGGATTCCGCTTTTATTCGTCAGTTACGGTGGTAGTACGACCTTATCAACGATGATTGGATTTGCGCTTATATATAAAGTAGCGACCGAACATTCAAGACAACAAAGTTTCTTATTTTAATAGAAAAAACTGTTGCGAAGTGGTGCATAACATATGACCACGGTGCAACAGTTTTTTGTCTTTAAAACTAATCTTGCAAACTTGCCCATTGTTCCATTTTTTCATCTAATTGTACTTTCATTTGTTCACATTCTTCTGCTAGTTCAAGTAATCTTTCATGATCATCTAATACTTCTGGTAATGTCATTTCCAATTCCTTTTCTTCTAATGACTGTTCTAATACTTCTATTTCTTCCTCTAACTTTTCAAGTTTACGCGCCATCTTACGTTGCTCACTTTGTAATCGTTTTTGTTCTTGAAATGATAGATTTTGTTTCGGTGCAACTTTTTCTAATACTTCCACTGTATTTTTTTGTTCTAACTTCGCAATTTCTTCTTGCTCTAATTTTTTCTCTAAATAGTAATCATAATCACCGAGGTATGTCGTTACACCGTCTTTTTCTAAATGTAAAACTTTATCGGCAATTTTGTTCATGAAATATCTGTCATGTGAAACGAATAAAATGGTTCCAGCAAAATGTTCCAATGCTGTTTCAAGGACTTCTTTACTCGCTAAATCTAAATGGTTCGTCGGTTCATCTAGTATTAAAAAGTTCGCCTTTTGCATCATTAATTTCGCTAATGCAACACGGGCTTTTTCGCCCCCGCTTAAGGTGTGGATATGTTTGAGGACATCTTCCCCAGAAAAAAGAAAAGTACCGAGTACTGTGCGGATTTCTTGTTCTGTTTTATTCGGAAAATCATCCCATAATTCGTTTAATACCGTCTTCGTTTCCGTTAGTTTCTCTTGTTCCTGTGCATAATAACCAACTTGAACATTGGAACCGAGCTGAATTTCTTCTACTTTGTTCTCCACAATCATTTTTAGAAGAGTCGTTTTACCAACACCGTTATCCCCAATTAATGCCACTCTTTCCCCACGATGAATATGGAATGTAACATTTTCAAAAACAGGTTCTGCTTCATTCTCATACGTATATTGCACATCACGCATGTAAAGAACATCATTTCCACTCGTTTTATTCACTTCGAATGAAAAAGAGGCGGTCGATTCATTGCCTAAGGGACGTTCTAGACGAACCATTTTTTCTAGCTGTGTTCGTCTACTTTGGGCACGTTTTGTCGTTGAAGCACGAGCAATATTTCGCTGAATAAAGTCTTCTGCTTCCTTGATTTCTTGTTGTTGTTTTTCATATAATTTTACATCACGTTCATAGTTTGCAGCTTTCATTGTTAAAAACTGTGAATAATTTCCGTGGTATTTAAATGCTTGTTGATAAGTCACTTCATAGACGGTCGAGACAATTTTATCTAAAAAGTATCTATCGTGTGAAACAATGACGATAGCGCCATCGTAATTCAGTAAATAGTTCTCCAACCAAGTTAATGTACGAATGTCTAAATGGTTTGTCGGCTCGTCCAATATTAAAAGTTCTGGTTTTTTTAATAAAAGTTTTCCAAGGGCGAGTCTTGTTTTTTGCCCACCACTTAATTCATTAATTGTTAAAGAGAATTGTTCTTCAGGGAAGCCTAATCCGATGAGAACACCTCTTATATCACTTTTAAAACGATATCCTCCATCTGATTCAAACGCTTCCTGGCGTCGACTATATTCATTGATCATTTTTTCATCATAATCACCACGCGAACTGACGGATTCAATTTTTTCTGCAAGGGCGATTAATTCATTTTCTTCATCTATTAAATGTTGAAAAACTGTTAATAATTCTTCCCATAATGTACGTTCCGAGTGTAGGTCATTATGTTGTGCTAAATAACCGATTTCGACATCACGGTGAATAAAAAGTTCCCCTTCATCATACGGTAATTCGCCAGTCATAATTTTTAATAATGTCGATTTACCAGCACCATTTCTTCCGACAATGGCGATTTTATCCTCACTTTTAACTTCTAAATATATATTGTTTAATATGATATTATCTCCGAGAAAAGATTTTACGATATTTCTTAATTGCATAATAATCATCATTGTTCACCTCATCTTCTATGATTGTACAGTATTCTAGGTTAGAAAGGCAACGACTGGGATAGAAAATAAGGAGTCATATCAGACAGATACGATTTTTTTTGATACACTAAAAAGAAACGACTGATAGAAAGAGGGAAGCGGGATGTCTCAATTCACTCATTTTAATGAACAAGGCCGAGCAAAGATGGTTGATATTACGAATAAGGAAGTGACACACCGAACAGCAATTGCAAAAACGAGTGTACTTTTACATAAAGAAATTTATGAAAAAATTGCAAATAATGATATGAAAAAAGGCGATGTTTTAGCAGTAGCACAAGTAGCAGGGGTAATGGCTGCAAAAAATACGTCAAATTGGATTCCGATGTGCCATCCATTACAATTAAGTGGTGTGGATATTACATTTGAATGGGAAGAAAAAGAGGAATTCCAATATGAATTACATGTTGAAGTATTAGTGAAAACAAAAGGTTCAACAGGAGTTGAAATGGAGGCGTTAACTGCTGCATCTGCAACAGTGTTAACGATTTATGATATGTGTAAAGCTGTGGATAAAGGCATTATTATAGGACAAACATATTTACTGAAAAAAACAGGTGGTAAATCAGGTGATTTTAAACGATAATTGGTCATTACCGTGAAGGAGAAGGAGATTTGGATGGAGAAGAAAATACCTCAAGCGACAGCAAAACGATTGCCATTATATTATCGCTTTATTTTAAACTTACATAATCAAGGGAAAACACGTGTATCTTCTAAGGAATTGAGTGATGCAGTGAAGGTAGATTCAGCAACAATCCGTAGAGATTTTTCATATTTTGGTGCACTGGGGAAAAAAGGATATGGCTATAATGTGGAGTATTTATTGCAGTTTTTCAAAGATACACTTGAACAAGATTCGATTACAGAAGTTGCGTTAATCGGTGTCGGTAATTTAGGTACTGCATTATTAAATTATAATTTCTCACAAAGCAATAATACGAAAATTGTTATGGCATTTGACCGCTCGAAAAAAACTGCTAAAACGGAGAACGGTAATATTCCAATTTATCCGATTGAACAGTTAGAGGAGAAGTTAAATGGAGTAGAAGTAGCAATTTTGACCGTTCCAGCTGCTGCCGCGCAAGATATCGCGAATCGCTTGATTGACTGCGGTATAAAAGGGATTGTGAATTTTACCCCTGCAAGATTGACGATTCCAGATGATGTACGTATTCACCATATTGATTTGTCTGTGGAATTACAATCTTTTATTTACTTCTTAAAAAATTATCCGATGAACGAATAAAAAACAGCACGAAAGTTGTGCTGTTTTTTTGTTATGCTTGGACTTCGTTTATGGGGAAAATTAATTCACCTTTGATTTGCCCAAGTTAATTTGAAATTTATTCGCCTTTACGATTTGCAATACTCGTTTTGATATAACGGAAACCTACGCCAAAGTCGAGTGCGGCCACAACTAATAATAAAATGGTTGTGATATTCCAAATGGAGTCTGTGATGCTTACAACCGCCATGTACGTAAATAGTGCTCCGAGTACGAGATAAAAAATGCCCATTTTCATGAATGATTACCCTCCAAAAAAGATGAATGATGCTTGTTCTTGTAGTTCTTTCAATAATTCTGGATCAATTGATAATTGTGTTACTACGACAATCGTGTTCATTAACATGTGCACGAGGATTGGCACGATTATCCGTTTCGTTTTAACGTATAAGAACGCGAACACAACACCCATTGCAAAATAAATTAATGTATGAACTAGATCCATATGTAGCACCGCGAAAATAAGTGATGATAAAATGACGGCAACTAAAAAGTTCCATCTTTTATAAAATGTGCCGAATAAAATCTTTCGGAAAACTAGTTCTTCTAATATCGGTCCGACGATAGCAGGTACTAGAATGAATAGTGGACTTTGACGAGCGAAGTCAACGATCATTTCCGTGTTTTCTGATCCTACTTTAATACCGAGTAAATCCGTTTCAATTGTCGCTGCAATAATTTGCGATGCATACGCCATAATTAACCCTAAAAATGTCCAACCAATAATTGTCCCAACTGATATAGGGAATTCCCTTTTTTCTTTTGCTAAAAACTCCCACATTAATAAGAGGACGATTATTAACGCACCAATAAACCCAATCACATTCGCATATACAATGGAACTCGCTCCATCAATTCCTAGACCAAAATGCAAAAGAAGCGGTGCAAATGCGGTAAACACAAACATAAGGAAATATGTTAATAAAACAAACCAATATTTTTTCGGAAACAAAAGACAAAACTCCTTTTTCTTTCTACTATATGTTCATAAAATCATCATATCATAAAAATAGGAAAAAACAGATGTAATAAGTAGTTAAAAAAGTGACGAAATGAAAAATAGGTTGGATGGAGCGTGGGTAGGAGAGAGGTGGTAAAAAATAGATGCAATGATTGCAGAAAGAGATTCAATAAATGAAAATTGGATGCAATGAACGCGAAAACAGATGCAACGAATGAAAATTGGATGCAATGATCGTGAAAACAGATGCAACAAATTAAATTCAGATGCAATGATCGCGGAAACAGATGCAATAAACGAGAATCGGATGCGATGATTGCGAAAACAGATTCAATAAATGAAAATCGGATGCAATGAACGCGAAAACAGATTCAATAAATGAAATTCAGATGCAATGATCGTGAAAACAGATGCAATAAACGAAAATTGGATGCGATGATCGTGAAAACAGATGCAACGAATGAAAATAGGATGCGATGAATGCAAAAACAGATGCAATAAATTAAAATTGGATGCAATGAATGCGAAAACAGATTCAATAAATGAAAATGGGATGCAATGATCGTGAAAACAGATGCAATAAACGAAAATTGGATGCAATGATCGCGAAAACAGATTCAATAAACGAAATTAAGAAGCGATGAAATAGAAATTAGGATGCGATACAACGGAGTGCAGAACGTTTAATCCACTACAACTTAGCCATATAAGGTTTAAATGGAAAAATTAATTACGGTGGCCAGTTTTATATTGAAATTGTATTAAGAATTAGAAAATAGTGATTAAATACTTGCAATTTTTTCTATAATTATTTAATATAAGAATTGGAATTAGCACTCATCGAGTGTGAGTGCTAATAAAATAAAAATTGCTATCGGGTTAAGGAGGTTTTTTTACATGATTAAGCCATTAGGGGATCGTGTAGTTATTGAATTAGTAGAGCAGGAGGCAACAACTGCAAGTGGTATCGTATTACCAGATTCAGCTAAAGAAAAACCACAAGAAGGTAAAGTTGTAGCAGTAGGTTCAGGAGCTATTGTAAATGGTGAAAGAGTTGCTCTTGAAGTGAAAGAGAATGATCAAATTATCTTTTCAAAATTCGCGGGTACAGAAGTATCGTATGAAGGAAAAGAATATTTAATTTTACGTGAAAGCGACATTTTAGCAGTTATTGGCTAAAACATACACATATATTCGGTTGTAAATATTTTAAGGAGGTACTTATTAGTTATGGCTAAAGAAATTAAATTTAATGAAGATGCTCGTAAAGCATTATTAAATGGTGTAGATAAATTAGCAAATGCGGTAAAAGTAACATTAGGACCTAAAGGACGTAATGTTGTATTAGATAAAAAGTTCGGTGCTCCGTTAATTACAAATGACGGTGTTACAATTGCAAAAGAAATTGAATTAGAAGATGCATATGAAAACATGGGTGCACAGTTAGTATCCGAAGTAGCTTCTAAAACAAATGATGTAGCAGGGGATGGAACAACAACTGCGACAGTATTAGCACAAGCAATGATCCGTGAAGGGTTAAAAAACGTAACTGCTGGAGCGAACCCAGTTGGAATCCGCCGTGGTATTGAAAAAGCAGTGAAAGAAGCGGTAACAGGATTAAAAGATATTACAAAAGTTGTAGAAGATAAAGAATCAATCGCTCAAGTTGCAGCAATTTCTTCTGGAGATGAAGAAGTAGGTAAGTTAATTGCAGAAGCGATGGAGCGCGTTGGAAACGACGGTGTAATTACAATTGAAGAATCAAAAGGATTTGAAACAGAATTAGATGTTGTAGAAGGAATGCAATTTGACCGTGGATACTCTTCCCCTTATATGGTTACTGACCAAGATAAGATGGAAGCAGTATTAGAAAATCCATACATCTTAATTACTGATAAAAAGATTACAAATATTCAAGACGTTGTTCCAGTATTAGAACAAGTTGTTCAAGAAGGTAAGCCAATCTTAATTATTGCTGAAGATATTGAAGGGGAAGCATTAGCTACATTAGTGTTAAACAAATTACGTGGTACGTTTAATGCTGTTGCAGTAAAAGCTCCTGGATTTGGTGACCGTCGTAAAGCGATGTTAGAAGATATTGCGATTTTAACAGGTGGTCAAGTAATTACAGAAGATTTAGGATTAGACTTAAAAACAACAGATATTACAATGTTAGGTACAGCTGATAAAGTAGTTGTATCGAAAGAGAACACGACAATCGTTGAAGGTGCTGGAGATACGAATGCAATTGAAGCTCGTGTTGGACAAATTCGTTCAGAAGCGGAAGCATCAACATCTGATTTTGATAAAGAAAAATTACAAGAGCGCTTAGCTAAATTAGCTGGTGGAGTTGCAGTTATCAAGGTTGGTGCGGCAACTGAAACAGAATTAAAAGAGCGTAAATTACGTATGGAAGATGCATTAAACTCTACACGTGCAGCTGTAGAAGAAGGTATCGTTTCTGGTGGGGGAACTGCACTAGTAAACGTATACGAAAAAGTAGCTAGCTTAGAATTAGAAGGTGACGAAGCGACAGGAGCGAAAATCGTTCTTCGTGCGTTAGAGGAGCCTGTACGTCAAATCGCTGAAAACGCTGGTTTAGAAGGTTCTATCATTGTTGAACGTCTAAAAGGAGAAGATGTTGGCGTTGGATTCAACGCTGCTGATGGCGAGTGGGTAAATATGGTTGAAGCTGGAATCGTTGACCCAACGAAAGTAACTCGTTCAGCATTACAACATGCAGCATCTGTTGCAGCTATGTTCTTAACAACAGAAGCAGTAGTAGCAGACATCCCAGAAGAAGGCGGAGCAGGAATGCCTGATATGGGTGGTATGGGCATGGGCGGCGGAATGCCGGGCATGATGTAATAAAGGTTAATAAAGTATTGATATGACGGGGTTTGCGACGTGCAAACCTCGTTTTTCTATGGAAACCAATCATTCTATTCGCCAAATTCGCTTTCCCTCCGATTGCAAGATAAAGTGTCATAGGATAGGTTCATTGTAGAGTTTGCAAAAAAGTATACAAAATATCCGTGAAACATTATAAAGGAATGTACTTAATGACAAAAGTGATCGCTGTAGCTAAGTTGCCGCGGTATAATGTGATAATCATAAAAAGGAACGGGGTTTGCATATTTGCAAATCCCGTTCCTTTTTAACATGATACATAAATCCATATAACTATAAATTCGGTGGCAGAAATTACATAGAAACATCAGCAGTATCTTACAATTTGTTTTCTTTGCTATATTTTTGTTATGGGATTGTTAAAAAGTATATAGTAAAGCTTACTAATCATTCATTACGATACTCCGAATGTAATGTCCTAATTGTTCGTCATTGTAGCCTTTTTGAACTGCCTGCAAAATAAGTTTGCGTAGCGTTTGTTCCTCTGTATCTTGTTTTGTTTTTTGTTGTTCCGTTTGTTGGTGGTTCTTTTTGAGATATTCGATTGTTTGTCGAGCTGTTTTAATTTCCTTTTGAGCCAAATGCTTAGAGAGCGACTGAATATATGACCAGGAAATTTGCTTATTTACATAAAGCATATAATATAAGATGGCATTTACAACAGGATCTGGCACGGCTTGTTGTCTAATTTTTTCAATAATATTAAGATCACTTTTAGTTGCATTCATATCTGTTATTTCATGAATGAGTTGTTCAGGGGTAATCGACTCAAGATGCTGAATAAGTTCGTTTAGTTTTGCTTTTTCTGTCATTTTTTGTGATACCTTCTTTCTGTGATTATTTTGAAATATAAATGTTTTACCTCTTTTTCATCTGTAAAATCAACCGTCTTTGATTATTGCTAGCTTATAATAATCTACAAGTTAATACCCTTTTTGAAGGAAGAATAATCCGAATAAGAAATAAGTTAGTTTTAAATAAGGTTGTTACATTTAATATAGTAATCATACGTACTGTTTTTATTTGTAATTATTTATTCGCAAAATTCTCCTGTCCAATCGCCAAATAAACTGCCGAGTTCGATGAATTATCTTACGGATTCGCCAAAAAAGTGGCATAATTTCGCGCTTTCAACAAATATAATTCTACTTTTTGCGAGAATTTGTTTTGAGGAGTCTTTTTAACGTCACTCTACAAATTAATTACATAATATGTAAATTTAATATTGCATAAATAAATAGCTAATGACATGATTGTAATGAAGAGCATTTCTACCTTTAAAAGGAGGAGAATTATGCAGAATTTATATTGGGTACGAAGATGGTAGAATTATATTTATTCTTTATGACTGTTTTTGTCTCTCTACTTTTAATTTTATTTATCTTGATAGCGCTTATTCGTCATATTAAATTTAAGTCTCCGTTCTTTTTATCGCAAGATCAAAAATTTATTCCCTACGATTATTATAAAGTGAATGGAGAAAGATCTATTGTATTAACAATTATATTTGGCTCTTTTGGGATTCTGTATGCTGATATAAGTTTTGGCTTTTTATTTTTCTTCATTAATTCAATCATGTATTTTTTTGTGTTCGCTAATACTATTTTTGAATCAAATACTCCCTTATTAATAGTAGCATTAATTCCTTTTACGAGAGTGTTGAATATTATAGCCATTATTTTATTTGCTAAAATTCGCTTGAAAACAGCAGAAAATAAATTTAATGCATATGTTGAAAATGATTTATATCAAAAATTGATTCTAGTTCACTTTGAATATGAGAAAAAAATTATCTGAAAACGAACGTCTTCACATGCAACAAGAGCGTTATGAAAAAGCTAAAGCACCATTGTACGAAAATAGAATAAAAAAGTCACATAAATATAGAGAAAATCACGGTAAAAGAGTTGTGTATTCTTTAAATTTCTTTTATTTATAATTTTCTATTCTCGTTGTAGTGTTTTTCGCATTTTTAATATGTTACTTCCAGCAGGTTGACAAGGTAAAAACTTTTGCGTTTATTTCAATGGTTTTACAAATGCATTTAATATGAGGAAAGATTATCTCCTTTTCTAAATCAACTGCATAATTTAAAAAGCATTTTGTTCTAGGTGAACAATACATTGTTTATAATAAACATAAAAGGACAATATTTAATCAGAAAAGTGGATGTAAGGTTGATTATTGATTTTAACAAGCTATGTAGAATGATCATTCATTAGATTCATTTCACTCTAAAATTCCCTAAGTTATAGTTTTTAAAGACACAATTTTAGGAGGATCATCTTGAGAAAATATTTTTTCATTTGTAGTATTGTATGCATTTCATTTCTTCTTACAGCTTGTGTACAGAAAGAAAAGAAGACGGCAGATATGAAAAACTATCTAGAGCAGGCAGGGGACATGATGGAAGAAGAATTAGAAGAATCAGGACTCGAAGATTATGAATCAATCGCTAGGGCGAAAGCGAAAGAAAACGATATAGCTGGAATGTTAGATTTTTTAGGGGAACTTAACCATGTACATAAAGAAGTGAAAAAGGGCTTAGAAAAAATTGACAAAAAGTATCGGGCAACAAGGAAAGTTCATCATCTCCAAATAGAATTATTTGATGAAAATATAGATTTTTATGAATGGCAACTAGATGTATTAAAAAATGAAGAACCAGAGCGAGAACTTAAACAAATAATGTTATACACAAAACCGCTAGATATACCTAAATATGATGAAAGCAGTGAATATTGGAATAGGCTTCAAGAGGTAGAAGAAAAAGGAGAAGAACTTCTAGATAAGATTGATTATTATTGGGATGTATATACGATGGAAGAATATTGGGATGATGTTTGAAGGTAGTCTATTTTCTTTTATAACAATGATTTCACATGAATGTTGTAAGAATAAGAAAATGACTTTTCTGTTCGAAAAGGAGAGAGCAATAGATAATTGTTAGTTTGTTTTCGTTCCACAATTTTATCCGACTACCTTTACCTTATATTCATGAAAATTGAATATATATAATTAAGATTTAGAAATGGTAAGTAATGAAACAAGTAAAAAAGATGTTAGCAATATTGCTAACATCTTCATGATCCATAAATTTAATAGAAGGCATGAGAAAATACAGTTCCGGGTCCAGCTCCACCACCATTTCCTGGCAACGCACCAGCAGTTGGTACTACTAAACTATCATCACTGACTTGACCACTAATGCTTGGAGCGTTATTAACGGGCACGCTTGCAGCACTTGCAGATTTTTCGCTACCCATACTAAAGACAAATGTAAATGTTAAAGTGGCGATTAATCCAATGAAAATTTTCTTCAAAAATTACCCTCCTAAAAATGTTTGGTTAATATCTTAACATAGTAAACTTAAAAGTCAACGAATTTTCAGAAAGTTGGATAAATATTTGTGGATGAAAATGAAATAGTAATTATCTTAAACAACATAATGGAGAGGAAAATCTTAATGTTAGAAAGGTATCCTTATTATTACAGTACTTGGTTTGTTCTGTTGATGTTGGTGTTGGTTTTTCCAGTAGGACTTGTTCTTATGTGGAAAGGTAATAAGTTTGGAAAAGTAAGCCGAACTATTATAACTGTTGCTGGATTATCCTTACTTCAGCCAGCGGTAATGAAGAAAGCTAAACAATTACTTTTAGTAAGTAAGGTAATGGATTAGTCAAAAAAGATTGTATAGCAAGACGAATACCATTCTAGATACCAATAAATTATAAAATTTCGACTAATTAAGCTTATAATGTGAATGGGTATGACTTTCATAATAAGAATATGGGAACATAATAAAATAGATTTTAATGTAAATGATGTTGATGAACAGATTCCATCAACATCATTTTTTCATTCATTCAGATGACCATATGTATAAAGTAAGCGAAATATCTCTATGCCAAAGCATTATATCTAGTGCCTTGTATAATTTTTAAGGTACATATTTTATTTCTCGACATGAATTTTCCTCTTATAATATATTTTCGAGTATAGTATGTTTATTTATATAACTGACAAAAATTAGGAGGACGGCTTATGGGAAAATAACTAAATTAGCTACGATATTTATATTTGCAATAGTGCTAACTGCCTGTGGAAACACCACAGATAATATAAAGCCAATAAGAACAATTCAAACAAAAACGGAAGAAAATATAAATGAAGATTTACTGAATGGAAATAATAATGATGGATTAACTGAAACAGAAAATAATACAACTGAAGTAGATGAAGAACAAGACAACTTTGCCCACAAAAATGAAGGAAATAGTGAACAAGGTGATTATGATATCAACTTATCAGGAGAAATAAAGGAAGCAGATGGGGAGTTCGTTTTTGAAGGGAAGAGTAATTTACTCCCTAACCCGACATTGATTGGAGTAGTTATTGTTGATGATGGAGAAACTGTTTTCTCTGAAACAACGACAAAGATAGAAGAGGATGTAACAAGCAATTACCTTTTACAAGATGGAATGAAATATTTCAGGATCAGGTACTGACAGCCGCATTAACAGATCAATTAACATATAAGTCACATGTTTTAAATATGAATGGTCCATTATTAAGAACGCGTGAAATAGAAGAATGGTTAAAAAACGAATCTACTGAGGAATAAATATTTATTTGAAGGTGGTTCAAAATTCAATTACGAAGTTGGTTCACTTGCGAAATACATCTTGTGTTTGAGAGAAAAAAATTACACCTGTATAGAATATTTAGAATATACAATTAATTTTGGGGGCAATATACTTAATTTATAGTTAAAATAAATTTATCAGGAGGGGTAATAATGCAAAGAAATGGAAAAGTTAGACTACCAGAGGGAAAAAAGGTTGCGGTAAATATTGGATGTGATTTTGATGCTCAATCAATTTGGGATGGTTCATTTAATTTAACATCCCCAGCTTACATGGCAAGAGGTGAGTTTGGAGCAGAAGTAGGAGCTCCACGACTTTTAAAGTTGTTTGAAAAGTATGGTATTAAAACTACATGGTGTATTCCAGGGCACACTGTTGATACATTTACAGATATATGTAAGGAAGTTGTTGAAGCTGGTCATGAAGTAGCGCATCATGGTTACGTTCATGAGAATCCAACTAAAGCTAGTTATGAAGAGGAAGAAAAGGTTATAAAGATGGGTCTTGAATCGCTTGCCAAAATCGGAGTGAAGCCAAGAGGGTATCGTTCACCATATTGGGATTTTAGTCCAAACACACTTGAAATTCTGGAAAAATACGGATTTGAATATGATAGTAGTTTGATGGGAAATGACCTTCATCCATACTACCCTCGTACTGTAGAGGTACATTCAGATAAGGCAAATGTGTTTACAAAGGAATCCAGTATTTTGGAAATACCAGTTTCTTGGTATTTGGATGATTTTCCACAAATGGAATATATAACGGGTGGTCAAGAAGGACAACGACCAGTTGAGGATATTTATAATCGATGGGTCTCTATTTTTGATTATGCATGTAATAATGAAGAAGGGGCTTGTTATGCACTTACAGTACATCCACAGACAATTGGTCGCGCTCATACGATTCAAATGTTAGAAAAATTAATTCAATATATGAGTGATAACGGTGCATGGTTTGCGACCTTAGGAGAAATTTACGACAATTATTATGAAGATTAATACGCAAATTATGAAAGCGATTTCCCACGTTATTATAAAGACATACTTGTATGATTTTGAGGAGGAGGCCCGAAATGGATTTTTACAGACATTCAAAAGAACAAATAGGTAAAGTAGATAATATTTATAATGGCGATATGTTTCCCGATATTGCGATTAATACATTTCGTAATATAGAACGTCATTTTCCGACGCGTACAATTCCAGCATCAGCAACGCCAAGCCCTTTGGAAAAATCTGCTTTATCTTTACAAGCTTTTAAATCTAAAATTAAAGATGAAACTACCCAACTTACGGAACAATATTACGATCTGTATGACTATCTAACTTTAAATTCTATCACTGGTATCGTTGTGCTGAAAGATGGAAAATTAGTTTATGAAAATTACCAGCATGGTAATGGAGCAGATACTCGTTGGATGTCAATGTCAGTGGCAAAGTCGATTACTTCTACGTTAGTGGGACTTGCAATAAAAGATGGCTATATTGATAGTATAGATGATTTGACCATTAAATATGTACCAGCTCTTAAAGGTAGTGCCTATGAAAACACAACTGTACGTCACATTTTAGGAATGAATTCAGGTGTTAAATGGGATGAAACTTATACAAATCCTGAATCAGACCGTCGTGATTTTTTAAAGGCTCAAGTTTCACAAGAGCCTGGATCGTTAATTAATGTGATGGCCAATCTTCCAAGTGTAGGTAAACCAGGTCATGTTCATAATTATTCAACGGGCGAAACTACAATTGCTAGTGAAATAGTTATAGGAGCTACTAAAAAAAGTTTGTCAAAATATTTATATGAAAAGATATGGAATCCCTGTGGGATGGAAGGTAAAGCAGAGTGGTGGCTTGACTCTCCAAATGGCAATGAAATCGGAGGAAGTGGTTTTTCGGCTACCTTAAGGGATTATGCAAGATTTGGCCATTTTTTCCTTGAAGAAGGTAAATTAGAAGGAAAGCCAACACTACCTGATAAATGGGTGGAATTATCTAGTCAACCTACAACTTTGGAAAATGGAGAATCTGTAAATTATGGATTAATGTGGTGGCCAGCATGGACGGAAAAATCAAAACGACATAAAGCATTTCAAGCTTATGGTATTCATGGGCAAGTAATTCATATAGACCCGAAGGAGAAAGTGGTTATTGCCATTTCATCAGCACGCCCAAAACCATTAGGCACACAACCTATTGACGATATGTTATTTTTAGAAGATTTAATCGATAATATTAAATAAGTGTGTCATAGATAGTGTAAACACATAATTTGTAGGATTAAAAATCTATGAATAATAATATGCAAATATATCACTACTAAATTATTCAGTGGGGTAGCACATTCTTATTTGCCTTATATAAGTCTGTTGGTGCCCCACTAATATTAAATTAAATTCTAGGGAACGATTATTATTTACCACAATAATGCTGAGATTAAGGAGGACACCTATATGAAAAGATTGGAAGGGCAAGTGGCATTTGTTACAGGGGCAGCCAGAGGACAAGGGAGGCAATTTGCTCTAGCTCTTGCGAAGGAAGGAGCTGATGTGGTTGTACTAGACTTAGACACTCCGATAAATACTGTAGATTATGAGTTACCAAGGGCTAATACTTTAAAGGATGTTGCAAAGGAAATAGAACAGTTAGGTCAACGTTCTTTAGCGATTGTAGGTGATGTAACAAAGGAAGAAGACATGTCGCGTGCTGTTGAGGTTATTATTGATAAGTTTGGGAAAATAGATATCTTAGTTCCGAATGCTGGGATCGTATCCTATGGAAAAGTATGGGAGCTTGATGGAAAGACATTTGATAAAATGATTGATGTAAACTTGAAAGGTACATGGTTGACTTGCAAATTTGTAGCACCTCATATGATAGAAAGACGGAGTGGTAAAATTGTGTGTATATCATCTATTTATAGTGTTCATGCAGCTCCATTAGTTAGTCACTATACTGCTTCAAAGCATGGAGTTTTAGGTCTAGTACGATCCATGGCGATGGAGTTGGGGGAGTATAATATAAATGTAAATACAATAGGACCAACAGCTATAGACACACCAATGATGAACAATCAGGCTACTTTTGATCGTATGGCTGGTGGTAAAGAAGGCGGAACAAGGGAGCATGCTAATAAGGAGTTTGAAAAACGTCAGCTTTTACCTAATGCTGGTTATCTTCCAGATGATGCTTGCGTCGGAGCCCTACTATTCTTAGCTTCTGACGATTCGAAATTTGTTACAGGTAGTTATATACCAGTCGATGCTGGTTTCCTTACATTTTAAAATAGGAATTTTACCAAAATGAGCTAGTGATAGTAAGTTACTAAAAATTATCTATCACTATTCTATAAATATTGTAAAAGATAAGTTTATTATAACGCACATATTTTAAATATAATAAAGTCAGCAAAATAGTAACAATAATATGTGAGGAGGGGATTTAATGAATCCAAAGGTCATTAAAATAGGAGATCCAGAACCGGCTCTGACTTTTATATTTACAATGCTGACAATGTGTATATGGGGAGTATATGCAGGTATATTTACAGGACCTACTAGTCTTGCCCTCGGACTTGTGCAAATATCGACATTTATTCCTTATTTGATTTGTTCAATATTATTTTATTTACGTGGAGAAACTATGATGGGGACGATATGTCTAATCTTTGCAACTTTATTTGGTGGCATAGGTGGCGTTTTAAGTGTTGCAGAGGGTCTTTCTTATATACTGGGATTTGAGATGAGTACCCAATTAGGCTCCATACCATTCCTTTGGGGGGCGATTTCATTAATTCCACTTTTAATATCGGTTCGAAAAACAGCCTCAGCATTAGCATTTTTGTGCTTTACTTGTGTAGTGTTTTTTTTGACACTTATAACACTAGTCTCATTTGGACTTATCCCAGAATCAGCGAATTTACTGATTAAATGGACATGTTTATTTGTTGCTACTAGTGGGATATACACATTTGTGAATTCCTTATTACGAGCTAGTGGTTGTAAGTGTATGCCTGAGGGAAAGCCATTGTTTAAATAAAAGTGGAAATATACTCAATAACTGCTGTAGAAAGTGATAGAGATGTTTTATTTATGATTATTTATTATATGTTTAGCAATGGAGGTATGAAATGTGAGTAGATTATCAGGGAAAGTAGTCGTAATAACAGGTGCGGCTAATGGTATGGGAGAAACACATGCTAGATTATTTGTTCAAGAAGGGGCAAAAGTGGTATTAACTGATATAGATGTGGAAAAGGGAGAGAAATTAGCAAAGGAACTTGGTGAAAATGCACTGTTTATTAAACATGATGTCACTGATAAAGACGATTGGCAAGTTGTTGTTGAAAAAACAGAGGTTGCGTTTGGGTCTATTACAGGTCTTGTAAATAACGCTGGGATAGTTGGACCGAATGATATTCCTTTAGAAAAATTAAAAGATGAAGATTTCGAGAATGTTATATCTGTTAATTTGTACAGTGTTTTTAAAGGTATGCAGGCTGTGGTAAAATCTATGAAAAAGGCTAAGGAAGGATCCATTGTAAATGTTTCTTCAACATCTGGTTTAGTTGGATCCGTGAATGTTACTGCTTATGTTACGACAAAATTTGCGGTAACTGGGATAACTAAAGTTGCTGCACTTGAGTTTGCTGATTATAACATTAGAGTAAACTCTGTACATCCAGGTGGAGTAAAGACAAATATAGAAGTGTTTGATGCAGTTAAAAAGGCAACTCCTATGGGAAGAATTGCAGATCCGGAGGAAGTTTCATATATAATTCTTTATTTAATTTCAAATGAATCAACGTTTTCTACCGGAGCAGAATTTGTTATAGATGGAGGATTTACAGCTCAATAAAGATTTAATCCGATGTGTAAGAAAGGATTGGAATAAGGGAAATGAAATGATAGTTTTTAAGATTATATATAACCTAAAAAGTGGGTTCGCTTTGATAAAGTAATCAATCAAAACGAACTCACTTTTTATATAGGGTATATGTTTTAAAGTTGTTTTTTGTTATAATTTAAATGCGAATAATAAAGGGGATGGTTCATTTGTTTATCAGTATAAAGTATAAATATATGATTCTTTATTTTACTATGACAATCATCCCTATCATAATAATTATTATATTGATTTTTCAATTAGGAAACATGAGATCATATGAAAATTTCATTGACTCAAATACGCATTTACTGCAGTTAATTAGCAACGTAAATTCTAGTTCAAATTTAAATGATACTTCCGAACAGGGAACGTTATATGAAGATATTTTGAGTGATTTTGAAATAGGGAATCAAGTAATTTATATTGTGGATAGCAAAGGTGAGTTATTATACTCCTCAGGAGAAAAGAAAACAGATCTAACCAAATTGTTAAGCAAAATTAAAGAAGATATTCCTGACACGAAAAATAAAGGTGGATTTCAGCAAAATGTTAGTAATGAAGATATGATTATATCTTACTACTACGATGAAAAGCTAGATTGTTATTATATATTAAATACATTAACCAACCATATACAAGAGAAAACACTTTTTATTAGGGAACTAACGATTATCATTATTATGGTAGGGTTTATAAGTGTGTTTTCAATTGTTTTGATATCATTTTACTTAACGAGGCCAATTAGAAGACTTTCAAAAGAAATAAAACATAAGAGCGTATCACTTTCAGAAGGAATAATTGTTAAAGATGAAATATGGGACATATCTATTCAATTAAATGAAGTTTATCAGACATTAAAAGAACAAATTGATAAAAGTTATAATCTTGAAATTAAAACAAACAAGGCTCAGTTTTTAAATTTACAGTCACAAATTAATCCACATTTTCTTTATAATACACTAGGAACGATTAACTCCATTGCAATAATTGAAAAAGTGCCATTAATTGCTGAATTAACACGTTCTTTGTCAGATATGTTCCGTTACAATACAGAACAGAATAACGAGTATGTCCTCTTAAAAGATGAATTAGAACAAATAAAAAGATACTTGCATGTTCAACTTATTAGGTTTGACGGCATGATAAGAAAAGAGATTAAAATTGATTGTGAATTATTAAAGTATAAAACGATTAAATTTATGCTTCAACCAATCGTTGAAAATTGCTTTACACATGCCTTCGAAAATCAAGAAGAACAAGGATTGATACGAATAATAGGGTATAGCAGTAATAATTCAATCATTATTAATGTAGAAGATAATGGATTAATCATGGAACAAGAAGAATTGAATGAAATGAATGAATTGTTCAAGGAAGTCTATCCATCCCAAGAAGCAGTGCAAAATAAAGGGATTGGACTTTTAAATGTTAATACTCGAATTAAACTAGCTTTCGGCAAAGAATATGGATTGTCTTTTCATTCGCGACAACCCAAGGGTTTGTGTGTGAAAATCACTTTACCTTTTAAAAACTAGGATGGAGGGGAATAAATGTTACGAATGATGATTGTTGAAGATGAACGCTGGATGCGAAAGGGTTTAGAAAAAATGCTAGACTGGGGAGATTTAAATATTAAACATGTTGCTAGTGCTAGCAATGGGCAAGAGGCGTTAGAATTGTTACACTCGTGTAAACCGGACATTATAATTACGGATGTTAAAATGCCCCGAATTGATGGATTTGGAATGTTAGATAAAATATCGGAGATTACAGACAGAACACCGAAAATTATCATTGTATCTGGATATAATGACTTTGATTATGCTAAAAAGGCTATACAGCATGGAGTTGCGGATTATATATTGAAACCAGTCGATCCAGAAGAATTAAAAAAAACTATTACTAAAATAATTGATATGATTAGGCTAGAAAAAAAGCAGACTTTAAATTTTACAAACTTAGAGTTAAAGAACGTGATTTATGAAATGCTAGCATTTTCAGCAAATAGTTCAAATATTGACTTTATCCCTAGTAGCTTCAATTACTGTATTGTTTTTTCATCAAATCCCTTTAGTATTGAACTTGTCAATCTTATAAAGGGGAAGTTTTATTATTCTTCCGTATCTATTGGAGGGCATCAGTTAACTATTATTGGTTCTAAATATGGTAATGCCTTTAGCACGGAGCTTCAATTTTATTTGGATGAAATTGAAAGTGAGCAAATTATTGGTTTTAGTCGTATTAAAAATAATATTAACGATAGTTTTTTTTCAGCTTATAGAGAAGCTGTACAAGTATTTCGAACATCGTATAACCAAGGAAATGAAGATAACAAATCTTTTGAATTGAATATTTCTATTTCTATAGAGGAAGAAACAAAGATACTAAAAGCGCTCCAAGGAGAAGATAGTAAAACTGTTAAAGATACTATAGATAATGTCCTGAAAAAATATAGTGCCCCAGGTCAAGCGTGGATTATTCAGTTTCAAATGTATCTTTTTTTATCCCGATATTTAACAACAGAGCAATTACAGTCACATAATCACGTCTTATTATTTCACAAATTCAAGTCTATAAATGAACCGGGAGATAAGTTGAATACAGATCATCCTGAATTTGAATCTATGATAGATGACGTGATTAAAAACTTTAATCCATTAAAAACAAACCATATTGTGAGTGTAAATGAATTTATTGACACACACTATCATGATTCCTCATTATCTTTAGAGCAGGTAGCGGAACATTTGAATTTATCACCAGCATATCTAAGTTTCATTATAAAAAAGGAAACAAAATCAAATTATACATCACACGTCACAAGAAGGCGAATTGAATCCGCTAAAAAACATCTTTTGAGTTCATCTATTCCAATTTATAAAATTAGTATGAAAGTTGGTTACAACGATGTGAAATATTTCCTGAAGGTATTTAAAAAAGAAACGGGTTTTACACCAAATCATTATCGAGAATTGTACAAACAGAAAACGGAGTGAAATTATGAATGAGCCACAAAAATTGCGAAGTTATCATTTGTTTTTAACTTTTATTACCTTTTTAGGTTGGATGATATCGGCAATGGATGCATCATTATTTTTCTTTATAGGCCCCCATTTGATGGAGCAATTTGACTTTGATTTGAAGATATTTGGTTTTATTGTCGGTGGAGGTTTTCTGTTAGCAGTTATTTTTAGTATATTTGTTGGCCCATTAATGGATTTTTGGGGACGGAAATTAGTTTTTCAATGGATTCTTGTGCTTGTAACAATGGGAACGTTTTTAAGTGGCTTAGCTTGGAGCTTTTCATCATTGGTGATTTTTAGATTAATTGCAACTGGTGGTGCATTTGCGGAGTATGCTGTGGGAGCTACTATTTTAATGGAGTCTGTTCCCAAAAAACATCGTGGTTGGTTGATGGGAATAATGGCGGCTGGTTGGCCAGCGGGTACTGCACTTGCAGGTGTAATTACAATATATTCAATTCCATCTTTGGGTTGGAGGAGCGCCTTTTTTATTGCTACAATTCCAGCGTTTATTGTTATAGTGATTAGGTTATTTGTAGAAGAGCCAGAACAGTTTATGAAGGAGCGTAAACTCCGAATTAATTCTACCAATTATCACATGAAGGCAACTTTAAACGAATTAATAAATAGTTATATAGATAAATTTAAATTTGCATATAATATGTTACTAACGGGGAAGAATTTATATAATAGTATACTTGTTTGGATTTATATCAATTCTGCTGTTTTTGCATATAGTATACTAATATGGTTTGCACCATATTGGATGAGTGATGCATTTGGTCTTAATTTGACCCAAACAACTTATGTAACGGTTTTGGGGAGTCTGATTAGTGTTTTGGGATATATTTGTTGCGGTTGGCTTGGTGGACAATTAGGAATTCGTAGAGCAAGTCTTATCTTCATTTCAATAGGTAGTTTGTTAATTATATGGCTAAACTATGCATCTAGTGATTTTTCCTCATTCCTAAAGGGATTTCTATTATGGAATTTTTTTGGAGCTGGTATTTGGGGGATAATACCAAGAATGTTTACGGAAAGGTTCCCTACTAGGGTACGTGGGACGGCTGCATCTGTAAATTCGGCATCTTGTTGGCTAGGTTGGGCAATTGTTAGCTCATCATCACCGTTTGTACTTGAAAATTTTGGTTATGGTATCGTTATTTACGCCTCAGTTATAGTATTTTCTCCATTAGCTCTTATTACAACTTGGATCATGACAAAGGATTAGAATTTATGAAGGATTAAACTTTTTATTCTACTTATTAGAACAACATGTTAAAACAACGAAAAGCAATCTATGAAGCGACACTGGCGACGACTGAGGAGATTATTACTGGTTGTAGATTGTTTGGATAGGTATAGAAAGCCCTCTTTGAAGGAGGCTTTTTTACTATCATCTATTATTTAAATAGTCGGCGAATTCCTTTACTAGAGATACGTCTAGTAAAACGCCGTCCAATCCGTTGCAGGAATTTTCCCCTCTTAATATCATTGATATTGTTTGAGATGCGTAATAATTTGTAAATGGTAGATTTCTTCATAATATCATTTCTCCTTTACAAAAAATGTTAACAATCAGGATCAGGCATTATATCGCATTTGTTACTTATATCATAAACGTTTACGAGTATCCGAGCAAATAAAAAAATGGCGTCATATTAGCCCTTTTAACGTATAATTAACAGAATAATGTGTAAAATTATCAAGTGTACGATACAATCATCTGACAAATACATTCATCGTCGACAATTTTATCCACATCGACATCCAAAAAGATTGAACCAGTATACAATCCGGAAACAGGTGAAAAAGAAGGTGCAAAACTACTCCGTGATGGCCGAAAGGATAAAAGTGTTCAAGCAGGTGGTTATTTTGTCGGGCCAACTATTTTTGATGGTGTCACAAGCGAAATGAAAATTTGGCAAGATGAAATCTTTGCACCAGTATTATCTATCGCATGTGTGAAAAACTTAGACAAAGCCATCGCACTTTCCAACGCATCATCTTTCGCTAATGGTGTTTGTATTTTTACAAATAATGGGGGGAAGTGTACGTAAAGCTTTTCTTGGTACAACTGATTTATCCGTTAGCATGGGTTATCCAAATCAACTGGAAAACAGTGAAGTTCAGAGTGTGATAAAATCATTTTATGAACAAGCTAAAGAGGTGCAGGTGAAAATAGGAACTGTATCTAGTGATCTATCTTCAACTAGAAAGGCTTATGAAACTGGAGCTGATTATGTTGTCTTAGTAGGCTCTTCATTTATTATGAGAGAGTTTACAAAATTTGTGAATGATGTCAAGTAGATTAAGATTAGCTTATTATGAGAACTGAATCTATTGGAGTACTGTTTTTTAAAATATTCTCAAAAAGTTAACTGACATTTTAAGTTGTTTACAAATTTGAAATGAAAATATTTCAGATTTTTAATTGGATCATAATTTTAATTCTTTAAACTATTAATTGATTACTAAATCAGGGTAGATGTTTAAGAAAAGAGCATGATGTTAATGCATCGGGCTGCTTGGACTGGAGGGTGGCCAAATATAGTAACTAAAACTCGATAGGTTGCTGTAAATTTATGAGAAAATGAAAAAAATAATTGTGAAGTGCGCATATTTTCTTTTTTAGAAGTGTACTCGATGCCGTTTTTAAATGTTTGGAAGAACACACATTTGAACCGATAACGGGTGAAGTATAACCTGCTTATAGGCAAATAATTATTGAAAACTTTATAGAGGTACTAGTAGGTTCTGTCTTAGTAAGTTAAATTACTTTAGGTGGGATTGGATTAAATATTCAGGATGCAAACATTGTTGTCCTTTGTGAATCACAATGGAAGCGGTCTACAGAAGTGTAGGCAATTAGTTGGCATATCGAATGGAACAGGCAAGAAATGTTTTTGTGTATCGACTTTATGCGGATAGTGTCGAAATAACGATGGATGAACTGTTTCATAGGGAACAGCAATCTTTGATCAGTATGCGAAGGAATCTTATGTTGGCAACGAATCTTTAAATAGAATAGTATCGAAGGCGACAGAGGAAAAATTGACACAACAAATATTGAAAATAGAGGTAGAACAATTAAAGGAAAAGAGATGATTACATAATAACTAATTTATATAAATTAATTATAATTGAAGTAATTAACGGGAATATATATTATCTCTAAAAAGATTGTGATAAATATGTGTGAAAATAACTAAAAAGAAAGTTCAAAAGGAGAAGATAATATGAGTTATTGCCCAATCGACCATACGTTAGACGATGTACAAAGAAAGTTAGAAGAACAAAAGGCATTTTTACGTGATGATTTATACAAAAAGAGTGTTATTTTTTTACAACAGAAACAAAGTCAATTGGTATTGAATGAGTTATTTCATTTACTGAAGAAATACGATCTTGTAACTGAAACAGAAAGAAAAGTACGTCATCAAGGTTTTGAACAGCTTTTAAAATAGGGGAAATAGAAAAGATCCTTTACAATAATCGAAGGAGAGCAAGTCTCTTTTATGGATAACCGACTTACTAATCCTAAATATGTTATCATATTTTCATACATAAAATATTAGGATAGTTTGTTGTTTGGTGTACTTTTTGTATTAGCTATTATTATACTACTTATAAGGGTAATAGCGTGGATGCATGGACTGGGATATGTCGTTGCAGTTAATATTGATATGGTTGTTTGTCATAACTTATGTTCACAACGAATGTTTCATCCAGATTGCTAGTGGAAAAGTTATTTATTTTTGGGATGTTCTGTTATTTTTTTAGTTTTGTGTTTACGGCATTATTCTTTTCGTAAGAACGAGCGTGTTTACAAGGATTGCATGAATTTTTCATTACATTAGTTAAAAAATCATATTCAAAAAAACTGATAAGTCTGATGTCGAAAAATAGTAAAATTTAATTTTACTAATTAAATCAGACTGTACATTCTTAAACAATCAAAAGTGTACATAATTATCTTGACATTTAAACATCAAGTTTAAAATACCGAGAATAATGTACTCTAGTGTAAAAACCCTCTTTGATTTAAGTATCAAAGAGGGTTTTTGCGTTCCTCTTTATATGACGTCTTACAGTATTACAGAGGCAACTCCATCATTAAAAATGTAAGAAAATATAATTCACTTTAAGCTTTTGATAAATTTTAGCGTATATTTTTTGAAAAGTGTAAAAACTTTTACATATTTATAAAATCTATTGTTTTATAATGAATTATCACAAGAAAGGAAAGCATAGACGAAGAAATGTATGCGCTTTATTTATAAGGAGGGTTTAGATTGGAAAAAAACATTAAAGATAAAACAACAAGATTTGAAAAATTTTTAAATTTTGTGGAAAGGAATGGAAATAGGCTTCCAGATCCAGTTACATTGTTTGTTGCTTTTTCCATTATTATCTTACTCGTTTCAGCAATCGCATCTATGCTTGGTGTAAAAGCTGTTAATCCTGCTGATAATGAAACAGTAGAGGCTGTGAATTTATTGACGTCAGATGGTTTGGTGAAAATTTTAACAGAGTTTGTAGATGTTTTCATTACATTCCCGCCGTTGGGACTTGTCTTAGTAGTAATGTTTGGAATAGGTATTGCAGAATCTACAGGTTTAACAGAGTCGATAATGAAAGTGACAATTATGAAATCTCCAAAAAAGTTAGTCGTTCCGATGATTGTGTTTGTAGGTATTATGGGAAATGTTGCTGGAGATGCGGCATTTATTGTAATTCCCCCTTTAGCAGCGATGGTATTTTATTCACTTAATCGACATCCGTTAGCTGGACTAGCTTTAGGTTATGCTTCTGTTGCAGGTGGATTTACAGCGAATTTATTAATTAATACGACGGATGTTGTTTTGGTAGGATTTACTCAATCGGCTGCGGAGCTTATTGATCCTTCCTATGTTGCGAATCCAGCAATGAATTATTATTTTATTACAGCATCAACAGTGATGTTAATCCCGCTAGCTGTCTGGATAAATAATAAATTAGTAGAGCCACATTTAGGAAATTATAATAATAAAATTGAAGACATCGATTTAACATCAGAAATTACAGCAAAGGAAAAGAAAGCACTTATATGTTCAATGGTTTCAGTTATATTATTTATCATTTTATTACTAATTTCATTATTACCAGAAGGAGCACCATTAAGGAATCCGGAAACGGGTGCAATGATTGATGGCTCTCCGTTTATGGCTTCCATAGTTCCCTTAACGATGTTATTATTTTTTATTCCCTCCGTTATTTATGGTTTATTAGCAGGAAAATTTAAATCAGACAAAGATATCGTACAACATTTGAATAAAGCAATTTCTGGTATGGGAACGTTTATCGTTTTTGCACTCGTTGCTTCACAGATGATTGCATTTTTCAATTGGAGTAATTTAGGATTAATCATTTCGATTAAATGTGCAAATTTTATTGAAGGAATTGGATTGAAAGGATTGCCTTTAATTTTATTATTTATTTTAATTTCTTCACTAATTAACATTTTGATCTCTAGTAATGCAGCTAAGTGGGCTATTTTAAGTCCGATTTTTGTACCAATGTTTATGTTGATGAATATTGACCCTGCTTTAACACAAGTAGCATATCGTATCGGGGACTCTATAACAAACCCTATAACACCTATGATGGCGTACTTTATTATGGTACTAACCTTTGCAAGAAAATATGAATCTAACATTGGTATTGGTAGGTTTATGTCGTTATTAATTCCTTATTCTATCGTATTTGCAATAGGGTGGATTATCTTTATTATTATTTGGTATGTAATAGGTATTCCAATCGGACCAGGATATGGAATCAATTTAAATTAGAAAGGGATATTATATGATAACTAAAATTAATAATGTATCAATTTATGATGGTCGTGGGCAAGTATTATTAAATTCTTCTATTATTTTTAATGAACAGATGATATTAGCGGTTGGAGAGGAAACAATTGATGAGGAAATAGATGTAGTAATAGATGGTAAGGGATTAAGTTGCCTCCCGGGAATGATAGATATGCATGTACATTTAAATATGGATGCAACACCAGACCCAGCTGCCTTAATTAACAAAGACAATGAGGCAATGGCGGCATATCGTTCATTAAATAATGCGCAAAAGCATTTACGTGCTGGGATTACAACTGTACGTAATTGTGGATCTAAATATAATGTCGATATTACATTACGAGAAGCAATACTTGAAGGAATGTTTATTGGTCCACGCATATTTGCGGCTGGGCAGCCGATTGTAATGACTGGTGGACATTGTCATTACTTTGCAATTGAAGCTGATGGCGAAAATGAAGTAAGAAAAGCAGCAAGAACACAAATAAAAAATGGAGCCGATGTTTTAAAGTTAATGGCAACAGGTGGTGGGCTAACTCCAGGTGTAAAACCTGGTGCAAGTCAATTATCAGAAAGTGAAATGCACGCAGCTTGTACTGAAGCATGTCATGCCGGAAAGACAACTGCTGCGCATGCTCAAGGAAATGAAGGTATTAAAAATGCAATTCGAGCAGGTGTTACAACAATAGAGCATGGAGTGTATTTAGATGATGAAGCAATTCGGTTAATGTTAGAGCATGGCACATATTTAGTTGCTACGCTTGCGGCTCCATATAATGTGATAAGGCATGGAGTGGAGGCTGGGATTCCGGCATATGCCGTAGACAAGAATAAAGAGGCTTCTGTTCCACATCAAGAAAGTTTTCAATTAGCTTATACATCTGGTGTAAAAATTGCAACAGGTACAGACGCAGGTACACCGTTTAATTTTCATGGAGATTTTGTAACTGAGTTAGAAATTATGGAAAAGTTAGGAATGTCTGTGCAAGAAATTATTCAGGCCGCTACATTTACTGCTGCTGAAGCCCTAGGATTTGAAGATATGATTGGAAGTCTTGAAGTTGGTAAGTTATCTGACATTGTATTAGTAAAAGGGGAAATATCAGAAAATATTTCAAATTTACGAAATGTGCATTCTGTATTTATGAACGGAAAAAGCATAGATCTTTAAAAGATACACAGTGACAGATAATTTGTGGACAATATTTATAAAATATATATTAATAATTTGTAAAATATAATACAGAAATTATTACAGTGGGTTTATACAATAAATGTAATACAAATAAAGAAAGGTGATACACAATGAATGAAATTACAAATATAAGAAATGAGTTTCCAATATTAGAACATAAAATACAGTTATCAAGTTGTTCACAAAGTGCTTTACACAAAAATGTAAAAAGTAGTATTAATCAATATATAAATTCGTGGGAAAATGATGGAATGGATTGGGAATTGTGGATGGAGGTTTGTGAAGATGCGAGAAAGAAGTTTGCACAATTAATCAATGCTAAGCCTTCTGAAATAGCAATTGTCTCGTCTGTTTCGCATGCAATTTCCTCTGTTGCTGTTAGCTTACAGGTGGAAGGTGAGAAGAATGAGTTTCTTGTTGCGGAAAATGATTTTCCGTGTATTGGACATGTGGCGCTTTCACAAAATGATAAGAATGTAAAATTCGTGGATTATGCTAGAAAGAACAGCTTACAGGAAAACATTAGTGAAAATACATTGTTAGTTTCTGTACCACATGTATCCTTTTATAATGGTGCGATCAATAATATAGCGGATACTGTTAGATTAGCAAAAGAAAACAATAGTTTAGTTTTTGTAGATGCTTATCAATCTGCTGGTCAACTTGATATTGATGTAAAAGAAATGGATGTTGATTTTCTTGCAGCTGGTATGCAAAAGTACTTATTGGGAATCCCAGGTATTGCATTTTTATATGTAAAAGAAGAAGTAGCGGAAAAAATGACACCGAAAATTACAGGATGGTTTGGTCAAGAGAATCCATTTTCATTTGATGGAAAAAATGTTACATATGCAAACGGCGCAATTCGATTCGACTCGGGGACATTTCCAATGATTAACGGCTTTGCTGCTAGTAGTGCTTTGGAAATTTTATTGAAGATTGGTGTGAAAAATATTGAAAAATATTTACAAGAGCTATCATCATTCACACTTGAATATAGTCAACAGCAAAATTTACACATTGCTAGTCCATTAGATCCGAAGAAAAAAGGTTCTAATACAGCGATTTATGTACCTAATGCAAATGAATTAGAGGCAGCATTAAAGAAAGAGAATATTTTATTATCTGCACGAAATGATGTTATTAGGATTGCACCTCATTTTTATAATACAAAAGAAGAGATTATACGAGCAATCGATACAATCGTTCGTTTCACGTAAAACAAGGTGTAACCTATGTTTATTGGGACAATTGTTAATTGTTTAACGATATTGTTTGGTGGAATTATAGGGCTGTTTTTTTCTAAAGTACCAGAAAATTTTAAAAATAGTATTATGATTTCTATTTCATTGGTTGTTATATATATTGGGTTAGATATGGTCTCTGAAGTAGAGTCTATCGTGTTATTAATGATTAGTTTGGTAAGTGGAACTGTTATTGGCGAATTATTAAAGATTGATGATCATTTAAATAAATGTATTGAATGGATAATAAGAAAAATTAATATAGCTAGTCATGATACGAAAGTAAATATAGCATTTATAAATGCTACTTTGTTCTTTGTTGTTGGAGCAATGTCCATTATTGGTGCATTAGATAGTGGTATTCGTGGTAACCATGATGTGTTAATGATAAAAGGGATGATGGATGGCATCATTGCACTCATCTTTGCAACAACGATGGGGATAGGAGTTATATTTTCCATCATTCCTCTATTTCTATTTCAAGGTGCACTAATTTTATTAGCAACACAAATTGATCAATATGTACCAATAGAATTATTAAATGACATTATTGTATCAATTACATCAGTTGGAGGAATTATGATACTAGGTATTGGTTTAAATTTATTGAACGTAACGAATATCAAAATTTCTAACTTATTACCGTCTATTATCACGGGGATACTAATTACATATATCGCTTGGTATATATAATTAAGTTAATTTTTGAGTTCATAATTTGTTTGAAATCGTAAATATATTTTGTAAGGGGGATTTTTATGGAAAATGCTGAAGGAAAAACATTTAAGTTTCCAAATGTTATTATTATATTACTATGTATGATGTTATTAGCAATGGTTGCAACGTGGGTGATTCCCTCAGGGGAGTATGAAAGAGTAGAAAATTCTAACGGACAAATGTTAGTTGTTCCAGATTCATATAGTAAAACAGAGTCAAGTCCTGTCGGTTTATTTACAGTATTTAAAGCAATACCAGAAGGATTAACAGAAGCGGGTATGATTGCTTGGACGATTTTAATAATTGGTGGAACATGGCAAGTACTTAATACAACTGGCTCAATCTCTATGGGAATTGAAAAAATGCTCCATAAATTAGGGAAGAGAGAGTTTATCATCATTCCGATTATGATGTTAATTTTTGCAACGATTGCTTCATTTATTGGTGCATTAGAACTTGCAATTGTATATGTACCAATTATGATTTCATTATGTATTGCACTACGACTAGACTTATTAACAGCTGTAGCAATTTGTTTAGTTTCCGTTGGTGGGGCATTTGCGGCATCTTTAACTAATCCATTTACTGTAGGTTTAGGCCAACAAATTGCCGGATTGCCATTATACTCTGGTATTTTATATCGGTTAGTTGTATTAGTTACTTTTACTGTCGTCGGGATTTTATTTGTATTAAGATATGTGAGTAAAATTAAAAAGAATCCGAAAAATAGCCTTGTGTATAAAGAGAATATAAAATTTATTGAGAGTTATGAAGAAGAAAAACATACGCCTAAAAAATATCATGGATACATTGGCTTTTTATTGATTATTGCATTTGGGATCATTATATATGGTGTATTAAAATTAGGTTGGTTCATGTTTGAAATAGGAGCGATATTTTTTGTTGTAGCTTTTGTAAGCGGTTTAATAGCAAAAATGTCTTTAGATGATATAACAGATAATTTTATTAAAGGAGCTAATTCCGTTTTACTAGCAGCACTCGTCGTTGGGTTAGCAAGAGGGATTTTAATAATTATAGAAAACGGCATGATTATTGATACGATTATATTCGGTTTAGTAAATATAATTGAAGGACTACCAGATGGTATTAGTGCTGTAGGATATTTATTAGCTCAATCTATCTTTAATTTCTTAGTTCCTTCTGGGAGTGGACAAGTATTAATTACAATGCCGATATTATCATCCGTTTCTGAAATTGTAGGAATTACCCAACAAACAACAGTGCTTGCAACGCAACTTGGAGATGGTATTACAAATATTTTATACCCAGTTTCTGGAGCTCTAATGGCGAGCTTAGCAATTGCGAAAGTACCATATATGACTTGGCTACGTTTCATTATGCCATTAATTGTTACATGGACTGTACTAGGCTCAATATTTTTAGTTATTGCCCAGTTCATTCAATGGGGACCATTTTAGATTTGAATATAATTATGTATGTTAGGGGAGTTTCAACGTATGAATACAGTAAAAGTTTTTAAAAATGCCACTATTATTAATGGAATAAACTCAGATGTTGTTAAAGAGGGAATGGTCGTTGTTGACAATGATCGAATAACGTATGTAGGTGAATATAATGCGGAATATTTGAAGCTACACGAAAATGAACAGCTCGAAGTAATAGATGTCCAACATAAGATAATCATGCCTGGTATGATTGATGCACATGTTCATTTGACGTTAGAAGGTGAGGCGCAATATTTAGAAAAATTAATTGTTGAGGATGCAAAGTTTACGATTTTAAAAGGATTGAAAAAGGCAGAAAAAATGTTACGTGCGGGTTTTACAACGGTTCGATGTGTTGGGGAGAAAGGACAAATTGATGTACATTTAAGAAATGCTATTAATGCAGGTATTGTGAATGGTCCAAATATATTGGCAAGTGGTAAAGCGATTACGACTACTGGTGGACATGGTGATATGCTTCCAGATGGTATTAGATTTGATGGAATATCAACTATTGCTGATGGGATGAGTAATGTACAATTAGCAGTTCGTGAACAATTAAAATTGAATGTTGATAATATTAAATTAATGGCGACTGGAGGAGGTATGTCCCCAGGAGATGCGAAAATATCGCAATTAACAGTGGAAGAAATGGCAATCGCGGTAAAAGAAGCGGAAAAATTCGATATTGTAACGGCAGCACATGCAATTGGGCGTGAGGGAATAAATAATGCATTACAAGCGGGGGTACGGACAATCGAACACGGGACATATATTGATCAGGATGGGATCCATTTTATGAAAAATCATGATGTGTTTTTAGTACCAACATTAGCCGCGTTTAAAACGATAAAATATGGTGAAGCAGCTGGCGTACCCAAACATCATTTAGAAAAAGTACAAAGTTTTGAAAGAGCACATATTGATAATTTGAAGCGTGCTTTAGATGCGGGGGTAAAAGTAATAACTGGAACGGATGCGGGTACACCATTTAATTACCACGGAGAAAATGCGTATGAATTGGAAGCCTTAACTAATGTAGGTATGACTCCAATGGATACAATTATTGCTGCGACAAGTCGAGCTGCTGAAGCATTAAAATTAGAAGATCGTGGTGTACTTAAGGAAGGATATATTGCAGATTTAATTATTGTAGATGGGAATCCATTACATGATATTATGTTGTTACAAAAAAAGGTTGAAAAAGTATACAAAAATGGGCAGGAGGTTACTTTTGTAGAGTAAAAAAAGAAGCAAGTGTCGTTTGTACACTTGCTTTTGTTATATGTATTTATATCATACTTTTTAAATTATTGATGTTATTTATAAAATAGTATCCATCTGTTTTTTCAATGAGATTGGAATTGATTAAGTGTTTAATCATATTTGCAACAGTAACACGAGTAGAACCAATTAAAAATGCAATTTCTTGATGGGTAAATTTTATATTAATTTTCACTTTAGTTTCAGTTATAGGTTCGCCATATGTTTCTGCTAAATTGACAAACACTCTAATGACTTTGCTTTGTGAATCATCATACGATGTTTGAAGCAATCTGTTTGCTACTAAATTTAATTTCATCGTTAACATTTCTAATCTTTGTTCTGATAATTTTTTATTTGTTTCAAGTAGTGTTTCAAATTTCCTTTTCGGTATTTTACATAAAATAGTATCAGAAACAGTTTGTGTATATGTAATATACTCGTTATTTTCTTGATTATATTCACCTAACAGACCGTTCTTTCCTATAATGATTAAAGATTTTTCTTTACCTTCTTCATTAATTAGAAATAATTGTACACGGCCTTTCATAATGATATATACAAAATTTATTTGATCATGGGCATTATAGAGAATGTTTCCTTTTTTTATATGAATTTTATTACCTATATCAAAGAGTTCAGACCAATCAAACTTTAAATTTTCAAGCCAAGGTGAATAATTTAATCTATCTAGCATTTTATTCCCACCTTAATAGTTATTTTTTTCAGAAATATAAGTATAATTATAACGGAAATTTTTATATAATGCTTCAATAGGCTGGAGATATTCAGATATTATTTTCTAACATTGTTATAAAATTAAATCCAAACCCTTTCCTTGAAAATAAAGGTATATCATAGATATATAAGTGAGAAAAGGATTGTTCTTCAATACGGAAACCTCAGTATTCTCATTTTCATCAAAAACATATTCCAATAAAATAGTTGCCCCGATCACTTGTGCAATATAATAATAGTGACGCTTCGCTTTATGCATATGCTCCAAATCGGGCACATAAATTTGCCCGGCTATATCTTTTATCTTTTCCAATGCTAAATCAATTGTAAATGGCACATCTAAATGAGTGGGCACTGCATCTTCGTACAACCTACCAATATAAAGAATAACCAAAGTTGTTTCATCATTTTGCCGCAATTTCATCGTATGCTTTATTCTACAGTAAACACCTAAGCTTATATAATCAATCTGTTTCCAAAAATCCTCTCCCTAATACAATGTTTTGATTCAAAATATTGTAAAAATCCATGTAACAATGAGGTCACTTTCATATGTCTTCTTAAAAGAATAATAAAACCTACTTGGAATCTAGTTGACAAAATTTGGAAGTGAATTTAAAGTCGATATAATGGTTAGAGATGAAGAGGCTATAAGTGAGATTGTGCAGCAAATTAAAATTGGAACGGAAAGTGACCAAATGAAAAGCGAATAAAAACAGGTCATAGAACTCGATGCGATTTCCATAATTAGAAAAATAGAACAATTGATAGCACGGGAGAAAGGATGGAAGAAAATGAGGAAAATTACATCGTTATTACTCTTAATTACAGTATCTGTATTACTTGTTTCCTGTGGTGATAAAGAAAAGGAAGCAGAAGATATCATAGCATATTACAATGAGGAATGGATTCATATCAATAATTTTAAAAAGGATCAGTTTGATAAAATGAATCCTGAATTTAGAAAGCTAGAAGGAAAAGGAGACAAAAAGGAAGCTAGTGCATACGTTAAAAATGAAATTATTCCGATTATAGAGGAAGTTATTACAATGCTTGAAAATGTGGAGGTTGACAATAAACAGGCAAAGAAAATGAATAAATTACAATTGAAAGCAGAGAAGTTCGCATTAAAAACATTTGATAATATTAGAAAATACTATGAAGGAGATTATTCAGAACGGAATCTCAGATTTGATAATAAAAAATTAGACTCATTGTACTCCGATGTTATTGACTATCAAAATAAAGTATTCGAAAAGTATAATCTTACAAAGAGTGATAGAAAGATTGGGAATTTTACTATCATAGAAGAGAGTAAAGAGTGATTTTCGCAATTATGTATATGGTTATCTAGAAATGAACCAACATCATATTTAAATACCGAATCACTTCAGCTTCAGCAAAAAATAACTTTAACATGTTTGGTTAAGATGAGAGCTGGAGTGATCAGATTACGATTAAACCAATTTTTCTCCATGTGTTTCTGCAATACGCTCATCTTTTAGTTACAAGGAATAAAGCATATTTTTCTAGTTCGAGTGGTTCGGCTGGCTTATCTAATTCGCTACTAGTAATCACAATGACTACTTCTTGTTCTATCGTTCATTTATAAAAATAATCCCACCAATTGAATTGAAAAAACGGTATTCCATTCCTTCGTCTGATTCCCATAATCGATAGACAAAGTTCTCTTCATAAAAGAAGCTCTTAATTGATAGAGCGAAACCCATCCCAACAAAGCGCGGATATATCGTAACACCACCATTTACTACGTTATCTATCCTTCTATTAAAATCTATTTATCGTTCTTCGCATAATTTTTTGTACCTAAACAGATGAATTTAATAATTGTAAAAATAACGTAAAAAAATAAATCGAAGGGCCTTATTGTGAAAATGTTAGCAAATAGATAGGAATAATCATTTTTGAGAAAATGTTGATATTCATAGGGATTCCAGACTATTCCAACTCTGAAATGAATTGACATTCAATTCAGATATTACTAGGATGTAATGTATTAGGGGACTATAACATATGTAATATGTTTATAGTTTAAATAACTTTAAGGGAGATGAATAGTATGGCAGGACAAATTAGAATGAGTCCAGACGAACTTCATGGAAAGGCACAACGTTATGGTGAAGAAGCTGAACAAATTAGCGATGTATTGAGTAAGCTTCAGGGTCTTCAAGATGAATTACGAGGCGAATGGGAAGGACGTGCGTTTGAGCGTTTTGATGAACAGTTTCAACAATTACGTCCAAAGGTAAATGATTTTGAACAGCTACTTCGTGATATACAAGTTCAACTACAGAAGACTGCACAAGCAGTTCAAGAGCAAGATGAAGCATTATCTCAAAACTTTGGCTTAAGTTAATCCACTTCCTATTATCTAATAGCTCATACTAATGTATGTTAAAACTGCTTATACAGTCTCCACCTATTACATAATGAATAACTATGAAAGTTAAAGAAAAATTCAGGAGTATGATACATATGAAAAAATCCTATTTAAAATTATTCACATTTTTAGCACTTATTTTGATATTAACGGTGGGATTAACTTATTTATCATTCAATCAATTATCAAAGTCAAAAAATTTGGCAAGTAAAACAAAGATGGATGTAGCTTTAGTAAACGAAGACAAGGGGACTTCATTTAACCAGACGGAGTTAGATTTTGGAAATGCCTTTGTTAAGAGTTTAGATAAAGATGAAGAACAGAATTGGCATGTAGTTAATCGTGGAATTGCTGAAAATGGGTTAGAACGGGGTACGTACGATATGATGATCGTTATTCCAAATGACTTTTCAGAAAAAGCATTATCGATTAATGAAGAAAAGCCTGAAAAAGTAGTATTAGATTACAAAATAAATGCATCTGATAATGATAATATCCGTGCGAAGGCAGAGGATACTGCTAGCTCTATTTTGAATGATATGAACCGTAGAATTATCGATGTGTATTTTGCAAGTATTATTGGGAATTTACAAAATGCACAAGATCATATAATAGATATTACGACACTAAAAACTGTCGGAGAAACAATGGTAGAAACAGATGAGGAAATTGCTAATTCAACACATGCACAACCAATTCGACCATAAGGAGTGAGATTAATGGGAAATAAGAAAGTAGATATGGTAGAAATACATGCTTTTTCAGATGACCTCCAACAAATCTCCTTGGATATGCACTCGCAGTTGGAGAAAGTGATTAAAAGCATCGATACAATCCAGGGGATGTCTTCCTTTTCAGGTAAGGCAGCCAAAGATGCGAAACGCTATTTCCATGCGTTACATGTAACCGTCCTTACCGCATTTCAAGGATTATTTGAGGACCTAGAAGCGAACGTCAAACAGCATATTAAAACATTCGAATCCGAAGTAGATGACAGCGAGACCGCCATCATTACAAGCCACTATGTACAAGAAGTAAGGGAAGATATCGAAAAAACTTTTGAAAAGCTGACAAGTGAAGATGAAACGATTCATGATATTATTTCAGAAGTATCCGACCTTACTTCCGCAACATCCCCAGACTTCTCAGATGTGAATGAGTGGAAAAAGAAGGCCGTTAAAGAGACGAAAGAGCTAGAAGCTGACATACATAGTTTCACAAGTACTGGAAATGAGACAGATGTCCAAGCCATTATGCAGCAAATTGAAACGGTGATGAATAAAGCAAAAGGTAGTACAGGGAAGGCGAGCTTTGAAGGGTTTGAGGGTGTTTCGAGTATAGAGGCGCTAAGAAAACTTACTGATTATAATGAGGAGAAAGAGAATGAAAGAAATAAGGAAATAGAAGAAGCAAGAGATATAAGGGATAGTGCACTTCAAGTACAAAATAAACCATCATCAAGAGAGATTATCAAAATGGCTTTTGAAGATTATCGCAAAGGTGAAATAGGATATGAGCAATATGTAGCAATTATAGGTCAGGTTGAACAAACGAATAGTAATATGAATAAGGGAAGATTAGAAGAGCAAACAATTGCGAAATTTTGGGACTATCAAGATAAGCATGACATGCTAGATGATTATGTAGCAGATAAAGCAGGAAATATGTCGATGTTAGAGATTGATAAAATGCATGAAAAGAAGTTGGAACAATTAAATGTTGATGATCAAGATAGGACCATATTAAATCAGATTCTTCAAGAATATAAAAGCGGAAATATTGACCAGAAGAAATATTTCTCTCTGATGGGGAAATATTCAGAGGACAACGGTTTCTCTGAAGAAACATCTGCAGATTTACAAGCTTTAGGTTTAACGGTACTATCGACCAACAACATGGGAATAGCTGAAGGAATAAGCTATTATGCTAAAGAAAGTAAAGCTGTATTCGTAATATTTTAATAGTACAGGGGGATGGAAAATAGTGAAAATAGATCCCGAAACGAGATATGAGGATTTGGCTTTATATGTTAAAGATCATTTGGAATTTATTTATGTTGGTGATGTTAAATGGAGTGTGGCTGTACTAGTTTTGATAATATATGATGCCCCTTTACTTTTAGGATTTTCAATGTTGTTAAAGATAGAACTTTTATGGATCGTTTTACCATTTGTCCTTATTATTCATTTGTGGTGGATAAGACTGATGATAAAAAATCCATATTCGACTCAATTAGAGGTGATATTATTTATGGGTGTTTGGGGAGCGCTTGGAGGAATATCATTATTCATAACCTTTGTGTGGGTGATATTTCATGTGCTTCAAATTACCTCCACGGTATTTTATATTATTATAGCCATAGTGACAATTGTATTGGTCTATATTTTAGTGAAATATCAATTACATAAATATTCCGGTGATCCGATAAAAGAAAGAAAAGAAAGTAATCAGTATAAGTATATGGGATTGGTAACCGCCTCTCCGGGGATAGGATACTTATTTTATGTATTAATAGAAAAAAATACGATGTTAGAAGATATTATTTCAATGGTTAGTATATATTTCTTTGCTATTATTTGTAGCTACACTGCAGCAAAGTTTTTACACCGATATTTTTTTATGAAAGCCAATATGAAATATGTCATCTATCAACCGCATGGAAATAAGAAAAAGGAAAAACTTATCAAACAAGGAGTGGAAATAAAATAATGACAAACATTCCATCTTGAAGTTGAGAAATATCGCTGAATACTTGAATTATACGAGGAACAAATTAGAGTGTAGAAATAAAATAATATATGTAAATTAAGTATTGCCCAAACAAACGGATAATGTCATGATTGTAATACAAGATATTTCTACCTTAAAGGAGGAAAATAATGCGGAATTTAGATTGGATCAGAAGATGTTAGAGTTATTTTTATTGTTTATGGCCGTTTTTATTACTCCGTTTTTAATTCTTTTTGTCGTTCTTGCTCTAATTCGTTATTTTAAATTTAAGCCTCCACTTTTTTCATCACATGATCAAACGTTTATTCCTTACGATTATTATAAAAGGAATGGGAAAAGATCTATTATATTAACAATCATATTTGGTTCGTATGGGATGCTATATGCCCATATAGGTTTTGGATTTTTGTTCTTTTTTATCAACTCATTTATGTACTTTATTGTGTTTATTAATACAATATTTGAATCAAATGCTTCACCAGTAATAGTGTTAATACCTATTACGAGAGTGATGAATATTATTTCTATCATTTTATTTGTTAAAATTCGATTGAAAATGGTAGAAAAACAGTTTCACACGTATATTGAGAATGACTTATATCGAAAACTGAATCTTGCTCACTTTGAGGAGGAGAAAAGGTTGTCTGAGAGCGAACGTCAACGGATTCAACAAGAGCGTTATGAGAAGGTTAAAGCACGGTTGTACGAACAATGGACTAAAAAGGAATCTTAAAAATACCCCCAGAAGTTAAAGCGAGGTACTATCTTCCAGGGGCAGGGTTATCACAGTAAAGTGCTTGCATTTTTAATAAAATTTCCTAATTCCACTCTCTTGATAAGAGGCTATATAAATAACAATCATGGAAATGATTATACAAGTACTCGGCATCTCTCATCGTACCTTCTAATGTAAAGCCAAGGCGTTCTGGAATCCGTTTACTTTTTTCATTTTTCACACCACACATTATTTCAATTCGATTTAATTTGTATTCATTAAAAGCAATGCCAATGAATGCTTTAACAGCTTCAGTTACAATTCCTTTCCCTTGATATCCTTCTGATAGCCAATAACCGATACTCGTTTTCTTATTGGTCCAATCGATACCATGAAATCCAATCATACCTATTAATTTATTGTTATGTAAAATACCAGCTTGAATACCATCGTGCATAGTAAATTGTTTTAACCACATTTCTATGATTGGTTCATAATCAGTGTAATGCTTCATACTATCAACCCATGGTAGCCATTTTCTTAAATAATCTCTTTCATGGTCTACAACGTTAAACAATTCTTTAGCGTCATTTTTCTCAAGTGATTTTAAGTCTATTTGATCATTTATTTTTAGATGAAACAATTTTATTAACCTCCTAAATGTGTAATTTTTTATATAGAGAGCACCAGTTTATCTCACTATTTTATTAACTTAAATAGAACTGTTAAACCTTATATTCCCAGTTAGTTCACCTAATAAAGAGGGTAGTATATTGATATGCTGTTAGGCTTGCGGTGATATGATGCAGTATATTTTGGAAAATTTAATTCAGCAATGAATCGATTAAAGAGGAAAATAATCCTTCAGAAGAAATCACTTCCAGCGTTTGACATAGTAATTTCGCTGTTATTTTTTATAAAAATACCCCCACATTTACTAGAATAAATGAGAGGATATTGATTTTAATTTGTGGTAAGTCCAACTGATAAGACTAAAAACAAGATGATGAGGATCATACCGACATTTAAAGTAACACCGATTAGAATGGTTTCAATTCGTTTCGTTATAATTGCAAAAATGATCCCTAATAAAGATGCAATACTAAATATAGTGATACTAAATGTCGTACTAAACTCTCCACTTTTTACAATGAAGTAAAAAATAATGCTAAATAAAACAGTGAGCAATGATAGTGCTCCAAATATATAGTTACGCTTCAATGTTTATCCTCCTTTTGGATAATGAAGATGATTCATAAAATAGTTTATATTTAAAATTTTATCACATTCAACCGTGGAGTGAAATGTTTATCTCGTTAGTTACATATGGTTGCTAATATTAATTTACTTAATGAAATGATTACATTAGCATTTCTTGGAAATGAAATTTATTAAGATTCTAAAATATACGATGAACAATCGTCTGCAAATGCCGTCATATCAATGTGCAACCCCATGTTGCGCATAGGTGCAACGAGAACTATCTTTACTTCACAACTATACTCCGAACATAATAAGAAGGGAAGGGAGGACATGAAAGTGAACTTTGGTGAACGGTTAAAAAAAGAAAGAGAGAAGCGAGGATGGTCCCAAACTTTTCTTGCGGAAAAAATCCATGTAAGCCGTCAATCCGTTTCCAAATGGGAAACAGGAAAAAATTATCCAAGTATCGAAGTTATTATCGATTTAAGTGATTTATTCGAAATTACGATTGACGAATTATTAAGGAGTGATGAAGCATTGACTGAAAAAGTGATTCAAGATAGTAAGCAGTTGGCATATCCAAAGTGGAAGGACTTTTTTGATGCAGTATTTTTATTAGGGTTATTACTCTTGATTATCAAATTTGTTGTATATGGCATAAACCGTTTTTTCGGTACATCTTATTTAGTGATAGAATCAACATTTTTTGAAATGATTGTAGCGTTTGCTCCAGTAGTATTAATGATTATTGGTGGCGTTATATCTGGCATTTTAAAAGATAAATATATTGAGGAATAAAAGGAAATAATGAAATTTCGTTGTGTGGTCTTTGCTTTTACTTTTACAAGGCAAAGACCTTTCTTACTTTTTATTGTAAAAATAGATGAAGCTATAATATGTCATAAATTTTTGTTATGAATAATCGAATATTGATAAAACAATCCGTATAGCTTAGAATGAAAGTACTCTTAAAATGACTAGAGAATGATAATGAGGTAGATAGCATTGAGAACGAAACAGTTATGGGACAAATATTCAAAGATATGTATCGACATTCATCATACAGTGAAAAAAGCTGGAGAAATCATGTTATCCAACGATGTGCAGTATGTACCGGTCTTAAACGAGGGAGAACCTGTTGGGTATATAACGATGCGTACAATATTAGAAGCGTTGATGAATGAAACAGCGAATGAACAAAAGGTTAGCGAGTGCATGCAAACAGACTTTCTTGCTTTATTCACTACGGCAAACATAGATGAAATGATTGAATTATTAACAGAGTTTATCATCGTAATCCATTCGGATGGAACATATGCTGGAATGATGACACAGAAGGAAATTCAACCATTAGTACTTCAACAGCAAGAAACTACTCGACAAACAGGACATATTACATCTATTTTAGATGTTATTTTAGAAACAGCATACGAAGGTATCGCTGTGGTAGATGAACATGGAATTCTCATAGAATTAAATGAATCTTATGCCCAATTTATCGGTGTTCATCGAGAAGAAGCCATTGGGAAGCACGTAACAGAAGTGATTGATAATACGAAGCTTCATAAAACAGTAAAAAATGCTATTCCAGAACGAAATGTCCTTCAACATATTCAAGGCCAGGATATGATTGTTCATCGTATTCCAATTTGGCAAGGCGATAAAGTGATTGGTGCAATTGGAATGCTTATATTTGAGGGAGTTTCGGAAGTTTATCATATATATCGCAAGTTACAAACAGAGAAAGAAAATATGTTAGAACAAGTTCGAAAAACACCTACTATATCTGAGGAAGAACATATTACGATGGACCAAATCGTCGGAACAAGTGAAGAAGCCGTACATATAAAAAAACAAATACGAAAAGCAGCGCAAACGAAAACGGTAGTATTGCTGACTGGTGAAAAAGGAACAGGGAAAGAAATGTTTGCTCGCACAATCCATCAATTAAGTCCAAATAACGAAACACCATTTTATCGAATAAATTGTAAAACAGAAACAGCGTCCTCTATTGAAAAACGTTTATTTGGTTCAGCAGATGAGGATGGTTTATTCATGATGGAAGCAGGAACTGTTTACCTCGAATATTTTGAATACTTATCGAAAAGTTTACAAGCTACATTGTTTCGTACCCTAAAGAGGAAAATATACAAACATCCAGTTACGAATGAAACAGTAACCTTACGTATTCGCATTGTTGCCTCAGCCATGAAAACATCGACATGGTCGGATAAAAAGTTAGACTTTCCGGTGATACATATTCCAATTTCTCCATTAAGGACACGAAAGAAAGATATGACATTTTTACTTTCACATTATTTACAGGAATACTGCTATATTTATCAAAAGCGACAAAAAACATACAGCTCGGAAGCTGTGCATGTATTATTGCACTATGATTGGCCAGGCAATGTGGAAGAACTAATTCAAGTAGTCGAAAACCTTGTAACAACTGTGCAAACGAATGAAATAGATACGCATCATTTGCCGCAATATATACAAGTGGAAAAGCCTGAAAAACAGCCGACATGGTTGGAGGAAATAAAATACCGTAAAAAGGAAGAAGAGCGAAAGATGATTCTAGCAGCAATAGAAGAAGCTGGTGGCAATAAAACAAAGGCAGCAAATATACTAGGTATGCATCGAACCACTTTATACAAAAAAATAAAAGAACTAGAAATAGAAGGTGTGTAATATTTTAAAAGTCGGATTGCGGACGGAGACAATTCGACTTTTTTATATGAGTGAAAAGAGATTCGTTGAAATTTTCTAAAAACAGAATTGACAACATGTAGTTATATTGCTACACTTTATCTACATTAGTTATACAGAAGTGAGATAAAATGAATGCGTTACCATATTGAGGGATTATAATATTCGTGAGGAGAGGTGAAAGATGAACACGTATGCATCGTTAAAAACACCACAACAAATTTATTATGGCCGTGGTTCTTTTGAAAAAATGGGTGACCTAGTAAATGTTACAGGTACAAAAGTGTTGCTAATAAGCGACAAAACAATGGAACAACTTGGCTATGTAGAGGAGAGTATACAACAATTAGAGGAAAAAGATCTTACCTATGCAATTTATTTGGGTGTAGATTCTGAGCCGAACGACAATTATGTAAGAGAGGCTTTGGCTGTATATGAAGAAAGTGATTGTGATGTCATTGTATCGATTGGCGGAGGTAGTTGTATAGATACAGCAAAGGCAGTAGCAGTATTGGCGACAAATGGTGGGGACATTTCAGATTATCGGAATAATTATAAAATCGCAATACATAAACCAACCGCTCATATTGCGATTCCGACAACTGCTGGGACAGGTTCAGAAGCAACAGATGTCACCGTCATTACGAATGTAGTAAATAAAGAAAAAATGATGATTAAACAGCTCGGATTTTTGCCAAATGTAGCAATTGTTGATCCATTATTAACATTATCAGCACCTAAAAAGGTAACTGCGGCTACAGGGATAGATGCACTTAGTCATGCCATTGAAGCATATATTTCCAAATTAGCGCATCCAATGACAGATATGCTCGCATTATCGGCAATAAAACGTATCGCGAATAATTTGTTAACCGTGTACGAACATGGGAATCACATAAAAGCACGTGAACAACTTTCTCTCGGCTCTTTACAAGCTGGAATGGCTTTTGGAAATGCGTCCGTTTGTTTAGTACATGGTTTATCCCGTCCGATTGGCGCCTTATTTGATGTACCACATGGATTTTCTAATGCAATGTTGCTTCCGGCAGTATTAGAGTTTAGTAAAGATGCTTGTATTGAACGTTTAGCAGATGTCGGAAGAATTTTTACGAATAAAACCCTGTCCGATGAGGAAGCAGCTGATTTTGCGGTATCGTCCATTAAACAATTATGTGCCAAACTACATATTCCGAATTTAAAAGAATGGGGTATCGATGAAGAAACTTTTGAAAGGAACGTTCCAAAGATGGCAGAGGATGCATTAAGATCTGGAAGTCCAGCGAATAATCCTCGTGTTCCAACTATAGATGAAATAAAAGAGCTCTATATAACCTGTTTTCATTATAAATTTGAATAAGGGAGACAAACATAATAGTGGAGGTAATAGTATGGAAAAAGCATTAACAGTGAAGAATTTTATAGGAGGAAAATGGGTGACATCTACATCTGAAAAATTAGAACCCGTTTATAATCCAGCGACAGGTGAAGTGATTGCGGAAGTGCCGATTTCCACGAAAGAGGAATTAAATGAAGCGGTAGCTATCGCAAATGAAGCATTTAAAACATGGCGAAAAGTGCCTGTTCCACAACGAGCGCGTATTTTATTTAAGTACCAACAGTTACTCGTTGAACATTGGGATGAGTTGGCAAAACTTATTACAAAAGAGAATGGGAAAAATTTTAAAGAAGCATATGGCGAAGTCCAACGTGGAATTGAGAATGTGGAATTTGCTGCTGGTGCGCCAAGTTTAATGATGGGCGATTCATTGAGTACAATTTCGTCTGATATTGATTCAAGTAGTTATCGTTATCCAATTGGTGTCATCGGTGGGATTACTCCTTTTAATTTCCCGATGATGGTACCGGCGTGGATGTTTCCAATCGCGATAGCAACTGGAAATACATTCGTTTTAAAACCATCCGAAAGAACACCAATATTAGCGAATCGTTTAGCTGAGCTATTACAAGAAGCTGGATTACCAGACGGTGTATTCAATATTGTGCATGGGGCACATGATGTTGTAAATGGTATTTTAGATAATGATGATATTGCAGCGGTATCCTTCGTTGGTTCCCAACCAGTTGCAGAGTATGTATATAAACGAGGAACAGAAAATTTAAAACGTGTTCAAGCATTAGCAGGAGCAAAAAACCACTCTATTGTTTTAAAAGATGCGGACTTAGATAATGCGACAACACAAATTATGAATGCTGCATTTGGTTCTGCTGGTGAGCGTTGTATGGCGTGTTCGGTCGTTGCGGTAGAGGAATCAGTTGCTGATGCATTTATCAAACAACTCATTGAAAAGGCAAATGATATTAAAATGGGAAACGGACTTGATGAAGGGATCTTCTTAGGCCCTGTCATTCGTGAGTCACATAAACAGCGTACATTACAATATATTGAAACGGGTGAACAAGAAGGTGCAACGCTTGTTCGTGATGGTCGTAATGATAAAAGTGCTCAAGAAGGTGGCTATTATGTTGGACCGACAATTTTTGATGGCGTAACAAGTGAGATGGAAATTTGGCAAGATGAAATTTTTGCTCCAGTTTTATCAATTGCTCGTGTAAAAAATTTAGAAGAAGCAATTAAATTATCTAATAGATCATCCTTTGCTAATGGTTCCTGTATATTCACGACGAATGGTGGAAGCGTTCGGAAATTTCGTGAAGAAATTGATGCTGGAATGTTAGGAGTTAATATAGGTGTTCCTGCACCGATGGCATTTTTCCCATTCTCAGGATGGAAAAATTCATTCTACGGTGATTTACATGCAAACGGAAAAGATGGTGTGAATTTTTATACACGTCAAAAAGTCGTAACTGGAAGATGGACAGAGTAGTTTTTGTAAACATGGAAATTCTAGTTAAATAAAATAAAAAGGAGATGGAAATAATGTATGACTTTTTTATGCCAAATGTAAATTTCTTTGGTCGCGGGTCCGTTAATGTTGTTGGGGAACGCTGTGAAATTTTAGGAGCGAAAAGAGCGCTTATTGTTACAGATACATTCTTAAAAGGATTAGAAGGTGGGCCGGTAGATAAAGTAGTACAATCTTTAGAAGAAAAAGGTATTACGTATGCATTTTACGATGGAGTTGAACCGAATCCGAAAGATACAAATGTACGTGATGGGTTAAAAGTATTTGAAGCGGAAAAATGCGACCTTATTTTAACGGTTGGTGGAGGCAGTGCACATGATTGTGGAAAGGGAATTGGGATTGCTGCGTCACATGAAGGAGATCTGTATGAAAATTATGCAGGAATAGAAAAACTAAGTAATCCACTTCCACCAATTGTATCGGTTAATACGACAGCAGGAACAGGTAGTGAAGTGACGAGACATTGTGTGATTACAAATACGGAAAAGAAAATAAAATTTGTCATTGTAAGTTGGAGAAATACTCCTTTAGTATCTATTAACGATCCAGAACTAATGACTGGGAAACCTGCCGGCCTAACAGCTGCCACAGGTTTAGATGCATTAACACATGCTGTAGAGTCATATTTGTCATTGGGTGCTAATCCGGTAACAGATTCTATGGCTATTCAAGCAATTAAACTAATTTCTACAAACTTACGCCAAGCAGTGGCGAATGGAAGTAATATAGAAGCACGTGAAAACATGGCACATGCATCATTACTTGCGGGGATGGCATTCAACAATGCGGGACTAGGATATGTTCATGCGATGGCACATCAGCTAGGTGGATTATATGATATTCCACACGGTGTAGCAAATGCTGTTTTACTTCCACATGTTGAACGATATAATTTAATTTCAAACCCACAAAAATTTGCTGATATTGCAACGTTTATGGGCGAAAATATTGAAGGATTATCTGTAAGAAATGCAGCGGAAAAAGCGATTAAAGCTATTGAAACATTATCAAAAGATGTCAATATTCCGAGTAATTTACGTGCATTAAATGTGAAAGAAGAAGATTTTGAATTAATGGCAAAACTTGCACTTGAAGATGGCAATGCGATTAGCAACCCTATCCAAGGAACTGAGCAAGATATTATTGATATTTTTCAAGCGGCATACTAAACATAAAGAGAACTGCCTCATTTTAAGAAATAAAATGGGGCGGTTTTTTATGTGAATCTAGATTAATGAGGCTAGGACATAACTAATCTAAAATAATATAGTTATGTTTAGGTGCTACACTTCCAATTTTTTTGGGGGGGTCTCTTAGTGATAAATTGATAGAAAGCTGAAATTAGATTGACTTGTAAAAAGATAATTTGGTTGAATTTTGCATGTTTTTACGTTAAAATGGTTATAGATAAGAAGAGAGGAAGGATTGCAATCCTCCCTCTTGCAGCCTCAGCCGTACAGGCGATGGTTGTCACAAATGTTTATTTATGAAAACCACCCTTTTGCTTGCTACGGCGCCGGGTGGTTTTCTCTTTGTCAAAAAAGTTTTCTGGAATAGATGTGCACTAACTGCACGTACAATTCCTTTAATAACTTCTTTTATCAAATCGAATATATCCATGGTTGTTCACCTCCATTCCTTGAAAAACAAGAAAAGGATTCTAAGTGACAACCGCCACCCGTATAACTTATAGCTACATATTTATTTTATCATAATTGAATAGAATAACCAATGAAAGAGGAACGTGTGATCTGTTGTTGGTTATTTAATATTTTTTTAATCGCTTAAACCCTGTCATTCCACTATTTTATTTTCATCACCATCAGCAATCCCCATTTGGGGTGTTTTTATATGCCTAAATTTTGCAATGATTTGAAATATCTACTGAACTTTTTTGCTGTTTAGAGGTGTTTTGTACCAATCTACGTATGGATTCACTATCATCTCCATAAAAACATAACACATATCGGAAAGAAATGAACTTTAACATATTTTCATTCGAATAAACTTCTTACATATTGACCTAACTGTTCGTTATTATATCCTTTTTCAATTGCTTGTATAATGTTCGCTCTCAATGTTGACTCATCGATGTGAGTTTTAGGGTTATTTTGTCGTTTCATTTGTTCGTGTTGTTTTTGGAAATATTTGATCGCTTCTCTCGCTGTATCTATTTCCTGACGTACGAAATAGTTCGTTAATTTATGAATATAGGGCCAGGAAATATTTCTATTTATTAATAACATATAATGCAAAATTGCATTTACAACTGGATCAGTTACACCTTGTTCCTGAATGCCTGTAATAATATCGAGGTCACTTTTCGTTGGTTTGTTCTGTGTTAATTCCCCGATTAATTCCTCCGGCGTAATCGCTTCTATATATTCGATGAATTGATCCATTTTCTGCTCCTCTATCATAGCAAATACCATCCTTTACTTGTATCATTTTTTAACAACATAATGCTATTCTTTCTTTGAATATTTAATGCCTTTTAAAGTTACTTCGTATGATATCGTAATATGAAACACTTAATTTTTGTCTATGTTTTAGGTTTTTTCAGTTTAATTTGTTTAATCACTTCCATCGTATCATTATAGGATAGTCTTGAAAACAAATTATTGTTTGAATAAAACCTTTCTTATTTCTATATAGAGGTAAACGATCAATAATTATTAAAAATAGGGGAGGAGCGATTGAAGGTAAAGAGGCGGTAGTTCAATAGAAAAAGCATGCTATCTAAGGGGCATGATGTCTTATAATCAGTACCTGACTTTCCAGTTCTAAATATGTTATCATATTTTTATACATAAAATGTAAGGTAGGTTAACACACATGTTTTTTGCAATATTGTTTTCGATAGTTATCATATTGCTTCTCCTTCGATTAGTTACCTGGATGATTGGTTTAGGTTATGTAATGGCAGTCGTTGTTGATGTACTAGTGATAGGTGGATGTTCAATTTATTATGCCCATAATGAATGGTTTGTCCATATTGCCAGTGGAAAAGCCGTATATTTTTGGGATGTTTTATTGTTCGTTCTTATAGGTTTTGTTTATGGAGTAATCGTTGTGCTAGGGACGAGCATGTTTCCGCGGATAGCTGGATTGTTCCATTATATAATAGCTTGGATTACGACGGGATTTCTGTATGTTTTTATTAATTACGCAGTTTTTGGTGTTGTTTTTGGTCTATTGTTAGATAATGAACAAATGAATACAGTTGTGCATATTGTCATTATTTCGGTTCTTGCCTTATTTATTTATAATTCGAGAATGCGTATTTTTAAGCAAAATTTAACGTGACGTCCTTTACGGGGCGTCACGTTTTGTATGAAAAAATGGTTGCAATATATATTCTATGGCATCTTATTCAATACATTTTTCACTGCTTCTTCAATCTCCTTATACCCCGTGCAACGACACATATTGGACTCTAACCACTCTTTCATATCGCTATCAGATGCATTTGGTAGTTGATTGACTAGTGCATGACAATTCATAATAAATCCAGGAGAACAATAACCACATTGAAAGGCAAAATTTTCAACAAATTGTTCTTGAATAGGTGCTTGTTGAAGCCCTTCAATCGTTGTAATCTTTTTTTGATGCCCTTCAATCGCAAGCATAAGGCAAGATTTCATGACCTCCCCATCGATTTCAATTGTACAGGCACCGCAATCCCCGTTTAAACAGCCTGGTTTTGCACCAGTTAAACCAAGTTTTTCTCTTAGAACATAGAGCATCGTGTCAGCATTACGTGCATGAAAGGTTCGTTCCCGGCCATTAATTTGATATGTAATTACTTGTTCTTCCATTTAGCTCATCCCTTTTTTAAAGTGTCGATGACATCTGTTAAGACATTTTTTAAAACAAATTTACGATACGTATCTGATCCATGAATATCATGTAATATTTCTTTATGGAATGCTTGTAGGGCACGTTCTATTCGTTTAGTTTGTTCCGTATTAGGTTTGTTCAGCTGTGCATCCACTTTTTCACAGTGAAATGGATAGGCATATAAACCACTATAAGCTGTGTGGATGTGTGTCTCTTTCAAAATGGCAGCAATGGTAAGTAAAGGATAGCCAACACCCCATTGACGGCGCTTTTTCACTGTGAAGAAAGGGAGGGTAAGGTCTTTTGTCGCTACTTTTATTTGGACAAGAAATTCTTCTTCCCTTAATTGCAATGTTTGATCGAACAACTCATGGAATGGTCGTTCTTTTAAACCGTGTTTTGTTGCTATAACCGCATATGATTCCGTAAGTAAAAATGGAAGAACGGCTTCTCGGTAAATGATGTTCGCACAAATATTACCACCTAATGTAATTTTGTTTCGTGATGTTCGGTCTGCTATTTCAGATACGACTTTTTCTAATAGGGGAAATTTTTTCATCTCTTTTATACTAGTCAATGTTAATGCAGCACCTAATGTAAGCCATGTATCATCTTGTTCTAAACTATGACATGCTGAAATATTATTAATGTCAATGACAGCATCGGTAACTATTTTGTTCATTCTTCCTAACGTAATAACTTCTGTTCCTCCGGCAAAGTAAATAGGTGACTTGTTTTCTTGTAATAAAGATTGGAAAAGGTTTGTCGCTTCTTTAGTTGTGGTCGGTTGATAATATTGAAAATTGTATGGAATCATAAAAATTTGTCACCTACTTTTTTGCGCCAAATCATTTCAGGTGTGAGTGGCAATTGATTTAATTCGACTCCTGCTGCTGTTGATAATGCATTGCCTAATGCGGCAGGCATACCGATTAATGCATGCTCTCCGACACCTCGTGCACCATACGGGCTGTCAAGATGTGCTGTTTCAATGAATTTTGCGATATATTCTGGATGGTCACCATATCGTAATGGGCCATATGTTCTTAACTTTGGTATGTTCATCGTTCCATCTTCTTGGAATTCATATGCTTCGGCACTTGCGTGGCTTAACCCCATACTCATAGAACCCATTACTTGCCCGAGTGCTGCTTTATAGTTTAGTACTTTACCAATATCGATGATAGAAAAAGCTTTTAAAACTTTGTAAGTAAAGTCACGTCGATCGAACTCTATTTCGACACCTTGGGCACCGACAGTCCATTCTGGTCCTGTTTTTCCTTTTCCTGTCTTAGGGTCTAAATGTGATAAGTGACGAATCGTGTAATTTCCTTTACCAATTACTTGTCCACCGATTGAGTGTCCGTTTGAATATTGATAACCGTAACAGACATCTTTTATATAGACGTACGTAGTTGGATCATCACGCACATATACTTTTTCATATCCAACTTCTAAGTCTTCGGGGGAACAGGTGAGGACGCGTGAAGCAATATCACGTAATTGTTCAACTGCATCATCAGCCGCTTTTAATAAAGCACGACCAGCGAGTAGTGTACCTCTACTGGCAACTGTTTTGTAATGTTCGGGAATTGTTTTTGTATCGACACCCATTTGTACGTGGATGTTATTTATATCCATTTTCAATCTCTCGGCTAGTAATTGAGCGAGGATCGTTTTTGTACCCATTCCGATTTCTACAATACCAGATAAAATATTGACGCTTCCATCTGCATTAAAAAGTAAAACAACACCGGAGCTGGCACCAGAGATAGTGGATGTTTTCCAGGAACAGCACATTCCTTTTACACGGATTTTCCTTTCATCAATAGGGATGATGACTCCTTCTTTCCAGTTCATCATGTCTTGTAATTGGTCGATACATTTCGGTAAATTTCCGACAGAACTTTCGTTTAATAATGTTTGTGTAGGGGATGTATTGCCTTTAACGATCGCATTCTTTTTTCGAAATTGTAATGGGTCCATTTCGAGCTTTTTTGCTAATGTTTCCATGGCTCGTTCAAACATAAATAAAATTTCCGAATGGCTAAAGCCACGATATGCAGTAATATATGGATGGTTCGTATAAACACAAATCGCGTCACATCGAATATGGTCTATTTTGTAAGGCCCCGTACATGTTGCTGCGACAGCTTTTGTTAGCAATGTCCCTTTATCAGCATATGCGCCAGTATCGATGAAGTATGTAATTTCAGCGGCAGTTAGTTTGCCATCTGTCGTTGCGCCGAGTTTTACTTTTGCATCTATTCCCATGCGAACGGGTGCTGTGAGCATGTCTTCTTCTCGTGTGTAGGTAAGTTTTACACATTTTCCGTTTACTGCTTTGGATGCGATATAGGCGATTAACTCCAACTGGGTAGTAACTTTTCCACCGAAGGCACCTCCGACAAGTGGAGTCGTCGCAATCACTTTTCCTTCTTCTATTTCGAATGTTTCGCTGAATTCTGATTTGATACCGTAAGGAGCTTGTGTTGTAGATGTAATCATTACTGTGCCATCTGGTTTTATTTCTACAATGGCACTTCTTGTTTCGATTGCAGTATGGTCTGAAGGTGGAATGATGTAATTTTCTTCTATTGTAATATGCGATTGTAGCCACGCTTTTTGAATATCACCTTTACGTACTTTGACACGATTTGCGATATTTGTATTTGCCTCAGGAAATACTTTGTCTGTTTTTTGATAGGTTGCTAAGTTTTCATGTATTAAAGTTGCTTCTTGTTTCATCGCTTCTTCTGACGTGTTAATTACTGGTAGTGGTTCATAAGTTACTTCGATTAATGCAGCCGCTTGTTTGGCAATATATGGATGTTCTGCAACGACAGCTGCGATTGGTTCTCCAAAATAGCGTACTTTTTTATAAGCTAAAATCGGTCTGTCTTTTATATCTGTTCCTGTTAATGGCAATGAGTCTCCGACGATGATGGCATGTACTCCGGTCACTTTTTCAGCTTTTGATGTATCAATTTTCTTTATTTTGGCGTGTGCATGTGTACTAACTTTTAATTTTACGTGTAACATTTGAGCATCTGACTTATCATCTGTATATTTAGCGGATCCGGTTACCTTTTCTTCGGCTTCTTTTCGAGGAATGCTTTTTCCAATCATCCAGTCCATGAATGTTTTCACCTCAACATATAGATTGTCTATATGTTAAAATACACTCTTTTTAAAAAAGTATACGTGTTAATTGGAAAATAGGCAGAAAAAAAAGGATACAGTGGGGTCCTGCATCCTTTCATCATAAGTTAGTTTATGTCCTATCCCAGAACCGTTTTTTAGCAATTGCTACGAGAAATTCTTGTGAAAAATTCGGATTATCTTTTGCGAAAATGACACCATTTAAATTGTTTTGTTTATGAATTTTCAGAAGGGATGTTGCATCAGTTGCGATACCGATTGGTTTAAAATGCTGGTACATGACATCCGTATAATACATCATATCTTGATATGATTGTTTTTCGTTGGCAAAGTCGCCGCCGACGAGATAAAGTGAGTCGAGTAGATATGGGCTTGATGTTAAAAAGGTTTTATCTACCTTTAACGGTGTTCCTTGGTTACCAACAACCGTCCCGAGCGTTTGGCTAATAATATCAACAAATACACCTTGTTTCATTAATTGATTGATCTCCTCTAATACTTCCTCTTCCGCAAAATTATTTCCAATGAGAACTCCAACCCTTTGGGTGTAGGCATAATTTGGTGAATTTGCAATGCTTAAAGATGGATAACGTGTAGAGACGGATACATTATTACCAGGTGGCCGCTCCACACCGACATTGTCCGCGATCGTATAAGCGAGTTCTTTGTCGACATTTACAAGAATGTTCACCGCTTGCTGTCTGACACTTTCACGTATACAACTACCTATTTGAAAACTTAATGCTTCTATTAAATGATGTTTTTCAACGGGCGACATACTGTTCCAAAAAATTCTCGGCTGGGAATAATAATCCATGAAGGATTTACTTCGGGCTCTAATTTTTCTTCCTTCTACTTTTTCTGGATAATGAACATATCCACCTTCTTCTGGGGTGGAAGTGAATGGAGTGTTATTGGCAATAGCGTTTTTATGGTACCAAACTTCGTCTACATCGATTCGATATCGATTGGCACCTCTACGTTGGTTGTTATGAAATGGACAAAGCGATTGGTTAATAGGTAATTCTTGAAAATTTGGACCAAGTCGGTGGTAGTGAGCTGGTAGGTAAGCGGCTAATCTCCCTTGTAAAACTGAATCATTAGAAAAATCAATTCCCGGTACAACGTTTCCAGGGCTAAATGCTACTTGTTCGGATTCAGCAAAATAATTGTCTACATTTTTGTTCAATGTAAGTTTTCCGACAAGTTCTACAGGTATCAATTCTTCAGGCCAAAATTTCGTTGGATCTAGAATATCGAAATCGTATTTAAATTCATCTTCTTGTGGAATTAATTGTACCCCTAATTCGTATTCTGGATAGGCTTCTCTGTCAATCGCTTCTCTCAAATCTCTTCTATGGAAGTCGGGGTCAATGCCACCGATTTTTTGTGCTTCATCCATAAGGAGTGCATGGTCTCCGAGGACAGGTTTCCATACGAAGCGGACAAAGGTTGCCACTTCTTCAGCATTTACGAACAAATATGTGTTGATGGACCAAGCGGACATCATCCGATAACTTCTTATAATTCCGTAATCAGACATAATCCAAAGTACTTGGTGTAGACCTTCTGGATTGTTAGCAACATAGTCCCAAAATGTGTCATGTGCTCCTGAAGCAGTTGGCATATCATCACGAATATTATTAAAATAAGCGTGCATTGCATCAGGGAATTTCATTGCATCTTGGTTAATTAATACAGGATTATTAATTGTTGTTAAATCATAGTTTCCTTCTTCTGTGTAAAATTTTGCTCCCCAACATCGCATATCTCTTGCCGTATCCTTTGAACCACTTCGTCCTTGTACTGTTGAAAAACGGTTGAATACGGGAGTGATTTTTCCAGGTTCTGAAAGGAAGCCCGCTTTTGTCACATGTTTCATCGATTGGTAGCATTCAAATATTCCGTGTGCACCATAGCCTCTTGGATGTACCACTCGTTGAGGTATCTCTTCTTTTACAAAATGAGTCATTTTCTCCAAGTATTGATGGTCTTCTCGTAATGAGGGGCCACGGGGTCCTACTTTTAACTGTTCTTCATCATTTGATATTTTTCTACCGACATTCGTAGTCATTGGTTTATTTTTATTGCTAATCCGATATTTATCTAATTGTTGTTGTTTTTTATTTTGCGGGCTCCTGTTCGGCTTGTTTTTATCACTCACAAAAAATACCTCCTATATGTTCAATTATGCTTCATCATTGATATATATGGAGAGATGCCTATTATTAGAACTTGTCTATGATATTTTGTTGTGGATTAGTTAGTGAAGACGCTTTTTGGGTGGATGCAGGTTACCTTGTGAATATCCGTTTTAATTCCGCAAGTATACGAAGAAATTGTGTTTAACTTGCGAATATAATGGTTAATTCCGCAAGTATACGAGGAAATCACGTTTAACTTGCGGATATAATGGTTAATTCCGCAAGTGTACATGGAAATCGTGTTTAACTTGCGGATATAATGGTTAATTCCGCAAGTGTACATGGAAATCGTGTTTAACTTGCGGATATAATGGTTAATTCCGCAAGTGTACGAGGAAATTGTGTTTAATTTGCGAATATAATGGTTAATTTCGCAAGTGTACGAGGAATTCACGTTTAACTTGCGGATATATTGCATAATTCCGCAAGTGTACATGGAAATCGTGTTTAACTTGCGGATATAATGGTTAATTCCGCAAGTATACGAGGAAATCGTGTTTAACTTGCGGATATATTGCATAATTCCGCAAGTATACAGGAAAACTGCTTACAACTTGCGAAAATAACGCATAACCCCCAAAAAATCACCTCCACAAAAAGGGGAAATTTGGTGAACATCAAGGGTAGATGAATGACGGGGATGAAAAATAATATTACAATGAAAAGGAAGCGTGATAGTCATTTCGTAATAATGAGTATCACGCTTTCTTCTAATGATGAAACGTATATGTGAAAATGAACTTGCATAATTTTGTATTAGCTGTAAACATATATACAAAAAGGAAAATAGCATACATGTTTACTATATCCATATTTGGAAAAGAGAGAGGGGACAGAATGAATAGTAAAATACGTTCCTTGGTCGAATTCATTGTAAATAAAAAAACACGATGGGCGACCATTTTTGTTTGGATTTTGCTTATCGGTATTTTTTCTTTTATTTGGCCACAAGTGAATGAGGAGGAAACGACAGATAATCAGTTGTTACCTGAGGATGCGATGTCCGTCGTTGCAAACGAAATAGACAATGAAGAGTTTTCCGACGGTGCGGGAGTACCTTTGTTATTAGTTTGGCATAGGGAAGATAGTTTAACGGAGGAGGATTTCAAAGAAATACAAGCGTTTTACAAAACGTTAGAGGAATCACCAGTAGATGAACAAAATTTTATTCCGCCGTTTCATGAAGCACCAGTGGAAGCATTAAAAGGTAGTACATCAGAGGATGAAAAAGCACTTATTACGCCTGTCTTTTTTAAGGAAACAGCTTCTACAGATCAACTTCAAACAGCATTGGATGCTCTAGAAGAAAAGATGAAGAGCCAATTTGGTGATGAATTATTTGGGGAGTTAGACGGAAGTGAATTACATGTACGTTTTTCAGGTCCGGTCGGTATTCAAACAGATGCAGTATCGTTATTTAGTAATGCAGATATAACATTATTAATTTCTACAGTCATTTTAGTTTTTGCTTTATTAATTGTATTATATCGTTCACCAATATTAGCGATCGTTCCATTAGTTGCGGTCGGTATTGCTTACGGTGTAATTAGCCCATTGTTAGGTTTCTTTGCACAAAAGGAATGGATTGAAGTAGATGGGCAAGCAATTTCGATTATGACCGTATTATTATTCGGTGCAGGTACAGATTATTGTTTATTTTTAATTTCTCGTTATAGAGATGAATTACGAAAAGAAGCGGATAAGTATGTTGCATTAAGAAGGGCATTAACTGGTACAGGTGGAGCTATTATGATGAGCTCGATGACGACAGTTGTTGGTCTACTGTCGCTTGCTTTAGCATATTATGCTTCTTATGACCGCTTCGCTGTGCCGTTTAGTTTAGCAATTTTTATTATGGGTATTGCTGCTTTAACATTATTACCAGCAATTTTAGCTTTATTAGGGAGATTTGCTTTTATTCCGTTCATCCCTCGCCCTGAGGAAATGATTCAAGAATTGGAACAGAAAAAAGGGAAGAAAATTCGCCGTCCTAAACCAAGTCATCGATTTGGTAAAAAGTTAGGCAATCTCGTTACATCTAAACCGTGGACGATTATCCTTTTATCTTTATTAATTTTAGGGAGTTTAGCGGCATTTGTACCAAAAATGCAATTTACGTATGGATTATTAAACTCTTTTCCAGAGGATATGCCATCACGTGAAGGTTTTACATTAATTGCTGATCATTATCCACCAGGTGAAATTGCTCCAGTCAATATAATAGTGGATACAGAAGGGGAGGATGTTTCCTTACAAGAAAAGTTAGAAGCACATCCTCTAGTAGAAAAGGTGGAAGATGCTGTAGAGGGAACAAACAAAGATTCGTTGAAAAAATGGCAAGTAACACTTTCCATTGACCCTTATGCGACGGAAGCGGTAAATAGTATACCTGAGTTACAGGAGATTGCATTTAATGCATTAGAAGAAGCGAATGTAACGAATGTGGAGGAGAATGTATGGATTGGTGGAGAAACAGCTACTTTATATGATACGGAAGAAATCACAAGTCGAGACCAAGCTGTTATTATTCCTGTTTTACTTCTCGTTATCGCTATATTATTAGTCGTTTATTTGAAATCAATTGTTGCGAAGGTTTATTTATTAGCGACTGTATTGCTGTCCTATTTATCTGCTTTAGGTTTAGGGTGGATTGTATTACACTACTTATTCGGTGTGTCGGAAATTCAAGGGCTAATTCCATTGTATGCATTCGTATTCCTAGTCGTTTTAGGAGAAGATTATAACATATTCCTCGTCTCTAGTATTTGGAGAAAACGTAAAGAAATGCCACTTAAAAAAGCTATTGCAGAAAGTGTCGGAGAAACAGGTAGTGTCATTAGTTCGGCAGGGTTAATTTTAGCAGGAACGTTTTCCGTATTAGCTATATTACCTTTACAAGTATTAGTTCATTTTGGAACGATTACGGCTATAGGAATTTTATTGGATACGTTTATTGTGAGACCTTTATTAGTCCCGGCTATTACGACGGTTCTTGGTCGTTTTGCATTTTGGCCGGGTAAAATGTGGAAAATGCATGAGGACGAATAAGAGGATGTAACTTTTTTGTCAATGATTTTTAGATGAATCCTATCATTGTTCATATTCAGTAATAAAAATAAGAAATAGAAAACACTTTATGATGTTGGCACATAAATATTCGTGCTATCATAAAGTGTTTTTTTTATGGATTATTTATAAAATTTATCTATTTGCGTTCCCTTGTGTCAACCTATAATATAAATGGTTGACACAAAAGGTTTGTTTCCTCTATGATTACGTATATAGAAAGGAGGAGGTAGAAGATAAACAGAAGTGCAAGCGAGCAATTTCTATGTAATTTTCACAAAAAAGGATGTACATGACGTTGGAAAAAAATTAATGATGGAGGGATTATAATGTCAACACATGATGAATTAATACAAAAGAGTAAAGAATACCTTTGGTTACCTTTTACACAAATGAAAGATTATGAGCAAGATCCATTAGTTATTGAAAGTGGAGAAGGCGTTATGTTGAAAGATACAGAAGGAAATGCATACTATGATGGGTTCTCTTCAGTTTGGTTAAATGTGCATGGACATAGAAAAAAAGAACTCGATGATGCGATACGTACGCAATTAGAAAAAATTTCCCATTCGACATTGCTTGGAATGACGAATCGACCAGCGACAGAGTTAGCAGAACGATTAATTAATATAACACCAGAAGGACTTACACGTGTTTTTTATTCCGATAGTGGTGCTACATCAGTCGAAATTGCATTGAAGATGGCATATCAATATTGGAAAAATAAAAATATAGAAGGAAAAGATAAGTTTATTACGATGAAAAATGGGTATCACGGTGATACGATTGGTGCTGTTAGTGTCGGTGCAGTAGATACGTTTCATCGAATTTATGAAAAACTAATGTTTGAAAGTTTTCATGTTCCTTTTCCATATGTATATCGTCACCCAAGTGGAGATCCGGACATTTGTAAGGAAGAGTGTTTAAAAGAATTAAAAAAGACATTAGAAAATCATCATCATGAGATTGCTGCTTTAACAATCGAGGCAATGATGCAAGGAGCAGCTGGGATGATTTTAATGCCGGATGGATTTTTAACGGAAGTTCGTAAATTATGTACGGAATATAATGTATTACTCATAGTTGATGAAGTTGCTACAGGATTTGGCCGAACGGGAGAAATGTTTGCTTGTGATCATGAAGGTGTTGTACCAGACATTATGACGGTCGGTAAAGGATTAACAGGAGGATACTTGCCTATTGCCGCAACAATTTCAACAGAGGAAATATATGAAGCATTTTACGATGATTACATTCATATGAAAACGTTATTTCACGGTCATTCATATACCGGAAATCAACTAGGATGCGCTGTTGCGTTAGCAAACTTAGACTTATTTGAACGGGAAAATATAGTGGCACAAGTGCAACAGAAGTCCAGTTTTATTGAAGCGGAATTAACTTCACTACATGAATTGGATTATGTTGGAGATATTAGACAGCTCGGATTCATGGTCGGTATTGAGTTAGTACAAGAAAAAGAAACAAAAAAACCTTTCCCATGGGAAGAACGTGTAGGATATGCGGTGTCATTGGAAATGCGTCGTCTTGGGATGTTAACTAGACCTTTAGGAGATAATATTGTATTTATGCCGCCCCTTTCTAGTTCAGAGGAAGAAATTCGGGAAATGATTCGCATTATAAAAGAAGCGATTCAAAATGTAACAACGAAACGAGAAACTACAGTCGGTTCGACGAAATAAGAAGAACGAGGAGCGGTTGGATGGAACAGAATGGGTTATTTATTACAGGAACAGATACAGATGTCGGAAAGACTTTTGTCGGTGGCGGTATGGCAGCTCTATTGAAAAAGTATGGAAAAGATGTTGGCGTATTTAAACCAATGTTGAGTGGGGAAAGTCGAGAAAATCCTACAAGTGATACGTCTATCTTGAAAACGATGTCTGGAGATCGTAATACGTTTGAACAAATTACTCCTTTTCAATTTGCAGAGCCGTTAGCACCATATGTTGCAGCGAAAAGGGCAGGACAACATATATCTTTGACTCAGATTATGCAAGCATGGAAAAACATAAAAGAAACGCATGAGTATTTTATTGTAGAGGGTGCAGGGGGACTTGGGGTTCCTTTGGGGAAGGACTATGTAGTTGCAGATGTTGCGAAAGAGATAGGTTTTCCAATATTAATTGTTGCAAGAACGGGACTTGGTACAGTAAATCATATTTGGTTAACGGTAAAAGTGGCCCAAAGTATGGGATTGGATATTGCAGGCATTATCTTGAACGGGGCGGAAGAAGAACAGGGGATAGCAGAACAAACGAATCCTGCATTAATTGAAGAGATGACAAATATTCCTGTGTTAGCTGTATTACCGAAATTTACAACATCTAATCCTACTTATATTGTAGAAAAGATGGATGAACTAATCCCTTTTAATCTTTTCGCAAAATAATAGTGAAACCAAGTTGAACTTTTATAGTAAAAGGAGGATATCATTGAAAAATAACAAACAAATTCGTGTCATTGATATTACTTTAATCGGAATGTTTGTCGCTTTAATGAGTATCGGGGCAAATATTACTGCTTGGGCACCGTTTTTACAAATAGGTGGTGTTCCTATTACATTACAAACATTTTTTTGTTTTTTGGCAGGTGCATTACTTGGTAGTCGCCGTGGAGCGCTTGCAATGGTTGTATACCTTTTCGTTGGATTAATTGGCGTTCCTGTTTTTGCTGGATTTAAAGGAGGATTAGGTGCTGTATTAAGTCCGACATTTGGGTTTATTATTTCTTTTATTTTCACCGCTTATGTTACTGGGAAAGTGATCGAATCTAAAAAACACCCTACTTTAATTACGTTCATATTGGCCTCTATTATCGGGCTTTTCTTTAATTATATGATCGGAACAAATTATATGTATCTCGCTTTATCATTTTTTATGGATACACAAGAAAGTGTCACTTATATTGGAACGTGGCTTGTAATGCTCGTATATTTGCCTGTTGATTTATTAACGATTGTCGCAGCAGCTTTATTTGCACCTAGAGTGTATAAAATTTTACATAAGTCGACTATGATTACACCTTCTAGTAATGTGCAAGAAGACCGTTTAGGAAGTTAAGGAAATTTTATTTTAACGTTCCTATATCTCGCGAATAGAGTGATGTCCGTATGCGAACACTTTTATTTAATCTTACAATATTGTAAGCCTACAACGCTTATTCGTAAGGGAAATCGATGTTACAGCACGGAATTTCATCCTATACTATGTATAGAATGAAACGGAACGAAAAGGATGAGAAAAATGAAACGTTTATTAACGATAAGTATGATGATATTGGTCGTAGGCTTGTTATCGGCTTGTACATCATCTATTCAAACTATTGGTGCAGATACGTATTATGTACTAATTCAAGATGAAGGCGATAGTTATGAAGAACAGGGGAATGTACGTTATGAATATAAATTAGAAGGCTACGATGAAAACGGAGATAGTTTATTATTATCTTTTACAGCGAATCACTCATTAAAAAAGAATGCTTATTTAAAAATTTTCTATAAAAAAGATGAAGTAGTCACATATGAAGAAGTAGAAAAAACAGACATTCCAGAAAAAGCATTGGAACAATTAGAAGTAGGTGAAGAATAAGAAGACCTTTACAATATTAAATAGTATGATAGTATAAAATTGAAAAGTCCATATTTCACTAGGGGAGCTATCGGATGGCTGAGAGGAGCGTTATTGTTCTGACCCTTTGAACCCGATCTAGGTAATACTAGCGTGGGGAAGTGTTGGCCATCAAGATATTTATACTAAAAACAATCGAGGGCTACATTCCGACGTCGGGGTGTGGTCTTTTTTATCGTTATTTTATCGTACAAGGAGGTGTAATAGAAGATGAATCGTACACGACTTATGACGACTATGGCTGTTTTTGTTGCAATAGGTATTATCGGTTCACAATTTTTATGGTTTCCAGCAGGTTTTGCTAAGGCGTATCCTGTCCAACATGCTGTTAACGTTGTTGCGGGGATTTTACTCGGTCCTGGACCAGCTGTAATCATCGCGTTCATCATTGGCTTAATTCGAAATATGCTAGGATTAGGGTCGATTTTAGCTTTTCCTGGCGGGATGATTGGTGCGTTTTTGGCAGGTTATTTATATAAAAAATGGAACCAACATAGTGCGGCAGTTATTGGTGAAATCATCGGGACAGGTATTTTAGGATCATTTGCATCGATTCCTTTAGCAACATTATTTATGGGGACATCGTTTGGAATATTTTTCTTCTTACCGTCATTTTTAGTGAGTAGTGTGTCAGGTGCTTTGATCGGTTGGTTTATCGTCGTTCGTTTAAAACAAAGTGGCCAAGCAAAAGCAATTATCGAAAATAAATAACTTTAAAGATATATTCACTATAAGGATGGAATTTTTAAAATAAAACCTTTCTTCTAATACTAATTAGTATTCATCTTAGGAAAAATACTTATATAATTATAGTATAGATAGCAAAATGAGTATACCGATGACAAACATATCAAGGGTGTGTATGAAAATGATGGTTCATGAAGTAATGCAAATCATTAAAAAGTTTGAAGCAGAGGCAAGGTACGGGAAGAAAGGTTTAAATAAAAAGGTAAAATATATTGAAGTGATGGAGATTCCTCATGTTGATAAATGGAATGTAAAAGAGACGCTTATTTTAACAAGCTTTTACGCGATTAAAGATGATGAACAAGCTCAAATAAACATAGTAAAATCTTTCATCGAATTAAAGGCAAGTGGACTCATCATAAAGCTAGGTAGATTTATTGATGAAATCCCTCCATCCATTGTTCAATTGGCGGAGGAACATCATTTTCCTATTATTACATTACCAAAAGATGTCCCTTATATTGACATTTTAACGCCGTTATATGCAAAATTACAACAATCAACAGATGATCGATTGATCGAAGAAATTGAAGGAAAGTCTTATGAAAATGTCACGACGATTTTGCAAGATATTTATAAATCGTTCGGGTTAGTTATGTATATAGAAAACATGAACGGCGAGTTGTTATATTGTGCACATAAATTAAAAAGCGATAAATGGAGAAATGATTTCACACTATTTTCCCTCCCAACATATGAACAGACAGAGATGTACGTACAAAAATTTAATACCGAATTTGAAACGTATGAAAAACATGCTTGTATATATTCAGAGGCATTAAAAAGAATGGTTGTCACTCTTTTTGCGAAAGGGAAGAAATATGGACTTCTCCATATTGTATATGAAAGGAACAAACAAAAAGAATTGTTAATGGACACCGAGATATTTCGGTTAGTAGATAAAATTCACATTACTATGATGGCTGAAATTGTTAGTCTACAAATGCAAAAAGGGGAATTTATAGAAAGATGGAACTATCTAGAGGACGAAAAGGATCTAAAAATGGTCATTCATTTAGACCAATTAAATATAACAGAAGCCATCGGATATCATACCTTTTTGCGAAAATCGTTAATTTTACTTTCCCATATTGAAAATATGATGAAACATTTAACCGAAGTGAAAGATTATATTGTGATGGAAAGAAATGAAAATGTGTTTGTGCTCGTTTGGATAAATCATCGTGAGGCGACATCCATCGAATTGAAACACCAATGGAAAAAGCAGCAACCTCGAACATTATTAGAGAATGTAAAGATAGGGATAAGTTATCCTTTTATAGATACAACGTCCATTATAGAAAAAGTTGATAATACAGCAAAAGTTATTGAAATCGGGAAAGACTTAGGGTTAAATTCAACTGTATATGACCAAAGTGAATTAGGTATTTCCTCTATCTTATTAAATTTGCAAAAGGATCCACATGTAAATGATTTTGTTCATTACATGATGCTTCCACTTCAACAAATGGAAGCGGATTTGATTGAAACATTAAAAGTTTATTTAGCCGAAAATTGCAATGCTTCAAGAACAGCGAAAGTAATGTATTTAAATAGAAGAACGATCACATATCGTTTAAAACGAATACGAGAAATAATGAATATAGATTTAAATGATGCAAAAACAATCTTTTCCCTTCAGTTTTGTTTTTATATGATGAATGATTGATATTGCTCACAGTGAGAAAAAGGAGGGCTTTGCCTTCCTTTTTTTACGCTCATTTTGCGTATATACATAATAATCTGAATATATTATATTTAGAGAAAGATTCGAAAAGTCGCATTGGATACGAGAGGAAAGGAGTGATATATATGTTAGGAATCATCCGTGTATTAACAAGTGAAGGAAAAGTTTTGTCAGAACATGGAGAATTAATGCGTGATTTTTTATCGATAGATAGTGAAACGAAATGTATCATGGATCAACCGAAAGGAATTTATAATGCTCAGACAGAGCAGGAAGCTATTCCAAAAATTGTTGAGCTGGCGAGAGGAATGGAAAAAAGCGGGAAATATAAAGCATTAACAATTAGTTGTGCGGCAGACCCGGCTTTGCAGGAGGTAAAACAAGCTGTATCAATTCCAGTATATGGTGCGGGAGCAGTAGGAGCGAATATATCGAAGACATTAGGAGATAATGTAGGAGTCATCGGAATTACAGAGGAAGCTCCGCCAAACATCTTAAAAGTATTAGGGAATCATTTTTATTCATATCATTATGAACCAACATTACGAAATACAGTTTCATTATTTTCAGATGATGCAAAAAATAAGTTAGTTATGTTGATGAATCGTATGAAGGAAGAAGGGGCAGATGTTATTTTATTTGCTTGTACAGGCTTTTCTACCATTCATTTAAAACAATTTGCAAAAGATCGAGTCACAATACCGATGGTGGATTTAGTCGAAGCTCAGGCAGTTGCCTATAAGCTTCAATAATAGGAGGAATTACAGTGAAAAATAAGAGAACTTTTGATCTATCATTTATTTTATTCTCGGCTATCGTAGCCATACTTGGTGCGATTATTGGAATGCAGTTAATAACAACATTAGGAATCACACCAAATACATCCATTATTGGTGCATTAATTGCGATGTTAGTAGCTAGAATTCCTTTGCAAATGTTTTATAAATATAAAACATTAGAAAATCAAAACTTAATACAAACGACTATTTCGGCGGCCACATTTGGTGCGGCAAATAGTTTATTAATCCCAATAGGATTACCGTTTGTATTAGGAATGCCAGATTTAATTATACCGATGTTAATTGGTGCGGGGATTGCGTTATGTGTCGATGTATTTATTTTATATCGTGTATTTGACTCAAAATTATTTAGTGCCAATGAAATTTGGGCACCGGGTGTAGCAACGGCTGAGGCATTAAAAGCAGGAGACGAAGGTGGACAAAAAGCGAAGTTTTTAGGATTAGGTATTTTTGGTGGGCTTCTTGGGTCACATTTCGGTATTTCCATGTCAGCTTTCGGGGTTGCTTTTATTGGAAATATCGTTGCATTAACGATGTTTGGTATAGGTTTATTATTACGTGCATATTCTGTTCCATTATTCAATGTAGATTTAGATGCATTATACGTTCCACATGGAATGATGATTGGTGCAGGGATGATTGCTTTAATTCAGTTTATCGTTATTTTACGTAAACCAAAAAATAAGGATGATCAAAGTACGAATTCGAGAACAGATAAAGACGTTAAAAATGGTTTTGCGTTAGGATATTTATTTTATGTTTTAGGTGCCATAGTTGTTGCAGTACTTGCTGGTTTATATGCAGAGATGCCAGTATACCAGTTAATTTTATTCGTATTGTTTGCAGCAGCGGCAGCATTAGTAAGTGAAATTATCGTTGGGATTGCTGCGATGCACTCTGGATGGTTCCCAGCATTTGCGGTTACATTAATATCGTTATTAGTCGGGATGCTACTAGGTTTTCCACCAATTGCTTTAGCGATGTTAACTGGTTACACAGCTGCAACTGGTCCAGCATTTGCGGATCTCGGATATGACTTTAAAACAGGTGCAATTTTACGTTCAGGAAAATCTGTTGAAGAGGAATTATTCGGAAGAAGACTACAATTAAAAAGTGCTGCAATCGGATTCGGGGTTGCGATTGCAATGGTTACATTATTCCATGATAGTTTTTTCCAACAAGATTTAGTACCTCCAGTGAACCATGTATATGCGGCAACGATTGAATCAGGTTTATCAGGAAATGTTGGGTTAATGTTGTTGTTATGGGCGATTCCTGGTGCGCTTATTCAATTAATTGGTGGTTCTAAACGACAAATGGGAATTATGCTGGCGACAGGTTTATTAATTGTCAATCCATTAGCTGGTTGGGCGGTAATCGCTGGTATTATTATTCGTTTAATTATTTTACGAGTTGGTGGCGAATCTGCTGAAAGTGCAATGTTCACTACTGCAGCTGGTTTTATTGCAGGAGACGCATTGTATAGCTTCTTTACATCATTATGGAAAGCAAGATAGAAAGAGGGAATATATATGGCTAGAAAATTAACGAAAGAAGATGGCATTCATGCTATTTATGGTGGTTGTATTTTAGGTGGTGGAGGTGGTGGCATCATCAAGGAGGGTTTAAATAAACTTGATGAGGCATTCAAACGAGGTGCCCCAGTCCTAAAAACGGTAGATGAATTTGCGGATGAGGATGTAGTTGTTTGTGTTTCGTTAGTTGGAGCACCATCTGCCAAAGATATGTTTTTAAGTGATGAGCAAACAATTGATGCAGTAAAAAGAATGCAGGCAGAATTAGATGCTCCTGTTGCGGCAATTATGACGAATGAAAATGGTGCAGCAACGACGACAAATGGTTGGTTACAAGCAGCTGCATTAGGATTACCTATTTTGGATGCACCATCGAATGGACGAGCCCATCCAACAGGATCAATGGGGTCAATGAATTTATCTGAAGACAAAAGTTACCGGTCGATACAAGCATTTGCAGGTGGTAAAAACGAACGTGCTATAGAAGGAATTGTAGCTGGATCTTTAGGGAATGTTTCAGATACAATGCGTGAACTGTCTGTAAAAGCAGGTGGACTAGTCGGGGTTTGTCGTAATCCTGTGTCCATAAAGTATGTAAAAGAAAATGCATCAGCCGGAGCAATTACTCAAGCAATTGAATTAGGAGAAGTATTATTAAGTGCTAATGAAGGAAAAGAAAGAATAGAAGCAGCAGTAAATTATTTAGAAGGAAGTATTTTATACGAGGGAAAAGTAACGTCCTTTACATTGAAAAAAGAAGGTGGATTTGACGTCGGGTTAGTATATGTGGATGATCTGGAGTTAACATTTTGGAATGAATACATGACAGCCGAAATAAATGGCGTACGTCATGGCACTTTTCCAGATTTAATTATGACACTCGATACCAACACGGGTCTTCCAATTGTTAGTGCTGAAATAGAAGAAGGCCAAGATGTAGCAGTTATTGTTGTACCAAAGGAAAAATTAATTTTAAGTACGACGATGTTTAATGAAAAGTTATTACGAGTGGTAGAACCAATTATTCAAAAGAAAATTTTATGAGGTGAAAAACAAATGGCATTAAAACAAGTATTAGAAGTATTAGATATATTAGATAATCCAAGTGTAGAAGGAAAGACAGTACAGGCTTTATTTGAGTCTTACACATATGCTTCATGCAGTGTGGAACGTGTACACGGGGAAAAAGGTTATACAGATTTTGTGAAAATTTTAATTAAAGGAACAGAAGGAAAAGCTGACGGTGGAAATGCGCCTACATTAGGTGTGATTGGTCGCTTAGGTGGTATTGGAGCTAGACCGACAAGAATTGGATTTGTTTCTGATGGCGATGGTGCAGCTGCAGCTGTAGCAACAGCATTAAAATTAGCTGAAATGAGTGAACGTGGGGATCGTTTAGAAGGAGATGTATATGTTACAACTCATATTTGCCCAGATGCTCCAACTTTACCACATGATCCGGTAGAATTTATGGATTCACCTGTGGATATTTTAACGATGAATAAATATGAAGTGCTAGAAGAAATGGAAGCTATTATTTCTATTGATACGACAAAAGGAAATAGAGTATTTAACCATCGCGGTATTTGTTTATCGCAAACAGTAAAGGATGGCTATATTTTAAAGTTCTCGGATGATTTAGTTCGGATAAAAGAAGTGACAACAGGAGAATTAGCGCAAACGTTTGCTGTATCGATTCAAGATATTACTCCTTATGGAAATGGCCTATATCATATTAATAGTATTTTACAACCTTCTGTTGCAACGAGTGCACCTGTTGTTGGACTAGCAATTACGACAAAAACGGCTGTACCAGGAAGTGGAACAGGAGCGAGCCATGAAGTGGATATTGCCCAAGCCGTTAGATTTAGTATTGAAGTGGCGAAAGATTTTGGGCGTTCAAAAATTTCCTTTTATGATGCAGATGAGTTTGACCGTATTCAAGCATTATACGGCTCCATGAAACATATTCAAACATTAGGGAAGCAAAATTAATGAAAAGAGTTGGTGTGCTAACAATTGGTCAGTCGCCTAGAACCGATGTGGCTCCAATTATTCAATCGGTCTTAGGCGAGTCTGTCGAAATGATCCAAAGAGGTGCTTTAGATAGCTTGTCAGATAGTGAAATTAAAGCATTATGGCCGAATGAAGGAGACACAACGTATATTTCTCGCTTACGTAATGGACAATCTACCAAAATTAAGAAAGAGGCGTTATTGCCATTATTACAACGAGAATTAAATCAGTTAGAAGAGGAAGTATCGGTCGTTTTATTACTATGTACTGGTGATTTTCCTACGATTCAATCAGAAAAATTATTATTATTTCCAGATAAAATTTTAGTCAAAGTTATGAGTGCGGTGTTAAGAGAAGGTAAGTTAGGATTGATCGTCCCGTTAGAAGAACAAAAAGATCAATTGATGGAAAAGTGGCATGAAATAAGTGTGCCTATCGTTGTAGAAGCAGCATCACCATATGAGGAAAGTGATATTGAATCTGCAGCGGATTCGTTGAAGGAGCAAGGTGCTACAGTAATTGTACTTGACTGTATGGGGTATGATGAATCACATAAGGAAAGAGCAATGCAAGCGACGAATCTTCCAATCGTTTTATCTATTTCTCTTGCGGCATCCGTTTTAAAGGAATACATTTAATTGAAAAATGAGGCGAAAGACAAAAATTGCCTCATTTTTTTCATATGGGAGGGCATTAATATGAGCGATATAAAAGAAGTTGTTCAAAAAATAATGGAAGTAAATTTTAAATTTGATACGGATGTAAGTGTGTTAGTCGTGACAGATATGTCAACGAAAGATTTAGGGTCAGCATTTCACCAAGCTTTACATGAATTAGGTTGGGAAACTTATATTCATGTGATGGAGGATCGGAATAAATCGGGAGAGGAACCTGATGCTCATATTGCAAAGGAAATGTTAAACCATGGCATTGTTTTTTGTTTAACGAAACATTCGTTAACACATACTGTTGCTCGCCGACATGCGAGTGAACAAGGAATAAGTGTCATTACGATGCCAGGAATTAACGAAGATATTTTTTTACATGGAGCGATTAATGCAGATTATGATCGGGTTGAACAAGAAACGAATGAAATTGTAGCATTATTAACTTCACATGAGAAAGTGACGATTGAATCTGGTGACGGGTTAACGTTACGTATACCTATTGGTGAGCGAAAAGGGGTGCCAAGTACAGGTGTCTTCCATAAGAAAGGTGACTCAGGTAATTTACCATCTGGTGAAGCATATATTGCGCCATTAGAAGGTGAGGCGGAAGGTGAAATCGAAATTAACGGATCTATCGCTGGAATTGGGCTCGTTCATGAACCAGTTATTTTAAAAATTGCCGCAGGTCGTTTAGTACATGCTTCAGGTGAAGTAGGACAAAAATTAATGGATATTTTAGGCGAGGGGGATGGAAGATTGCTTGCTGAGCTTGGAATAGGAACAAACCATGCCGCTAGGGTAACTGGTAATATTTTAGAGGATGAAAAGGCGAAAAATACCATTCATGTTGCATTTGGCTCTAACCATACTTTTGGTGGGGTCATTAAAACAGATGTGCATATCGATTGTGTCACAAAATCACCCGGCGTTATTTGGGAATCATAAAACGAAGGGATGTGGTTTCAATCGAAGCTTTACATGTATTGAATCAAATGAAACAAATTCAAAATGTGCGAACATATGACGATAAAAAATTAGAAGCAAAAGATGAGAAGATGTTGTATGAAGCATTTTTAGCTGGACCAAGTTCCATTAGTAACCAAGCGAGAGAGTTAATTGTTATTGGTGATAGTATATTGAGAAACAAGCTTGCAAATGACCTTTTGAGTCCTTATATGGTGAAAGAATCTATTCCGCAAAAGTGGATAGAAGATGTGCCATTTTTATCAGTTATTGTTATTGAAAAAAGACGAGCAATGTCAAGAATAGGTTCTAAAGGCATATTAATCGCACAAAAGGAAGCGGAAAGCGCGATTCAAAATATGCGACTGTTAGCTACTTGTTTACAAATAAATTCAGCCATTATTCGGGAGTTTGAACCAGAAACGATTAGGGAAACCTTGTCATTACCATGGTATGTTGAACCTGTCGCAATGCTCGCATGTGGATATGCATTAGGAGAATCACCAATGCAATTGAAAAGTTTATCGATGGAAAATATGATTCATAAGGATAGATGGTCATGAAAAAAATAGACGCGATATATAAACGATCGAGTGTAAGACAATTTCAAGATATTCCTATTTCTGATGAACAGTTGTATAGCATTTTAGAGGCTGGCACATTAGCACCTTCAAGTGGTAATATGCAACCTTGGGAATTTATTGTGATAAAGGAACCGCCCTATAAAGAAAAAGTGGTTTCATGTACATTTAGTGGGTTTTATGCGGGTACTTCAAACTATCAGCAATGGATTAAATCGGCGCCAGTAATTTTAATTATTTGTGCGAATAAAAAAAGAACAGCAGCAAGGTATGGTAACTTGGGGTATAAATGGGTGCCTTTAGATGTTGCCAATGCCGTCCAAAATATGATTTTGACGATGACTCAAAATGGTATAAGTTGTTGTTGGGTTGGTGGAATTGATGAAAATAAAATTAGAGAATCCTTTCGTTTGCCCGAATATGTTCAGCCAATTGGTTTATTACCTTTAGGATATGCAACAGAAGAAGGACAGACGAAATATAAAATGCCACCAGAATTTGTCACTCATTCCCATCGATACAATGAACCTTATTTTAAAAGTTAAATTACTTTTTATTAGAAAATGGTACCGGACACCGCGTGTGGTTGTAGGGGGATAGTGATTAGTGCTGTGAGTAGTTAGGGGTTTTCCTGTTTTTCTTGCGGATGTATGGTTTAATTTCGCAAGTTGTCTCCGTTTTTTCGTTTTACTTGCGGAAATATGAGTTAATTTCGCAAGTTTACGCGTATTTCCCGTTTCACTTGCGGAAATATGAGTTAATTTCGCAAGTTGTCTCCGTTTTCCCGTTCCACTTGCGGATATAGTTGTTAATTTCGCAAGTTTACGCGTATTTCCCGTTCGACTTGCGGAAATATGGTTTAATTTCGCAAGTTTACGCGTATTTCCCGTTTCACTTGCGTAAATATGAGTTAATTTCGCAAGTTGTCTCCGTTTTTCCGTTCCACTTGCGGAAATATGAGTTAATTCCGCAAGTTTTCTCTGTTTTTCCGTTTCACTTGCGGAAATATGAGTTAATTTCGCAAGTTGTCTCCGTTTTTCCGTTTTACTTGCGGAAATATGAGTTAATTTCGCAAGTTGTCACCATTTTTCCGTTTCACTTGCGTAAATATGAGTTAATTTCGCAAGTTGTCACCATTTTTCCGTTTCACTTGCGGATATCCATCTGTCACAACCATACCAAATCCAGCGAATCTCATTCACCAAACATATCCCATGTAAACTCCAGCGAACCCCATTTACGATACTTTTACCTTCACATGATTGAAGGATTTATATGTACGAAAATTGAGGAATATTATATAATGATTGTCTACTGAATGATGTGTGAGAGGTTAGGAGGATTCCGATGGTGAAAATCGAACGCTTTAAAGAGATGTTTCGGCAAATAAATGAATACGGTTATACGGGTGAAGGCATGAATCGATTGGCTTATTCGAAGGAAGAGGCACAGGCATTGCAGTATATAAAACGGCTTTGTGAAGCGGAAGGATTACTATACCGTCAAGATGAGATTGGAAATGTCATAATTCGTAGAGAAGGAACAGATCCATCTTTACCGGCAGTTGCGGTCGGCTCACATATTGATACTGTATATAATAGTGGAATGTATGATGGAACAGTCGGTGTACTAGCTGGACTGGAAGTGTTATTTGCACTTAATGAAGAAAAGGTTAGAACGACGCATCCATTAGAAGTTATTATTTTTGCGTGTGAAGAATCAGCACGCTTTGGTCTGGCAACAGTGGGAAGTAAAGCGATGGTCGGGACGTTAGATCTCGAAGAAGTGATGAGGTTACACGATAAAAGTGACCAAACTTTTACAGAGGTAATTGCACAGAAGGGCTTTTCGCTGGAATATATTTCAATGGCTGAACGAAACGAAGATGAATTGAAGGCATTTCTTGAGTTACATATTGAACAGGGGCCAGTTTTAGAGGAAATTGGTAAAGATATTGGACTTGTTACAGGAATTGCAGCACCGACGAGGTATCATGTGACAATTCATGGACGTCAATCTCACTCAGGGTCGACACCGATGCGCTCACGGCAAGATGCATTGCTCGCGGCTTCAGAATTCGCATTATATTTGGAACAACTTGCTCTAGAAGAAGAGGATGCAAAAACAGTTGCAACGGTTGGGGCATGTAAAGTAAAATCTGGCGCGATGAATATTGTGCCGGGAGAAGTAAAGTTACACGTTGATATTCGTAGCATTTATATGGAGTCAAAAGAACGCCTTATCGAGAAATTGCATGTCTTTGTTAAACAATTGGAAAAGAAACGAGGTGTCCAAGTAACGTTTAGAAAAATTACAAATGAAACACCGGTATTATTAAATGAAAAGTTACTAGAATTGGCAAAATCTGGTTGTGAAAAACGTAACTTTACATATGAGGAAATGCCAAGTGGAGCAGGGCATGATGCGATGAATATGGCATTGAAATATCCGACGGGAGTCATTTTCATTCCTTCTAAAGATGGGCTAAGTCATCATCCAGATGAATATACATCATTTAAACAAATCGAAAAGGGAATACATCTACTAAAAGATATATTATGTGAACTCGCTATATTTCCCGAGTTATACAAATTGTAAGTTAAATTTTCCATTCGGTAATCGATCTGAAAAATTATGATAAGTATAAAAAATATATACTAAAGTATATGCACATATCTTCTATAAATTATAATGATAAAATAAAGGCGTATAAATATAATTTATAACGGTCGTTTACTATCGTTATAGTATACCGCTTCGAAGCCAAAGAACGTACTGGCCTAAGTAAGAGTAAAGAATTCTAACTTAGGCCAGTACCGTACACATTAGGATATTCTATTATTTACTGTGTCACTTTTTCAGTTTTTGATTCGTGTTTGTAGAAATCGTAATGTAAAGGATCTAATGGCTTACGTTCTAAAATTAAATCAGCAGCTTTTTCCGCTAACATAATAATCGGAGCGTGGATATTCCCATTCGTTACGTATGGCATGGCAGAAGCATCTACTACACTGACGTTTTCTAATCCATGTACTTTCATCGTGTTTGGATCCACAACGGCCATCGGGTCTGAAGCGTCACCCATTTTTGCTGTACCACAAGGATGCAAGGCTGTTTCTGCATCATTACGTACCCACTCTAAAATTTCTTCATCTGTTTGTACGCTAGGTCCCGGTGAAATTTCACCCGTATTAAACGGTGCCATCGATGCTTGTGATGTTATTTCACGTGTTCTTCTAACTGCCTCTACCCACTCTCTACGATCTTGGTCTGTAGATAAGTAGTTGTAAATCATACTAGGATGTTCCGCTGGATCTGTTGATTTAATTTTAATCGATCCACGTGCATCTGAATACATCGGGCCAACATGTACTTGGAAACCATGTTTTACATCTGCTTTTTGGCCATCATATCTAACTGCAAGTGGCAAGAAATGATACATTAAGTTAGGATATTTTACATCATCGTTCGAACGAATAAAACCTCCACCTTCAAAATGACTACTTGCAACAGGGCCAGTACGGTTTAAAATCCATTGTAATCCTATGAAAGGCATTTTAAATTTGTTTAAGCTAGGCATTTCTGAAACTGGTTGTGGACATTCATATTGAATATACACTTCTAAATGGTCTTGTAAATTTTCACCAACACCAGGTAAATCGATTACCGGCTTAATACCTAATGACTTTAAGTGTTCCGCCTCACCAACCCCTGATAATTGTAAAATTTGCGGTGTATTGATTGCCCCACCTGCAAGAATTATTTCATTTCCATATACCTTTTTCATTTTGCTTCCACGTCGATAAGATACACTCGTCGCCTTTGTACCTTCAAAATTAATTTTCGTGACAAAAGCTAATGTTTCAATATCTAGGTTTTCACGATTTTTTGCAGGATCTAAATAAGCATGTGATGTTGATAGCCTTTTACCTTTATAAATATGACGATCAAAAGGTCCAAATCCTTCTTGTTGATAACTATTCACGTCGTCTGTACGTAAATGTCCTGCTTCTTCTGCTGCTTCGAAAAACGCATTAAATAATGGGTTTGTTGCTGGACCTCTCGTTAATTTAATCGGTCCACTTTGACCACGATATTTGTCTCCTGGCGAGTCAATCGCATGTTCTAATTTTTTAAAGTAAGGAAGTACGTGTGCATAATCCCAACCTTCCATCCCTTTGTCTGCACCCCAACGTTCATAGTCCATTGGATTTCCGCGTTGATAAATCATACCATTAATAGAACTAGAACCTCCGAGCACTTTTCCACGTGCATGTGCAATTCTTCTTCCGTTCATATGTGGTTCCGGATCTGACTTATATCCCCAGTCATATAATGGATTACCTGATGGAAACATTAATGCTGCGGGCATTTGAATGAATGGATCCCATGGATAATCGCTTCGACCTGCTTCTAAAATTAATACACTTTTCGTGCCATCTTCACTTAGTCGATTACCTAAAACAGAACCAGCACTTCCACCACCGACAACGATAAAGTCATAATGTTTTTTCATTGTATTCCCTCCAAATAAGTATCGATTGATTTTATTTATATAAATCTTGGTTCATTTTCCAATCTGTAATGACATTTTTAAATTCTACTAGCTTATCTATAGAATCTTCGTTAAATGTATTAGCAACAGATTTTCGTGCACGTGGCGAAAAGATAAATAAAGATAAGATAGCGAAAAGTCCACCTAACATAATATTCCTTTTCATGAAATCACTCCTCTAACCTTTTTAGTTGTTAACATAGTACATCCAATAGACCTGTTTCATTGAAAATGAATGCATGCTCTACACTAAATGCCGTCTATTTTGCACGCACTTTCATCATGTAATTGTACCAAATGCCGTTAAGTTTGTTAAGAAAAAATTTAATATTAAGAACAAATTAAAACTATCATTTTCAGATATAAAAGTCAAAGAGAATCTATAAACGTTTCCTTTCGTTATAGAAAATAAAAGCCGAAATAACAATGATTTAATAAAAATAAGACAAATTAACAAAAAAATTACAAAGGAAAAAATACATCGTTTTTTGAGAAAAACACGTATATTTTGATGTATAAATGGCTTATCGAAGAAAACGACATAAAAATATAGCTATAACGTCTTTATAGTCGTTTTAGCTTCATAATGCTCCAAGAAAAGGTGAGAAAACTAGAGATAAGAAGAAAAAGGCAGCTTGACATACAGATTAGTCTTAGCTAGTGTAAGTATATAAAAATTATTTAAAAAATTTATTTAATTAAATTTATATTTAACAAAATAAATTAAGTAATTGCAAAAAAAGTGGGGGTTGTTTTATTGGTTCGAATACGTATAGATGAACAGATCTATGATATTGATGGCATTTTATTCGATAAAGATGGGACTTTACTAGATTTCCATACTTTGTGGATGGGATGGTCTAAAGATATTATTGACGCTATTTGTTTGAAAATGAATTTACAACAGGTTCATCAAAAAGAAATGGCAACATCAATAGGAGTAGATTGGCAAGAAGATAGTTGGGATGTAGAAGGTCCACTTGCAATTGGTACGACTCAAGATTTAATCACTCTTTTGGCACATCAATTATATGTACTAAACATCCCGTGGAATACTGCGTTTAAATTGGTAACGGATACATTTATCGAAGTGAATCGGTTAGATAATTGGAAAAAGCGTGTAAAAGAAATGCCAGGGTTGAAACGTTTTGTTAAAAAATGTTATGAACGTAATCTTCACTTAGGTGTTGTTACATCAGATGATCATGATCATGCAGTGAAACATCTGAAACAATTAGGAATCCATTCTTATTTTCAAGCATTTATCGGTGGAGACCAAGTAACACATGGCAAACCTTTTCCAGAATCTGCCGAATTGGCTTGTGCACAGATGAATGTGAATCCTAGTCGTATGTTAGTGATTGGAGATTCTGATGGGGACATGGTATTTGGCAATAACATTAGTGCAATGGCGAATATAGGTGTTGTATCGAACACGAACGAAACAAAACATTTTCATCATGCAGACCATTTGATTCGTTCTTATGATGAAATTACATTTGATGAAAAATAAAAAAGCATTTTATTTTAGCTGACTTAACATTAATGAAGAGAAAGGCGGTTTTTTATTTGTCTAAAATTAAAATGAAGCATATAAAGAAGCGTTATGATGATAAAAATGATTACGTAATTCATGATTTTAATTTAAATATTGAAGAAAATGAATTTATCGTGTTTGTAGGCCCGTCAGGATGCGGGAAGTCAACGACATTACGAATGATTGCAGGGCTTGAAAGTATAACGAGTGGTGAACTATGGATGGATGACAAACTTGTCAATGATGTAGAACCGAAAGATCGAGATATTGCTATGGTATTTCAAAACTACGCACTATTCCCTCACTATAATGTATTCGATAATATTGCCTTCGGTTTAAAGATGCAAAAGCATAAAAAACAATTCATTAAAAAGCGTGTAGAAGAAGCTGCAGAAATATTAGGATTGACAGATTATTTAAAGCGAAAACCGAAAGATCTTTCTGGTGGACAGCGACAAAGAGTAGCGTTAGGAAGAGCAATTGTTAGAGATGCACATATTTTTTTAATGGATGAACCATTATCAAACTTAGATGCAAAATTACGGATTCAAATGCGAAAGGAAATTATTAATTTACATCGACGCTTAGGTACGACGACTATTTATGTAACACATGATCAAACAGAAGCAATGACAATGGCTTCTAGAATTGTCGTGTTGAATGGAGGTTATATAGAACAAATTGGTACACCGGAAGAAGTGTATAACACTCCAGCAACTAAGTTTGTCGCAGAGTTTATGGGATCGCCTCCGATGAACTTTTTAGAAGGTTCGATAAAAAATAATCAATTGATTTTACATACTGGAGAAGTTCTAGGAAACTTACCAACGACATTCAATGATTTAGAAAAAGTGGACATCGGTATTCGCGCAGAAAATTTAACTGTCACAGAAGAAAAGCAAGGGTTAATGATGACCGTGAATCATGTTGAATTAATGGGGGCAGACTTACATATTCATGGTGTTGTAAACGGGAAAGAAATAACTGTTCGGGAGGATCCGAAGAACAAAGTGAGTGTTAACGATACATTGTTTTTAAAAACAAATGTTGAAAATGTACATTTATTCGATGTACAGAGTGGAAAATCGTTATTTGAAAGAGAGAAGGTGGAAGTATGAGGCGCCTAAAAAAATCGATGAAAATTTTTATCTTTTTAGGTATTCCACTTATACCGCTGATTGTATTTTGGTTTATTCCAATGATCGTGTCACTTTGGTTAAGTTTAACGGATTGGGATTATATAAGTCCAACATTTAATTATGTGGCGATGGATAATTATACATATGCATTTACGAGCGATGATTTTTATCAAGCATTGAAAAATACTGTTATTTTTGGTGTATTTACAGTTATTCCAACGATTATTATCGGCCTATGTTTAGCGTTGCTTTTGCGTGAAGGATTGAAAGGGATAACCTTTTTCAGGTCGTTAATGTTTTCTCCTTGGATTACACCAATGGTAGCGATGTCAATTGTGTGGGCGTGGATTTATGAACCAGATGTAGGGTTATTGAATCAAGTGTTAGGGTTTTTCCATTTACCTCAACCAGATTGGTTACATAGTTCAAAGAGTGCTTTATGGTCCATCATTATCGTTACTGTATGGAAAAATGCAGGATGGGCAATGTTGTTCTATTCAGATGCTTTGCAGAAGATTCCACGTGATTTATATGAAGTAAGTGAATTGGAAGGTGCATCAGCATGGCAGCGTTTACGTACAATTGTCATTCCTTTAGTGTCTCCAACGACATTGTTTTTAGGAATTATGTTGGCGATTGAATCCATTCAAGCATATGACCAAATTCAAGTAATGACTCAAGGTGGTCCATCTGGTAGTACGAGAACATTATTATATATGTATTATCAAATGGCGTTCGAACAGTTTAATATGGGACAAGCAACAGCCATTTCGACAATTATCGTTGTTATTACAGGTATCTTAGCGTTGACGATGTTTTATGTGTCAAAACGTTGGGTGCATTACTAAGGGGGGAGTAATAGGTTGAAAAACAATACAGAATCTAAAGGTTTTAAGATGAGCCTTTATATAGCATTGACTGTACTTGGCATCCTAATGGTATTCCCTTTAATTTGGATGTTATTAAGTGCCTTGAAGTCACCAGATGAAATTTTTTCTGTACCGATAAAATGGTTTCCAGAAGTTGCGCAATGGGGCAACTTCCAGAAAACATTAGATTTAGCTCCATTTGGGTTGTACATATTTAATAGTGCATTTACAGCACTTGTTATCGTTATTTTTCAATTTATTTTATCTTGTATGATTGCTTATGCTCTAACACAAATGCAATTTAAAGGAAGAGCATTAGTGTTTAATCTCATTTTAATTACATATATGCTTCCAGCTGAAGCGACATATGTACCGAGTTATACAATCATTGCAAAAATGGGCCTTTTAGACACATTAACCGGTGTGATTATATCGAATATCGCCAGTGTCTTTACTATATTTTTATTGCGTCAAGCGTTTATGCAAGTACCGAAAGATACAATCGAAGCTGCAAGAGCGTATGGTGCAAATGACTTTACGATATTATGGCGTGTGATGATCCCGATGAGTAAATCTACTATATTTGTCGTTAGCCTCATTAGTTTCGTCAAAATGTATAATAACTATTTATGGCCGTCTTTAATTGTGAAAAGCGAAGAAAACTATTTAATTACTGTAGGACTAAATAAGTTTTTCACATCACAAGGATCTTTCGCAGATAAATGGCCATTAATCATGACGGCGAATGTGTTATCTGTCATTCCATTACTTATTTTATTTATCGTTTTACATAAATGGTTCATAAAAGGTATTGGGGATACAGGATTAAAAGGATAAAAAATAATTTATATGGAGGAATATTCATGAGAAAGTATTTATTAGGTCTTAGTTTATTACTTGCTTTTGGATTGATTCTAGGAGCATGTTCATCAAGTGATAGTGCATCAAGTGATGGGAAAGTAGAAATTGAATTTTGGTATGGATTAGGTAGTGAAGCAGACAAAAAAATGAAAGAAATTATTAGTGATTTTAATGCGGAACACGAAGATATTGAAGTGATTCCAGTACCTCAAGCAGACTATACAGAAACATATGAAAAATTACAGGCTGCTATTGCTTCGAATACAGCACCGGGAATTTTCATTGCGGAAGTTACACCAATGACAGATTTAGCGAGTAAAGAAGCACTTGAACCGTTAGATAAGTTTTTAGATGAAGATGATAGTTTTGACGAAGAAGATTTCTTAGCTTCATTAATTTCACCTGGTAAAATGGACGGTTCCATGTATATGCTACCTGGATATGGTTCTGCACAAGTAATGTATTATAGAAAAGATATTTTCGAAAATGCTGGTGTAGATCCTGAGGAAGCTTTTGCTTCATGGGAAAATCTTGCTGAAGCTTCACGAACGTTGATTGATAGTGGAGAAGTAAATGTTGGTCATATGCCAATGTGGGGATATGAAAATTTAGTAGATATTGCATTAAGTAATGGTGGTTCTATTTTAAATGATGATGGTACAGAAGTGTTAATTGATAGTCCAGAATGGATAGAATCATGGGAGTTTATTCGTGAACAGATCCATGATAAAGAAAATATGAAAATTAACTCTGGCGGACAAGGATGGGAATATTGGTATAAAACGATTGACCAAGTGATGAACGGTTCCGCAGCAAGTTATACCGGTTCATCTGGTGATAAAGGAGATTTAGATTTTGACAAAATTGATTCACATATCCAACCAGGATTAAATGGAAAAGATCCGGCACCAGAAGTAACAGGGTTATATTTAGGAATTCCATCTAGTATTTCTGAAGAAGAAAAAGAAGCAGCATATGAATGGATGAGCTATTTTACTAGTAGTGAAGTAAACGCTGACTGGTCAAAAACAATTGGATATGTTCCTACACGTAATTCTACGACAGAAGAGCCAGTATATGCTGATTTCGTAGCAGAAAATCCTTATGCAAATGTACCTTATGAACAGGCGCAAATATCGACACCTGAATTTATTGATCCTACAGGCGGAAAAATTATTGACGCTTTATCAATCGCTACAGATAAAGTACAAATAGAAAACATACCTGTAGAAGAAGCATTGAAAAAGGCGAAAGAAGATGCACAAGCTGCCTTAGATGAAGTAAATAATAAATAAGTTAGGATGAAGTTATTGTATGTCAGGTATATTGCTATCCGAACAAGTAAAAAGTGAAAAAACTGGCACGTATTTAGACCGTGATTATGTCATTAACGTGCAAAATGAAATTGAATCATTATACATTGATGTTCATGTAAGTAAAGGTGTTTGGGCAACATGTATGATATACGATCCAAATAACTATTTACGTGGTCAACTATTGTTGACGGGTGATGCAAGGTCAATTTTGATCCATAAACAAGCACATAAAAGTAATCCATATACTGTTCCGGGAGAGATATACGAAGGAGAATGGCGTATAAATGTATCGTTTTTATGTAATGAAAACATAGAAGCAGGCGGTATTTGGGGAGAGTGTGCAGTATATGCAAATGAACTCGTCCCTGGTACAGTCAAACTAGATAAATGGAACTGGACAGATGAAAAGAAATCATCCTTTCAATTGACGCTTTATCAATCCGAGGAAGTGTATCAACATGAAAAACGATGGTATAAAGGTGACTTTCATACACATACGACTTTTACAGATGGTGAAATGAGTCGTGAAGAAAATGTTGAAATGGCAAAAAAACAACAATTAGATTTTTTTGTTGCGACAGACCATAATATTGTGCCCACGTCTTGGTATGATAAAACAGATATGCTCGTCATACCTGGGACAGAAGTTACTTCTCCTTTAGGACATTTTAATATTATAAATCCAAATACTTCTCCGTTTGCGAAATGTAAAGTATCGGATATGTATGAAGAAAAAGGGACGAATAAAATTATAAATCAAAACTATGGGGATGCACTCGTATCTATTAACCATCCTTTTTTAAAAGGGTGTCCTTGGATATATGAGGAGACAGTAATCGAACATATTGATACTTTAGAAATTATCAACGATCCAACATATCCAGATAATAGAGTAGCAACAGAAAAGGCACTAATCGCATGGAATGTTCTATTAAATGATGGGCATCAGATAACTGGAATAGGTGGTTCTGACTCCCATCTTCGTCCGACTGACACATATGAAGGTAGTACAGAACCGTCGTTAATGGGGGATCCTGGAACATATGTATATTGTGCACAACTTTCTACCAAACAGCTAATGGATAGTGTTCGAAAAGGGAATGTAATTGTATCAAGAGGTGGATTTATTCATTTTACAGATGGACATTGTTTGCCTGGGGAAGAAAGTGTATTGTTTAAGGGAATTTTATCTGTTGAAGTCGAAACAGAAGATGCTATTTATATTGAATGGATAGTAGATGGGGAAATAAAGAAAAGAGCATATACAAATGTTCACACGTATCCATTTCATTTTTCGGAAACGGAATATCACTGGATTCGGGTTGATATAAGGAATACAGATGGTACGCTGTATGGATTTTCAAACCCGATTTATTTCGGGAAAAAAGAACCGAAAATTCACAAATGGAAAGAAGTATTAGAAAAAATGCCTAAGTAATGTTTTTGTACAAGTGTTGTATGTTCCGTAAAGGTTCATATAACACTTTTTTTATCGAATCAACTATAACATGGTATAATTTGAGAAAGTATAGTTGCTATGAAAAACGTTTCATAAAGGTGAGAAAGGAAAGGGGTATTTTTTTGAAGATGAATGATGAGCAAGCATTAGAAAAATTAGAAAATGCAAAGCATCAAGTAATAGATGCAATCGCAGAAACAATGGATTTATATGCTGTGCCACCAGCTGCCGGAAGATTATATGCGATTATGCAATTTGAAGAACAAATGAATTTAGATGAAATGCAAGATGTCATGGGCATGAGTAAGCCTAGTATGAGTACAAGTGTACGGAAATTGCAAGAAATTGATATGATGAAAAAGACATTCCAACGTGGATCGAGAAAGCATTCATATATTGCTGAAAAAAATTATTTTAATACATTTATTAGTTATTTTTGCCATATGTGGGATCGTGAAGCAAAAATGAATTTAACTGCGATAAGAGAAGCAGAGTTTGAATTAGATCAAATTTTTGAAGAAGGGGATGTATCGGAAGAAACCCTAGCAAAAACGCGGGAGTTATATACACAAATAGAAGCTTCGAAAAAATATTATCGTTGGTTAGAACGCTTATCTGCCTCTGTTCGCTCAAGAGAAATTTTTAAATATGTGCCACATGAATTAGAAGATACGGATAATTGAAATTCTTGTTCGAGGCTGGTAGGAAGCAGGAACGAATAAAGGACATGGAAATGTTTATTGAAATGGCTAAAAGGAAATAGTATACATAGGAGGGATTCTCTTGGTATATGAAAACAAACAAGATTGGCCAGAAAAGTTTCCAATCGAAAAACTGATTTCCATAGAAAAGGATATGGATAAATTAATTGAAGGAAAAAAGATTTCAGTTAGACGGAATGACCGTTATGCAGATGTTGGCGATACAATTATGTTGAAAGGGCATCTGTTTGAAGTAGAGGATGTGTATCCCCAATTTTTAAAAAATATGAGTGCGAAAAATGCTCGTGAAGAAGGATTTGAAAGTATCGAGTCATATAAAACAGCATTGACAAGCATTCATGATGGAGCAGTGTGGAACCCAGAGCAACTCGTCTGGGCTCATTATTTAAAAGAAAAATAACAAAAGGCGTAAACTTTCGTTTTACGCCTTTTGTTGGCTTTATAGATCCAGTTCTTTTTTCAAATCTTTCGGTATATCAATCTTAGTATCATTAAAATCTTTAAATTCATTCCAAATATCAAATTTAATTTTACCTGCGTCTGCATCGGCAGATATATTAATTAATAATTCCTCCATGAATAATGTGTCTTTTTGGAATATAGCTTCGACTTCAACTGTTGTTTCTGTTTCTAAATCAGCCCCGGTGAGTGATAAGTTATAAACATCTTGGAAAATATAAAAAATATCTTTTGCCGGACCACTATATGTTGCGATATATTTATTATCTTTTTCTTCCACTTCTGCAAGTTCTCCAAAATCTCTTACCGCTTCAATAATATTATAGTATGTTGTACCACTTGATTTTAGTGAACCTGCAGGTAAAGGAGTGCCATTATCTTGCCATATTTCTCCATCTGATACATACTGTGCGCCATCATAAAATACGGCATGTTGGAATGTTTCACCGTTAGCGTTTTTTTCAATAAGTTCTATATTTCCTTCATCATTTTTTTCATCAATTTTTCCGATAACAGCCAAAGAGGAGGTATCTCTTCCACCTGGTGAATTAATTAAAATATCCATTCCCATATCCATATCATAAATTTCTACATTGTCGCGGCTTTCAAAGATTTGTTGGAATAGGGCCGCTGTATCGTCATTTGTATTTGTCTCTTCGTTATCATTGTTACTATCGTTGTTAACATCGTTATTTTCATTGTTTTCCTTTTCGTTCTTATTTTCATCCACTTCATTCTGTTCGTTATTGTTTTCGTTGTTCTTGTCGTTGACTTCTTCATTACCAGATTGACAAGCTACTAGAAAAATAATGAGAAATAAAGACATGAAAATCGTAACCAAGTTTCTTCGCATAAAATCAGTCTCTCCATTTCTATATAATGTAATAGTTATTTTGTTCAGTATAAGGTTACGTGTAAAAGTTTTCCAATGAACTTATACAAAAAAGCGAGAAATAGTTCTCGCTAATCATGTAATATATTATAAAGTCGTTCGAATTTCCCATAACTCTGGAAAGAAATATTGATCGAGTACTTTCTTTAAATAAGAGACTCCACCGGAGCCGCCAGTTCCTTTCTTAAACCCAATAATTCTTTCAACGGTCTTCATATGTCGGAAGCGCCATTGTTGGAATAAATCTTCTACATCAACAAGTTCTTCCGCCAACTCGTACAATTCCCAATATTTATCAACGTTTCGGTAAACAGTAAGCCAAGCCTGCCTCACACTATCATTGGAACGATGGGATAAACTAACATCACGGTTTAATACATCTTCATCAATTGGAAGCCCAGCCCTATTTAATGCTTGAATCGATACGTCATAAATGCTTGGTGCATCATGTGCTGCTTGCAATACTTCTAATAGTTTTGGATCTTTTTCATAAATGTTTAACACATGTTCTGTTTTATAGCCGAGAGAGAATTCGATGATACGGTTTTGGAAAGACTGGAAACCTGATGCATTTCCAAGTTTGTCACGGAATTCCATATATTCGGATGGTGTCAAGGTGGATAGAACATCCCACACATTTTTTAATTGGACTTGTATTTTTGATACTCTTGCTAATTTTTTAAATGCTTCTTGTAAACGATCTTGTTCAATATCTTTCGTGGCGGATTGTATTTCATGAATAATTTGCTTCATCCATATTTCACTAACATGGTGTACGGAAATAAATAACATTTCATCATGGTGATCACTTAATGGATGATGGCTATTTAATAATGTATCCAGTCCTAAATATTCACTGTACGTCATTTTTTCTTTAAAGTCTGTTTCAATTGTTTCTTCATTTTTAAAAGCTTCGTGTTCATTTAACATAACAGTTCCTCCTCTTAAACGAAAAGTTGTATGCGCTAACATTTTATTTTTAAAAATACACAGAAATTATTCTGCGCAATATTTTTTACTGTAATAGAAACTTGCATTCATAACCTATTTTATTATACATTAAAATTATAATTTAATGTAGAAACTGTGTCAATTTGGCATTTGGAAAGGCATTTCAATAGATGAATTTTGAAAAAAGGGGTAGATATAAATGGAAGCGAATTCATTTGAAGTAACAGAATCATTTGCAAAACAATTGGATGAAAAAGATTCCCTAGCAGCTTACAAAGAGGAGTTTTATGTGAAAGAAAAAGAATATTATATGAATGGAAACTCTTTAGGTTTGTTATCAAAGCGAAGTGAAACAGCATTATTAGATGCATTAGAAGATTGGAAAGAATTTGCGATTGATGGTTGGTTGCAAGCTGAACCAGCATGGTTTTATATGTCAGAACAGCTAGGGAAAATGACAGGGTCACTTATTGGTGCAAAAAAAGGGGAGACGATTGTGACAGGTTCGATTACGACGAATATTCATCAATTAGTGGCGACGTTTTTTCAGCCGACAGAGACGAAAAATAAAATTTTAGCAGATGAATTAACGTTTTCTTCAGATATTTATGCATTACAAAGCCAGTTACTTTTACGAGGTTTACAGCCGGAAACACATTTAATTCGCGTATCGAGTGAAGATGGATCGACATTGTCAGAAGAAAAAATTATCGAGATGATGACAGATGATGTCGCACTTATCTTATTGCCTTCTGTACTTTACCGAAGCGGACAAATTTTAAACATGGAAAAATTAGCATTTGAAGCGAAGCGTCGTAATATTATGATCGGTTTTGATTTAGCACATTCCATTGGTGCACTCCCACATCAATTACATGATTGGGGAGTCGATTTTGCGATGTGGTGTAACTATAAATATTTAAATAGTGGGCCTGGAGGTGTCGGTGGCTTATTCGTTCATGAGAAACATTTAGGGACGACACCTGGATTACGTGGTTGGTTCAGTTCAGATAAGGAGAAACAATTTGATTTAGATCATGATTTTGTTCCCGCACAAACAGCAAGTGCATTCCAATTAGGGACTCCTCATGTTTTATCTCTGGCACCATTAAAAGGTTCGTTGGAGATTTTTAATGAAATAGGAATTGAAAATGTACGTGCAAAATCACTTCGTCTAACAGCGTATATGATGTATTTAATCGATCATGAATTGGCTGGATTTGAATTTGAAATTACAAATCCACGGGAAGCAGATAGACGCGGTGGACATATTAGCTTAGCACATAAAGAAGCTGCAAGAATTTGTAAAGCGTTAAAAGATGCTGGAGTTATTCCAGATTTTAGAGCACCGAATGTAATTCGTTTATCACCAATTGCATTGTACACGTCTTATCATGACGTATGGATGGTCGTGCAAATTTTAAAAACGATTATGGAAGAAGAGGCTTATAAGAAATATGAAAACAAACGTGATGTCGTTGCATAAGGAAGTGTTTCGATGAAGGACAATTTCAAAAAAATTTTTTATGGAAATGGTGAAGAACAATTCGGGGAACTACGGTTGCCTGAAAAGGGGGATGGTCCTTTTCCAATTATAGTTATCATTCATGGGGGGTTTTGGAAAAAGGCATATGATTTAAAACATATCCGTCCATTAGCAAATGCATTTACATCGCATGGTTTTGTGACATGGAATATTGAATATCGTCGTGTCGGCCATGTAGGAGGTGGTTGGCCGGGAACGTTTGCAGATGTGAGTGCAGCATTACAATACGTCGAAAAGCTAGCAAACCTATATCCGATTGATTTGGAAAGAGTCGTTACATTAGGTCATTCTGCTGGAGGACATTTGGCCTTATGGGTGGCAGCTCAAGAAAACTTACATGAAAATAGCCCAATCCGTTTTGAAAAAAATCCACTGCCAGTAAAAGGAGTGCTTAGTCTAGCTGGGATTGGTCATTTGGAAACGATGTATCAAATCCATCATTGGGAAGAAAAGTTGTTTGATTCAGATGTGAACCCGACACGTGATCTACTTGGTGGAACACCAGCACAATATAAAGAAAGATATGAGCACGGATCACCGAGTACATTATTACCGATTTCGTCTAATATCGTGCTTATCCACGGTGAATTAGATATTGCAGTTCCATTTGCGATGAGTAAAATGTTTGATGAACGAGCACGTGCATCGGGGACAAAGGTGGAGCTTATACCTTTTAGAGACTTAGAACACTATGCTATCATTCAGCCGGATACAAAATCTTGGCCGGTATTGTTAGAGAAAGTGCAGGAAATTATTAGAGAGTAGTAAACATTCTTAGTTTTGTATGAAAGTTAAAAGTAAAGGTCTTGTATTTTACACTATTTTTGATAATATGGAAGTAACTCAATATACGTATCACAGGGGGAGCAATTTTTGCTGAGAGTGGACAATGTCCAGACCCTTCGAACCTGTTTAGTTAATACTAACGTAGGGATGTGGTGACACGAGGATGGGCTACCCATTCTTATATACCTCTATGGATACGCGTTGAACAATATCATAGGGGGTTTTTTATGTGAAGAAATTTTTACCATTACAGGCGATGCTCGAAGTAGCAATTTTTGCCGCATTAGCCATGTTAATCGATTTATTACCAGGAATTAAGCCGATTCCATCCATTTCTATTTCATTAGCGATGGTGCCAATTTTTATTGTAGCATTTCGTTGGGGTGTGAAAGCGAGTTTTATTTCCGGATTTATTTGGGGGATTTTGCAAATCGTTACTGGGGATGCATGGATTTTAACGCCATTACAAGCGTTTATCGAGTATTTTGTTGCCTTTAGTTTTATCGGTTTTGCAGGATTAATGATGGGCGTCGTGCAAAATGCAGTTCGTTTACAAAACCGTCCCAAGTTAATTACATCTGTTTCAGTTGGAGTGCTTATTGGAAGTATTGGCCGTTACTTCTGGCATTTTATTGCCGGCGTTGTTTTCTTTGCAAACTATGCAGAAGAAGCGGGTCAAACACCGATTTATTTCTCATTTGTTACGAATAGCATTACGATGATATCAAACTTTATTGGTTGTTCGATTGTAATTATTTTAATTTTAATGGTTCGTCCAACATTTTTAACGATGAACAAACCATTGGAAGCAAATAGAAAAGTTTCGTAAATGTTTTAACGAAAAAGACCTCGGTAAAAAGCATTTCATTCATTAAAGTTAAATAGTGGAGCTATCGTCTATATTTTATGGACGGTAGCTTTTTTATATGTTGTATACATTTTTGTCCATTTTATTACTGATGTAATTTTATGTAAAAAATGTAAAATAATATATTCAATTTACATGTTTACTGTTATACTTAATGCAACGTTTTTTTTCATCTGTTTATCTGCTTCTCATATTTTGATTCCTTCCGTTTGAAAAATCTGGTACTTTACGGCACATAGAATAAAATGCTACATTTTACTTATTACTAAATAAATGTAAGCGCTTTACAAAGAAAGGGAGCGATCATAAATGGATATTAAACATACACACAAATTTAAAGCATTAAGTGCACAACAGGTGTGGGACACAATCCAAAACCCGGAAGTATTAAAAGCAGTATTGCCAGGTTGTAAAACATTTGATGAAGTAGGCGATGAGCAATATAAAGCGGTACTCGGAATTAATATGGGGCCAATTAAGGGAGAATTTACGGCAGATGTGGAACAAGTCGATAAAAATGAACCAACATCTTATCGTCTCCTTGTAAAGGCGAGTGGAAAACCAGGTGAAATTGATGCAAATGCGTTAATGGAACTGGAGGAGGTAGATGGAAATACGGAGTTAACATGTACAGCAGATGTTGCGGCAACAGGATTAATGGCGACGATTGGTCAAAGAATGATTGGTGGCGTAGCAAAAGTAGTTTTAAAGCAATTTTTTAAAGATATAGAGAAAAAAGCAAAACAATAAAATTTATGTGGAGGTGCATGTATGTCAAATCTTGTGAATGTTACTGTGACGATTAATGGAGAAGAACGTTCAGCAGAAGTGGAACCACGTATGTTATTAGTTCATTTTATTCGTGATGTATTAGGGATTACAGGTTCACATATCGGTTGTGATACGAGCCAGTGTGGGAATTGTACGATTTTAGTAGATGGACGAGCAGCAAAGTCTTGTACTTTATTAGCAGTCCATGTGGATGGATCTGAACTTATTACGGTAGAAGGTTTAGGTACAGTTGAAAACTTACACCCTGTGCAACGAGGGTTCTGGGAAGAACATGGATTGCAATGTGGATATTGTACACCGGGGGCAATGATTGCAAGTATTGAATTATTAGCACAAAATCCAACACCGACAGATGAGGAAATTAGAGAAGGATTAGAAGGGGTAATTTGCCGTTGTACGGGATATGAATTTATCGTAAATGCGGTTAGAAGGGCATCGGAAATTATGAGAGAAGAAAATGCAGTGAAAGGAGTGAAATAATCGATGAGTAAACTAGTTGGACAACGAATGAAACGTAAAGAGGATCCAAAACTTATTACAGGGAACGCCACATACTTAGATGATTTGAAAATTCCTAATTTATTACATGCATATATCTTAAGAAGTCCACATCCACATGCTAATATTAAAAGCATTCATAAAGATAAGGCGCTTGCACATCCAGGAGTAGTGGCGGTATATACAGGAAAAGATTTAGAAGGGAAAATCAATCCCGTACCAACTTCGTGGAAAGTTCCTGGAATGAACTTAATTGAAACGGCACAATATCCTTTAGCAATTGATACTGCAAGATATGTCGGAGATGGTGTTGCAATGGTTATCGCAAGTGACCGTTATGCGGCAGAAGATGCTGCAGAATTAGTGGAAGTAGAATATGAAGTATTGCCATCTATTTCCAACCAAAAAGAAGCGCGCAAAGAAGGGGCTCCACAAATTTATGATGAAGTACCAAATAATACGGCTTTTACGTATATTGCAGGTGAAGTAACGGACGCCGATATCGATGGGGCGGAAGTAGTTATTCGTGGAAACTATAGTACACAGAGAGTTGCGCCAAGCCCGATGGAAACACGTAATTCTTTAGCACAATATAATCCGGGTAATGGTGAGTTGAAGTTATATGTCGGTTCACAAAACCCACATATTCATCGTATGGTCCTTTCAGAAGTGTTAGATTTTCCAGAACATCGATTACAAGTAAAAGTAGCTGATATGGGTGGAGGCTTTGGTGGGAAAATTGGTGTATATCCTGACGAAGCACTTGTATCGTATGCGGCCATCGATCTAAAGCGTCCGGTGAAATGGGTAGAGACACGAAATGAGCATTTCCAATCTGCGAATGCTGGACGAGATATGATGGTAGATGTAGAACTTGCTGGAACGAAAGATGGGAAAATTACAGCAATAAGAGTAGTAAATCATGCTAATATCGGTGCGTATTTAGCAACATTCGGACCTGGTAACCCGACAATTGATTTTGGGTTAATGGTGTCTGGTCCATACAAAATACCGAAAGCACAAGTTACAACATATGGAATGTATACAAACACTATGTCTGTAGATTCTTATCGTGGCGCTGGAAAGCCTGAAGTAACATTTATGCTAGAACGTGCTGTAAGTGATTTTGCTAAAGAGATCGGCATGGACCCTGTAGAAGTGCGTAAATTGAACTTTGCTCAAAAAGAAGAGTTTCCTTTTACAAATGCACAGGGGTTAGTATATGACAGTGGTGATTATGATAAAGCACTAGATAGAGCAGTCGAAATTGCTGATTATGAGAAGTTACGCCAAGAGCAAAAAATGGCCTTAGGAGAAGGGCGTTATATCGGTATCGGAATTTCTTCATATGTTGAATTGTCCGGTTTTGGACCTTCAGCAGTAGCAGGTGGCATCGGGTTCCAAGGTGGGATTTGGGAGAATTCGACGGTTCGCGTACACCCGACAGGAAAAGTAACGGTATTTACTGGTACTTCCCCACATGGACAAGGTCATGATACGACGTTTACGCAAATTGTTGCAGATAAGCTCGGTATCCCATATGAAGATATTAATTTTGTTTTTAATGATACGAAAGCGGTTTCGATGGGTTGGGGAACATATGGATCAAGGTCTTTAGCAGTTGGAGGAAATGCAGTTGCCCTGTCGACTGACAAAGTGATAGAAAAAGGACGTATCGTCGCAGCTCACCTATTACAATCAGAAGTAGAAAATGTTGCATTCGAAAAAGGTGTCTATTTTGTCAAATCTGACCCGACTATGCGAAAAACATTCCAAGAAATTGCGAAAGCAGCAAACTTTGCTTGGGATATGCCAAAAGGAATTGAGCCGGGATTAGAAGAAAAAACATTTTTTGATCCTTCGAACTTCACGTATCCATTCGGTACACATATTGTCGTTGTAGAAGTTGATCCAGAAACAGGACATGTAGAGATTTTACGTTATATTTCTGTCGATGACTCTGGTAAAATTGTCAATCCACTCGTTGCAGAAGGGCAAATTTTAGGAGCGGTTGCTCAAGGTGTAGGACAAGCATTGTGGGAAGAAATTAAATATGATGAAAAAGGTCAATTACAAACAGGTTCATTTATGGACTATACAATGCCAAAAGCGAGATTTTTCCCGAAAATTGAAATGGATTTTACAGAAACATTATCACCTGTAAACCAACTAGGATCTAAAGGGGTTGCGGAATCTGGTGTAACTGGTTCTATTGCAGCTACAGCGAATGCAGTGATGGATGCACTTGCACCATTTAATGTGGAAAATATTAGTATTCCATTAACACCTGAGAAAGTTTGGAGAGCGATACAGAAAGGGGAGGGTAAACAATGATTCCTGCAAAGTTCGATTATAAAAGAGCGAAAACAGTAGAGGAAGCTGTTCAATTGTTAAAGGATAGTGATGGAGAAGGAACAATTCTTGCAGGTGGACATAGTTTACTTCCTTTATTAAAATTTCGAATTACAGAGCCTGGATTATTAGTTGATATTAGTAAAATAGAGGGACTAAAAGGTGCACGTATCGAAGAGGATCGTTTAGTCGTTGGTGCATTAACGACACATTATGATGTATCAAAAGATGAACTTATTTTAGACAAAATCCCAGCGCTTGCAAAGGCAGCAAGTGTCATTGGAGATTTGCAAATTCGTAATCGAGGTACGATTGGTGGTAATCTTGCTCACGGGGATCCTGTTGCAGACTATCCAGCGGTAGCGATTGCATTAGATGCATCTTTAAAAGTTGTTAGTGAAGATGGTGAAGAAGATATACCGCTCGAAGGTTTTGTATTAGGACCATTAATTACATCGATTCCAGAGACGGGGATGGTAACGGAAGTTAGTTTTGAATTACCACCAGCTCATGCAAAACAAACTTATGTTAAATTTTTCCACCCTGCTACAGCATATCCTGTAGTTGGAGTGGCGGTTATTGCAGGGGTCGATGAGAACAATGAAATCGATTTTATAAGAGTCGGTATTACAGGAGTTGGAGATGTAGCATATCGTGCTGAAGAAGTAGAAGATGCGCTAGAAGGACAGACTCCATCAGCCGAATTAATCGATGAAGCTGCACAATTAGCTGCTGAAGATGGAGATATGGGTGAAGACTTATTTGCATCAGAGGAGTATCGTGAACATTTAACGAAAGTGTTTGTGAAACGAGCATTAAAAGAAGTACTATTATAAGAAGTAGCATAATGGTAAAGAATAAGAAAACGAATTGTTCTTTACCATTATTTTTACAAAGTTGTATCTGGAGGTAGGTACACGATGAGAGAAAACGAAAAAGTGTATGATGCAATTCAACAAGCAAAAAACAATGGTGTGAAAGCCGTTGTTGCAACAGTTGTTAAGGTGTATGGATCGAGCTATCGCCGAGAAGGAGCCAAAATGTACGTAGATGAAACAGAACATCATGTCGGCTTAATATCTGGAGGTTGTTTGGAATCAGATGTAAGGGAAGTAGCAAAAACAGTATTAGCATCTGGTACACCATTATTGAAATTATATGACATGGATGAAGATTTGGTTTGGGGATTAGGATTAGGTTGTCCTGGAAAGGTGCAAGTATATATTGAACCAGTCTCATAGTAGAAGAAAGGGAGGTGAGCAAATGATGGAAGATAAAGCGTATGCTTTTTGGTTGGCAGCAAATAAAGGAGAAGAAAAATGTTGTTTAGCAACGATTATCCAGTTAGAAACGGAAGGGAAATATGAGCCATTACGTTTATGTATGACTGAAAGTGGGAAAATAGAAACAACGATTGATCAAACAGATATCATTCATGCAATACGTCCTATCTTAATGGAAAAAATGCAAGCACATCTCGGTCAATCAGAAATGCAAGAGGTTATATTAAAAAGTGGCGATACATTACAAGTTTTCGTAGATATTTACATTCCTAAATCAAAAATCATTATTTTTGGTGCAGGGCATGATGCGATTCCAGTAGCACATTTTAGTCAAAAATTGGGATTTGAAACGACAGTAGTAGATGCTCGTGAAACGTTTAATTCTGCCGAAAACTTTCCAAATTGTGAGCGCATTATTGCACATCCTTCATCATTTACGGAAAAAGTTCCGGTCTCACCTTTTACATATGTGATTATTATGAATCACCATATTGAAAAAGACCGTGAAACGTTGCAATTTGCATTACAATCACCTTCCCCTTATGTTGGTGTCTTAGGTCCTCGTTCAAGAAGAGAAAAGATGTTGACTCAATTAAAAGAAGATGATGTTATATTTTCAGGTGAAGTTCTCGAAAAAATGTATAATCCAATTGGATTAGATATAGGTGCGGAAACACCAGAAGAGATTGCAATCAGTATTTTAAGTGAGATCATTGCTATACAAAAAGGACATCAAGGTGGCTTTTTACATGATCAACATCAAATTCACCGCCATACTTCTAAATATGAGGAAGTAGGAAAAGGAATATCTTATGTGCAAGGAACCAATTAATGCTTGTATTCTTGCAGCAGGCATAGGAAGCAGAATGGGAAGAACGAAACAACTACTCCCATTTTCTGAAAAGCCTATGTTACAACATGTAATCGATAAGGTGCTTACATTTCCTTTTCATCATGTTTATGGAGTGATAGGACATGAATACGAAGAAATAATGAAGAACGTTCAAGTACGTGATGAACGTTTTTCTTGGCTTATAAATCACGCATATAAAGAAGGGCAAAGTACCTCTTTAAAAAAGGTGTTTCAAGTATCATCTCAGCCGTTCGTCATTTTTTTAGGAGATGTATTATTTATCCAAGATAACACGATTAATCGGATTTTAGAGGATAGTCAACAATATGCATGTAATGATACGCCAATTTTTATACGTCCGATCCATGAAGGGATTGTTGGTCACCCAGTATATGTTAAAAATATTCCTCCACAGATTGTAGATCAATTACATGGTGATGAAGGATTACGGGCGATTCAAACAGAGCAGATGAAACGTGCTTTCATCGAGGTGGATGATCCGTTTATACATGATGATATTGATACGTTTGAACAATATAAAGTAGCACTTGCGAAATGGCATAATGGGGAATATGATTGAAAATGGCCGCATAAAGTTTGGTACCATTCATTTGCTTTTTTGGTCCTTTGATAAAAGTGAACAAAGTGTTAATTTTATTGTAAGAACATTTTGAAAAGATGTTTTTTTAATATAGTTCCATTGGAAACGATTACATAATAAGGAGTGGAATATGTATGATTCGTTATGAATATGGTGGCGATGAATTTATTTTCGTTGAGTTGTCGGAAGAGATGAGTTTAGAAGCAAACTTTAAAGCGATGGCCATTACGAATAAATTAAAAGAGGAAAATTTAAATAGTATTATCGATATTTGTCCCGGAAACGCTTCATTCATGATTCGTTTTGTTCCGGAAGAAATCCATCCGAATGAAGTGATTGAGAAATTAAAGAAGTTAGAAGCTGAAGTGTCTTGGGAGGACATGACAATTAATTCACGTATTGTTGATGTTCCGATCTTTTTTGAAGACCCTTGGACACATGAAGTGTTAATGCGATTCAGAGATCGACATCAAGATCCGGAAAGTACGGATTTAGAATATGCTGCACGCATTAATGGGTATGATTCCAAAGAGGATTTAATTAAAGCAATGACAGATTCTCCTTATCTCGTATCGATGATTGGTTTTGTACCAGGACTTCCTTGGTGTTATCAAATGGTGCCACAAGAAAAGCAGATTGAAGTACCAAAATATGTAAGACCTCGTACGTTTACACCGGAAAGAGCGTTTGGATTTGGTGGAGCATTTGCAGTTATTTATCCTGTAGAAGGGGCTGGAGGATACCAATTATTCGGTACAGCTGCAGCACCAATTTATGAAAAGGAACAGCGAAATAAAGATTTCAAAGATGACATGACGTTCCCAAGACAAGGCGATATTTTTAGATATCGAAGTGTTACATTGGATGAATACAATGCGATACGTAAAGAAGTAGAAGAAGGAACATTTGAATATTTAACGAAAGACTTCTCGTATAAACCACAAGATGTATTGAAAGATCCGAAAGCATTTTCTGAAGATGTGATAAGGAGGTTATATGCATGATTAAAGTATTGCAACCTGGTTTACAAACGACTGTACAAGACATTGGAAGAATTGGCCATTATGAAGTAGGAATGCCACCATCAGGAGCGATGGATAAATATGCATTTACGACGAGTAATTTACTTGTTGGAAATGATGAAAATAGTGCGGTTCTAGAAATTACGTATATGGGACCGAAACTACAATTTGAAGAAGATGCGGTCATCGCTATTACAGGTGGGGAAATTCCACCAAAAATTAATGATGAACCTGTTGCTATGTGGGAAACTTTAGAAATAAAGGGTGGAGATGTTTTATCTTTTGACTTTGTAAAAGGTGGAGCACGTGTTTATTTAGCAGTCCGTGGTGGGATTGATGTACCAGTTATTATGGAATCACGTTCGACATACACATTATGTGGTATTGGTGGTTTGGATGGTCGTCAATTACAAGAGGGAGATACTTTAGCGATAGGAAATGAAGCAAAAGTGGACGTGCAAATTGGTCAAGCAATCGATGCATCTCTCATTCCTACATATGGAAAGAGCCATGAAATTAGAGTGATTATGGGCTTATGTAGTTACCGACTAACAGAAGAAAGTAAACAAAAATTCTTTGATTTAGAATGGCAAGTAACACCTGAAGCAAATCGAGTCGGATACCGTTTCAAAGGGGAAAGATTGAACTTTGTAGAAAGAGAACAACCATTTGGTGCAGGTAGTAACCCTTCTAACGTGGTTGATTTAGGGTATCCAATTGGTTCTATTCAAGTACCTGATGGAGTTGAGCCGATTGCATTATTAAATGATGCTGTAACAGGTGGCGGATATGTAACAATTGCAACAATTATTAGTACGGATTTAGATAAAATGGCACAAATTAAATCAGGCGAGAAAGTAAAGTTTATTTCTCTAACGATTGAAGAAGCGCTAGAGGCTAGAAAAGAAGTAAAAGAAAAATTAGATCAAATTAGAAAACAACTAACATAGTTATTGGAGGAATATGAAATGAGTAGTCAAAATGTTGTATCACCAATTCCAGGAGTGTTTTATCGTAAACCAGCACCAGATCAAGATGTGTATGTAAATGAAGGAGATGCGGTAAAAACCGGGGATGTGATCGGTTTAGTAGAAGTAATGAAAAATTTCTATGAAGTAAAAGCAGAGGTGGATGGAGTATTAAAAGAATTTTTAGTAGAAGACCAGACAATGTTAGAAGCAGGTCAAGATATAGCAGTAATTGAATAATTATAGTTTTGGGAAGAGGCAGAGGTGAAAGGATTTGGCTTTATTTGAAAAAGTATTAATTGCTAATCGTGGTGAAATAGCGAGACGTATTATTCGTACTTGTGACAGACTTGGGATTAAAACGGTAGCTATTTATTCTGATGCAGATGCAGAAGCTCCATTTGTGAAGGAAGCAACGGAAGCGATAAGTATAGGTGGAACTTTAGCGAAGGACAGCTATTTAAATATAGATAAAGTAATAACGATTGCAAAGGAACAAGGGGTGGATGCGATTCACCCGGGCTATGGATTTTTATCGGAAAATGCCAATTTTGTCGAGCGTTGTGAGGAAGCGGGTATTACGTTTATCGGTCCAGATAAGGAAACGATGGAGGTAATGGGAAGTAAATTACTGTCTCGAAATAAAATGATCGAAGCAGGTGTCCCAGTCGTACCTGGAACAGATGGAAGGCTTGAATCCTTAGAGGAAGCAAAACAAGTGGCAACAGAGCTTGGTTATCCACTCATGCTAAAAGCAAGTGCTGGTGGTGGAGGAATCGGGATGAAGCTAGTACAAAATGAAGAAGAACTAGTATCAGCTTATGAAACGACTAAAACACAAGCGAAAAATTTCTTTTCAGATGATCAAATCTTTTTAGAAAAATGGATCGATGAGCCACGCCATATTGAAGTACAAATAGCAGCAGATACGAAAGGGAATGTGATTCATTTATTCGAAAGAGAATGTTCTGTTCAACGTAGACATCAAAAAGTAATTGAAGAATCTCCTTCCCCTTTTTTAACGGATTCCTTGCGTGAACAATTGCTAGAGGCAGCAGTACAAGGTGTAAAACATATCGGATATTCCAATTTAGGTACGATGGAATTTATCTTTGATAGAGATGGGAACTTTTACTTTTTAGAGATGAATACGAGATTACAAGTAGAACATCCAGTAACAGAGGAAGTAACAGGTCTTGATTTAATAGAATGGCAATTACGGATTGCGGCAAACGAAGTTTTACCATTAGCCCAAGAGGAAATAAAGTTTGAAGGGCATGCAATTGAAAGTCGTCTATATGCAGAGGACCCGAAAACATATTTTCCATCACCTGGAAAAATTTCGAAGTTAGTTTTACCTGAAGGTATTGGACGATTTGACTTTGGAATTGAAGAAGGAACAGATGTGATCCCTTTTTATGATCCGATGGTTGGAAAAATTATTGTCCATGGAACAGATCGTAATGAGGCGATTGCTAAAAAGCGAAAAGTGTTAGAACAAATGGAAGTAGAAGGAATTACTTGTAATTTACCATTATTGCAAAGAATTATGGATGCAGAAGCATTCACTACTGGAAATTATACGACGAAATTTTTAGATGAGTTTAATAAATAATGAACGGATTGTGTGGTGGACAAAATGAAAGTAGATTTAAATTGTGATATGGGCGAAAGTTTTGGCTTATATACACAGGGCAATGATGAAGCGATGATGCAATATATAACGTCAGCGAACATTGCATGTGGATACCATGCAGGAGATCCTCACGTTATGAGAGAAACAGTTCGTCTTGCAAAGGAACATAGTGTTGCTATCGGTGCCCATCCAGGATTGCCCGACCTTGTAGGTTTTGGGCGCCGGAAGATGGATTGTACGACGGCTGAGATGAAAGATTTTATCACTTATCAAATGGGTGCTTTACGTGAATTTGCGCGTGCTACAGGTGTTGGGATAGATCATTGTAAACCGCATGGAGCTTTTTATATGCAAGCGATGGAAAATAAGGAAGTAGCACGAGCAATTTTAGAGGCTATCCATGATGTCGATAAAAACACGATTGTATTTGCAGTAAATAATTCTGCAATGTTAGAAGAAGCGATAAAAATGGGAATTCCTGTAGCGAAAGAAGGATATGCCGATAGAGAACATACAGAGGATGGCAATCTCGTTTTAACACGTAAAGGTTCTGCCATAGATGATTATGAAAAAATGGCTCAGCGTGTCGTTCGAATGGTGAAAGAAAAGAAAGTAATAACATTTGACGATAAAGATGCGGCGATTGAAGTGGAAACGGTTTGTATCCACGGTGATACTCCAGGGGCAGTCGATTTAGCAAAAGCGATTGTCCATGCATTAAAAGCAGAAAATATCGAAATTGCACCAGTAAGAGAAATAATCGGATAATATGAGGAAAAAGAGTGGACAAAGTCATGTGTAAACCCCTTTGTTCACTCTTTTTTTAGGATGTTTTTATATATTACAATTCATGGCGAATGATTGTTGATACTATGCCGTAAAAATTTGCTGTAGTCGGTTAATTGCTTCTTTTATTTCATCGGTTTTCGTATTGGCAAATCCAATAATGAGCTCAATATTTTTGGATTGTTTATATTCATCATTTAACGAAAAGCGTTTTAAAGTGTAGATTTCTAATTTGACTTCTTCAGCTAGTCGCTCGATTTCTTCATATGATTTATCTGTAACAAAACGTGCTGTGAAATGCAATCCAGCAGGAATATCATTAATAGTACATGTATCTTTAAATGTATTTTTTAATGTTTGTATTAGAAGGTTTCGCTTCTTTTCATAATGTTGCGTCATTTTTTTTATATGTCGTTCATACATGCCAGATTGGATGAAGTGATGAAGAGTGTACAGTGACAATGTATTCGTATAATTAATTAGATCTGAAAATTTTTCACGATAAATTTTTAATAAATTGATTGGCAAAACCATGTAACTAATGCGTAACGTCGGTAAAAGTGATTTAGAAAATGATCCAAAGTAAATGACACGTTGATGGTGGTCCAAACTTTGTAAGGAAGGAATATTATCTGTTTGATATTTAAACTCACTATCATAGTCATCTTCAATAATATAACGATTTTCCTTTTTTAATGCCCAATTTAATAATTCAATTCTTCTAGAAATAGGCATAATTTTTCCAGATGGAAATTGATGGGAAGGCGTAACGAATAAAAAGTCTGCTTTAGATTGATCCACAGCTTCTATGTTTGCACCATGTTCATCTAATGGAATTAATTTTGTGTCTAATTGTATATGATTTGTGAGCATCGAGTAGATTCTAGGGTATCCTGGCGACTCCATTGCAACCGTTGTTGTATCAACTGTCAGTGACATTAATTGTTTGACGAGTGGTTGTGTACCTGAGCTTATGACGATTTGTTCCGGTTCACATTTTACTCCACGGGAAAGAGCGATAAACTTTGCAATCGTTTTTCGAACTTCATACGGCCCTTGTGGATGCCCAATTTCTGATAACTCTTCGCTAAATTGTTTGATTGCTTCCTTTTCACATTTCAACCAATCTTGAAAAGGAAATTCATCAATATCTGCTGTCATATGTGATAAAGAAACAGAACCACTTCTATTTTTACCTTTTTCTCGTAAATAGGAGGGGAAATCATCGTTGGCATTTTTGGTCGTAGAAAATTGCGCGATTTCTTCGACATAATACCCACTGCGTTCAATAGTATAGATATATCCCTCCGCTAAAAGCTGTTCGTATGCGTTCGTTACTGTATTAATGCTTATTCCGAGTTGTTCTGATAAAGTGCGTTTTGTCGGTAGTTTCTCATGCGCTTTATATGTGCGGTCTAAAATTTTATTTTTAAACTCTTTATATATTTGTTGGTATAAATAGCTCGCTGATTGACTTTTATCAATATTAATTAAAATCATCTTATTTCACATCCTTTTGGTTCTAATGAAAAGATAAAACTGGTTCTTTTAACAATACCAAATCATTCCTATAATAATCAATAGATAACAGAAAATCTTTACAAATTCCAATGTTTTTTGTTGGCATGTATTTGAATTGTTAGCGTTCACATATGTATAGGAGGGTATAAGATGATGAAAACAAACGATATACAAAAAGATTTACAAGAAAAGAGAGCAAAATTTGTACCAAGAGGGGTAAGTAATGGGAATTTAGCTATTGCAGATCATGGGAAAAATGCAACATTAGTTGATAAGGCAGGAAATGAATGGATTGATTTTGCAGGAGCAATTGGCACATTAAATGTTGGCCACACACACCCTAAAGTAACAGAAGCAATTAAAAATCAAGTAGATAAATTTTTACATCCAGGATTTAACTGTATGATGTATGAGGGATATATTCGTGTAGCGGAAAAACTAGTAGAGTTAACACCAGGAGAGTTCGATAAACAGGCAATTTTATTTAACTCTGGAGCAGAAGCGGTGGAAAATGCAGTGAAAATTGCACGAATGTATACGAATCGACAAGCAGTTGTGACTTTTCAACGTGGTTTCCATGGACGAACGAATTTAACGATGGGAATGACGAGTAAAGTAAAACCATATAAATTCGGATTTGGACCATTTACACCAGAAATTTATCAAGCACCATTCCCATATATGTATCAAAAACCTGCTGAAATGTCTGAAGAAGGCTTTATAGAGGAAGCAATTAAACAGTTCGAAGCATTCTTTGTTGAAATTGTTGCCCCTGAAATGGTTGCTTGTATTGTAATGGAACCGATTCAAGGTGAGGGTGGATTTATCATTCCTCCAAAAGCATTTGTACAGCACGTACGTGAATTTTGTACGAAACATGGCATTCTGTTTGTAGCAGATGAAATTCAAACAGGATTTGGACGTACTGGGAAAATGTTTGCTATTGAGTCCCATTTTGGGGTCGTTCCTGATTTAATGACAATTTCTAAATCACTTGCAGCAGGTATGCCTTTAAGTGCGGTCGTTGGAAGAACAGACGTTATGGAAGTACCAGGGCCTGGACAACTAGGAGGAACTTTTGCCGGAAATCCAGTTGCTTGTGAAGCGGCACTTGCAGTAATGGATGTGATGGAAGAAGAAAATCTTTGTGACAGAGCAGAAGGAATTGGGGAAAAAATCGAAAAGCAATTGTCTGTTTATGCAGGGGAATATAATTTTGTTGGAGAAATTCGCCGTTTAGGTGCGATGGTTGCAGTGGAAATTATTTCAGAAGATGGTAACCCAGATCCGACTCGTACATCAAAAATTGCGAAATATGCAAATGAGCATGGACTTTTATTGTTAACAGCAGGAATTAATGGAAATGTTATTCGCTTTTTACCACCATTAGTAACGACAGATGATGAACTTAAAAAAGGTTTTGCTATTTTAACAGATGCATTTGCATCCGTAAAATAAGATACAAAGATGAATTAAGTAAAAATTGGTTTTTACTTTCTGTATAGAGGGAACAGAAAGATAGAATACCGAACGGAAATTAACTTTATATGTGAAAGGATGTTTGACATGTCGGTAATTAAAGTAACTAACCCTGCTACAGGTGAATTAGTAAAAGAAATTAACATGAATACAACCGAAGAAATTAGCGATATGATTCAAAAAGGTCATGATTATTTTTACACGTGGAAAGAATTGAATGCTCATGCACGTGCAAAATTACTATTAAAATGGTCTGCATTAATTAAAGAGCATCAAGCTGAAATTGCAGAACTAATGACGCGAGAGAATGGGAAACCTTTAAGTGAATCAATGGGAGAAGTAATTTATGCTACAGACTATATTGATTGGTATGCGGAAGAAGCGAAAAGAATTTATGGCAGAACGATTCCTGCAAATAATGATCAAAAACGCATAGTCGTTAGCAAACACCCAATCGGACTCGTTGCAGCGATTACTCCGTGGAATTTCCCGGCAGCGATGATGACGAGAAAAGCTGCTCCAGCACTTGCGGCAGGTTGTACATTTATCGTAAAACCTGCAGTAGAAACGCCATTAACGACGATTCGATTAGTAGAACTTGCTCATGAAGCTGGAATTCCTGAAGCGGCGATCCAATGTGTCAATGGTCGTGGACGGGATGTTGGAGATATTTTTACAGAAAGTCCATTAATCCGAAAAATTACTTTTACAGGATCGACACCGGTCGGAAAGTCCATTATTAAAAATAGTGCAGACACAGTGAAGAGCGTTACGATGGAATTAGGTGGTCATGCACCTGTCATTATTGCAAAAGATGCAGATATTGATTTAGCTGTCGCTCAAACGATTATCTCTAAATATCGAAACGCTGGGCAAACTTGTGTTTGTGCAAATCGTATCATTGTGCATGAAAGTATTGTAGATGAATTTTCTGAGAAATTAGCTGAAAAAGTAAAAGAACTAAGAGTAGGGAATGGGATGGATCAAGGAACAGATATTGGTCCTGTCATTAATCGTGGCGCATATGAAAAAATTGCAGCTCAAGTACAAGATGCAATCGATAAAGGTGCAGAAGTGTTAGTAGGAAATAAATATGATGTAAGCGATGAAAGTAGCTATTACTTCGTCCATCCAACTGTGTTAAAAAATGTAAATGTAGACATGGATATTATGTACGAAGAAACATTTGGACCGATTGCTCCGATTATTTCATTTAATACAATAGAGGAAGCAGTAAAAATTGCCAACGATACACCGTTTGGTCTTGCGGCGTATTTCTTTACGAATGATTACCGTACAGGTATTCAATTACATGAAAAATTGGAATACGGCATTATTGGTTGGAATGATGGTGGACCATCTGCTGCCCATGCTCCATTTGGTGGAATGAAAGAAAGTGGATTAGGGCGTGAAGGTGGAATTGAAGGAATTGAACCATATTTAGAAACGAAATATTTATCGATTGGTAATGTATAACGATTGTAAATGTTTTGTAAATGGTAAGGATAAGAAGTTGACATGTTTTCGTAAATAAAATATACTGAAAAAGTAATTTATTAAATAACGAAATAATTATATATTTCGGGTAGAGAATAAGGATGAGAAACCCCGACATAGAAAGGACACATACACTGTTTGTATGGCGTCTTTTCTTGTCGGGTTTTTTGTGCGCAAAAAATCTGACGAGGAGGCGGATCAACGTATAAAATCAGTAATTTAACAAAAGATGAATAAATAACGTAGCGAATTTTAGAGAATAGGGAGAGAAAAAATGAGTATTGATTATTTAGATCATCCGAAAGATGAGAAAAAGTTAAGAAGGTTTCAACGTAAAGTAACAATTGTATCCGCTGGTGGAACATTTTTGGATGGATTTGACTTAACGATTATCGCAGTTGCGATGCCGTTAATTATTCAACAATGGGGTATTAACGCTTTAGAACAAAGTATTTTGGTTGCTTCAGCAATTATCGGTTCATTTATAGGAGCGGCTTGGTTAGGAAAGTTAACTGATACATTCGGTCGTAAGAAAATGATAACGATTGATTTATTCGCGTTCGTTGTTTTTGCTATTTTAACTGCAGTTGCACCGAATGTCATTTGGTTAATTGTATTTAGATTTTTACTCGGAATAGGAATTGGTGCCGATTATCCGATATCCGCAACCTTAGTAGCAGAGTTTAGTTCAACGAAAAACCGTGGTCGTCAAGGTACATTCCTTGCAATGATGTGGTTTGTTGGAGCTGTTACGGCATATATTTCAGGGGTATTATTATTACCGCTTGGTGAAACTGCATGGCGCTGGATGTTCTTATTAGGAGCACTTTTTGCATTAATTATCTTTATTTTCCGTATTGGTTTACCAGAATCACCTAGATGGTTAGCATCACATGGAAGACAAGAAGAAGCACAACAAATTATTTATGATTTAACTGGAAATCGAGTAGAAATTAAACCAGAACCACAAAGAAAAGTTAAAATTAGTTATTTATTTTCACCAAAATTAAGAAGACGTACAATTTTTGTAACTGGTTTCTGGTTCTGTTATGCGACAGCATATTATGGAATTTCAATGTATACTCCGACAATTTTATCGGCGTTTACAGAAGGTTCACAACAGGCAACATATATTGCCTCATCTATCGTTAGTATTATCGGTTTAGTCGGTGCATTCATCGGTATGAACTTAGTAGAAAATTGGGGAAGACGTCCATTATTGATTACATCTTTTGCAGGTTTAACGACAGCATTAGTTATTTTGACGATTAACTCTCACCCAACTTTAACTTTCTTAGTTATTTTATTTAGTATTGCAGTATTATTCTCTAACATGGGTGGAGGAATTTTAAACTTCGTATATCCGACAGAGTTATTCCCTACGAATATTCGTGCAGGGGCATCAGGATTTGCGACATCGATTAGTAGAATTGGATCTATTTTAGGGGTATTAGTATTCCCGAATTTAGTTGCAGCTTGGGGTAACAGTGCTGCTCTAGGATTCTTTGCGTTTATCGGATTTTCAGGATTAATGATTACAATCATTTTAGCACCTGAAACAAAAGGACAAAGATTAGAAGACATTAACGACGAATCATTTGTAGAGGGGAAATAAAAATGAACAAATGGCTTAGTATATGGGGTATTGGACAAGATGTTACTGCGGAAGATTTTACGAAAATAAAAGAAGCAGGTTTTGTTGGTGTTGAAGTTTGGGCAGAACATAAACATGCGGTACAACATTTTGAATATGCACAGCAAAATGGCTTAGAAATTGGCCTTCATTTACCGTTTCATGATTTAAACTTAGCTTCGCCTTTTCAAGCGGTAGAAGATTTAATTTTTGAAGAAAATTTAAAGTGGTTTAAATTATTGCAAAAATATAATGGAGGACATGCAGTTATCCATGGTGGTTCAGCTATGGCTTCTGAATATCGTGAAGAAGCAGAAGCTTTATTAATCAAACGTTTAAGTGTACAACGTGCGATTGCACGCGAACACGGTGTGGAATTATTGTTTGAAAACCAAATACCAGATGGATTAAATTACATGCATATTTTCCCATCATCTGTGGAAGAATGGTTATCTATTTTACATGAAACGAATACGAAAGCTTGTTTAGATACAGGACATTTAGCTGTTCTAGGCGCTGATTTACGTGAAACAATTGAAAAATTAGGCGATAAATTAGTATCCGTTCATTTATCAGATAATGATGCAAAAAGTGACTTACACTTAATGCCAGGTGAAGGAAACAATACATCAGAAGGATTAGAAGATATTTTACAAGCGAATGGTTATACAGGACCTGTCGTGTTTGAAATTAATCCGTATAAATATACGTTAGAAGAAATCTTACAACATCCTTCTGTTAAAGCATAATATCGTCGTACAATATATGATGCATATATAAAAACCATTCCCCATATACTATATGGAAAATAGGGGGATTGAGCATGGAACTATTGTCAATAGATGTAGAATTAATTGTAAAACTAATTATATCAGCCCTTTTTGGTTTAATTATTGGGATTGAACGAGAATTGAAGAAAAAACCACTCGGTTTAAAAACGAGTCTCGTTATTTCCATTATTAGTTGCTTAATAACAATTGTATCCATTGAATCTGCATATGTATTTCCTGGTAATGATGCGACAGAAATTAGAATGGACCCACTGCGTCTAGCTGCCCAAATTGTATCTGGAATTGGGTTTCTAGGTGCGGGGGTCATTTTAAGAAGAGATAATGATCGTATTTCAGGTTTAACGACTGCCGCAATGATTTGGGGGGCAGCAGGAATTGGAATTGCAGTTGGAGCAGGATTTTATATAGAGGCAACAGTCGGTGTACTGTTACTAATGATTAGTGTAGAAATTATTCCATTAATTATGACGAAAATTGGCCCGAAAAAATTGTGGAAAAAAGATGTGAAAATAAAAGTTGTTGTTAATGAATTGGAAAGTGTCGAAAAAACGGTAAAAACATTAAAAGACAAACAATTCTTCATTTCACATTTACGCGTAAAAGAGTTATTAGATGAAAAAGCACATTTAATCGAAGTACGTGTGAAAATCCAAGCGCAAATGGATGTCACAAAAGTATATACATCTCTGAAAGAAATGGACGATGTAAAAAAGGTAGAAATTATTAGTTAATGTGGACTTGGGGGAGAATTTTTTGAGTAGAGGTTTTATTTTTGATTTGGATGGAACGATTTACTTAGATGATGCGATGATCGAAGGAGCAAATGAAGCAATTGCGACATTAAAGCAACGAGGAGACCGTGTCATTTTTTTAACGAATAAATCGATTTCAACACGTCATGAATATGTAGAAAAATTAAATCGTATGGGAATTGATGCAGTATTAGATGAAGTCATTAATTCTAATTTTATTACTGCAAAATATTTATTAACAAAATTAGGTAAAAATGAACGTGCCTATGTGATCGGTGAACAACCATTATTTGATGAATTAAGCGAAGCGAATGTACCGATGACAGATAATGCATTAGAAGCAGCTTATGTTGTCATTGGATGGGATCGCCAATTTACATATGCAAAAATTAATGATGCATTTCAAGCATGGAAAAACGGTGCAAAAATTATTGCGACAAATCCTGATAAAACTTGCCCTGTTGTTGGCGGCGAATTACCAGATTGTGCCGCAATGATTGGAGCATTAGAGGCTGTTACGGGAGAACCAATCGAGCTTGTTGTCGGAAAACCGTCTGCATTTATGGCAAATTACGTTGTATCTGACGTACTTCAAATGACTCCTAATAATTGTTATATGGTCGGGGACCGACTAGAAACAGATATTAAAATGGCAAATGATGCAAAGATTAATTCTGTTCTAGTAATGACAGGTATTACAACAGAAGAGATGTTGCAACAAACTTCGAATAAACCTAATTTCGTATTACAAAGTGTAAAGGATATTGGGACCTTATAAGTCTAATTCCCACATTTTTGGATTACCAGATGAGATAGCTAGAGCCCCAGATTGTAATGCTTCGAGCACTTCAGATTCACTGTTGATTAGCCCGCCGGAAATAATTGGATAAGGCAATTTTCTCGCTAATTTATCAATTACTTTAGGAATCACTCCAGGCATTACTTCCACTGCATCAGGGGAACTAGAATTTACCATTTCTATTCCTTTTGATACGGCATTACCATCTAATAAAAATATACGTTGGACTGTCATTAAACCTAAGTCTTTCGCATGTTTTATTAGGTGGTTTTTTGTTGTAATGATACCTGTCGGTTTCCATTGTTTTGCAACGAACTCTAAGGCACTTTTTGAATTCGATAATCCATCAATGAATTCTAAGTGGATAAATATTTCCTTATTTGCTGCGCGAAGTTTTTCAATATATTGTTCCATCGTCGTTAAATTCCCAGTAATTAAAAAAACGATGTTCGGTTTGCTATGAATCGCAGTTTCTAAGTCCTTTTCCTTTTGAACAGATGCAATGATTTGTGAGTCAACCATGTCTACAAAATTCATATTGAATGTTCTCCTAACTTTATGTTAACGTTGCTATAAGATATATTTTTCCTGCTTAATTATAGCATACACTTAGTGGAAATTAAATAATCAGTCATGAAAAAAATAGCGGAGATGATTGATTCATCGCAGTTTTGTCTTAAGTGGGAAATAAAGGAAGTGGTTCGAACATAGAAAGGTAGTTTTGATGTGATACGTTTCATAAGTCGTGTAAGAAAGACATAAAATTGTATAGTAGTCGCTTATGAGTTTATTAAGTGCAATCAGCCTCATGTTTATGTTGTAAGGACTTTCATATGAAATGTGTATAATGTTTAAAAGCCCTATTTTCACCAAGTTTTGGAAACGTTTCAGATAAAAAGTATTTATTGGAAGATTCACAAAATTGGAACATATATAAACGTTGATTTAACAACGTTTATAGGCGTTTTTTAAAAGGATAATTAATTGCAATAATAGATAGAAATTTCTTATAATGGAAGAGTTATATATTTTAAATCTCTTAGGAGGGTTTATATTGAAGAAAAAAGGATTGCTACAACGGTCCTTAGATAGAGTAGAGTTTATTGGAAACAAATTACCACATCCAGTTACTCTTTTTGCTATATTGGCGTTGTTAGTAGTAGTATTATCTGCTATCATTTCTCAGTTCGGAATTAGCGTAGAGCACCCTGGTGAAGCAGGAGAAATGGTAGAAGTTACGAATCTATTGAGTCGAGAAGGTATACAACATATTTTCTTATCAATAACTGATAATTTCATCAACTTCGCACCACTAGGAATCGTGTTAGTTACGATGCTAGGAATTGGAATTGCGGAAAGTACGGGATTAATTAGTGCGTTATTACGCGGTTTTGTATTATCAGTACCGAAACAATTAATCACTGCGGCTTTAGTGTTTGCAGGGGTTATGTCGAGTGTAGCATCAGATGCAGGGTATGTTGTATTACCACCACTTGGGGCGGTAATTTTTGCTGGATTAGGCCGACACCCATTAGCGGGACTTGCCGCGGCATTTGCAGGGGTTTCAGGAGGATTCAGTGCGAATTTAATTTTAACATCACTTGATCCATTATTAGCAGGAATGACAATGGATGCAGTTATGATGGTGGACCCGGCATATGCTGAAACAATGAACGTTGCAATGAACTTATACTTTATTATCGTTTCTGTATTCTTATTAACATTAGTCGGTTGGTTCGTTACAGAAAAAATTGTGGAACCACGTTTAGGCACATATTCTGGAGAATATCGTGAAAAATTAGAAGGGTTAAAGCCAATTGAGAAAAAAGGTTTAACTTGGGCAGGAGTTTCCGTGGCGATAGTTTTAATTGGGGTTGCATTACTCGTTATTCCGGAAAACGCGCCACTTCGAGCGATAGATGATGGTTCTGGTGAGTTTACGTTAATGGACTCACTTGCGCCGTTTATGAATGCGTTAGTACCAATTATTGCCTTATTATTCTTTGTACCAGGTTTAGTTTATGGTATGGCTACGAAGGAAATAAAAAATGATAAAGATGTTGCAGATTCTTTAGCGAAAACGATGGCAACAATGGGAACATTTATTGTTCTATCCTTCACTGCGGGACAATTCGTCGCATTTTTCGCAGATAGTAATATGGGATTAATAGTAGGAGTATTTGGGGCGAACTTTTTAGAAAGTATTAAATTAACCGGTATTCCATTATTACTCGTATTTATTATCATTTGTGCTGTGATCAACTTATTCATCGGAAGTGCTTCAGCGAAATGGGCAATGATGGCGCCGATTTTCGTGCCGATTATGATGCAATTAGGTTATTCACCAGAGGTAACTCAAATGGCCTACCGTATCGCTGACTCATCAACGAATATGATTACACCATTAATGACATATTTTGCTCTAATTATCGCATTTGCTCAAAAATACGATAAGAAAATGGGAATTGGTACGATGATATCTGTTATGATTCCTTATTCGATGTTCTTCTTAATATTCTGGACGATTTTACTTGTTGGCTGGATTTTATTAGGAATTGATTTAGGGCCAGGTTCACCAATTTTATATCCTTAATAAGCAAATAGGATTTGATTAAAAACGAAAGAAAACAGAAAAAGGAGTTTCAGTAAATTTTTTTTACTGAGACTCTTTTTTGTCGTATACGTTAAACACTGTTGATCAATCGTTATATTTTCACAAGCATTCAGACATTGGAAAAATAGTTACCATATATCAAGCACAGACTGACACTAACGATCGTAGCGAGGGGATAAATAACAAAATAAAGGTATTGAATTATCGAAACTTTTATCACTTCAAAAATAGAATTATTCTACACTTTAAATGGAGCTCAATCATACAAAGTAAAAAATCCTCCTCCCTTAGAGCATAGGCTACAAAGGAAGAGGAAACTAGCATGTAAACAACCAGATGAAACGTAGGAAATGTACGTAGACTCCTGCGTGAGGAAAGATAGATAAGACAAGGGAAGGAAAAGCCTGAGCTTTGCTTAGCAGCCGCACGCGGAAAGCGGAGTATGATATATTCACGCTGCTCTGATTGGCTTTTTATTGGCCCAACACAATTAAATATTAAATGACTTTAAGAGGGTCACTAAAACTATTTGATAAAGAGCCTAAAAAACCATCCACTTTTATAGGTATTGCCATAAAAATGGATGGTTTTTTTCATTGTTTTTAAATATATAATTTATATCGGAAACTATTTGACTAAATAAATATTAAACGCTATTAAGAACCTTTTACTAATTTTCCGCGAATTTTATTGGAAGCAAATTCGATAATTAACACTAAAACGACTAATCCTATTAAAATTGCTCCAACTTGGTCCCATTTGTATGAACGCATTGCGAATATTAAAGGGGCACCAATACCACCAGCTCCAACTAAACCTAATGTTGCAGCATCACGTAAATTAATATCGAAACGATAAATTGTTACCGATAAAAATATCGCAAATAATTGCGGTAAAATACCATAACGGATTTTTTCAAATGTTGTACACCCAATCGATGTCATCGATTCTAATACTTTCACATCTAATTCTTCAATTGCATCTACGAATAACTTGGATAACATACCGATGGATGTTAAACCAACCGTTAGTACACCCGCAAATGGCCCAGGTCCTGTCACACGAATAAACATCAGACCATATACTAATGCAGGAATCGTACGGATAATAATTAAAATTAATCTCGTTAACCATGCAACTGGTTTTGGTACAAGGTTAGATGCAGATAAAAAAGCGAATGGAACAGATAAAAATGCACCAATAATCGTTCCTAGAAAAGCAATTGCTAATGTTTCAACGAGTAAGTATGGGACACTTTCCTTTGAAAAATTAAATAAGCTTAAATCTGGATTAAATAAACCAGAAATAATACCTTTTGCAACTTGTATTCCTTTTTGGTCCACATTTTCAAATGTAATAGATGTGACAGACCAAACAAACAATGCAATAACGATAAATGTAATCGTAAAGATATATCCGGTATGGCGTGGTGCTTGTTTTAATTGTTTTTCTAATGTAGACATATGGTAAACTCCTTTAAATTAACTTTTTCCTGAAGTGTTCACTAATTCTTTCAATAATGAAGACTGTAATAACGAGCGCGAAAATAATCATTCCAACACTTGGATAGTCGCGCCATCCTAGTCCTTCATTAATGAGTAATCCTACACCACCAGCACCAACATACCCTAAAATAGCTGCATATCGAACATTTCCCTCAAAACAGAATAATGACTGTGAGAGATAACTAGGTAAAACTTGTGAAAATACTGCATATCTAAATGCTTGAATACGTGTCATTCCTAATGCTTCCATTGCTTCAAAAGCGCCCATATCCACATTTTCTATTGCTTCATATAATAACTTCCCGACATACGAGATTGTAAATAACATTATTGCAATAGTACCAGCTGTAGGCCCTAAGCCAAAAATGAATGTTGCAATTAAAGCAGATACTAATGTTGGTAATGTACGTAACAAGCTTAAAATGAATTTCGTAGTTGTGACAATGAATTTATTATTAATGATATTTGCGGATGCGAGAATTGCAGCAGGTAATGCGATGATCGCACCGATAAATGAACCTAGAAAACTCATCTTTAATGTATCAAATAAAGGCTTCCAAACTTTTGGCATAAAGCTCCAATCAGGTGGAATCATATCTCCGACAATAAAAAAGAATTCTCCAATACGCGTAAATAATACTGTGAAATTAAAATTTGTAAATTTATACGAAAAAATCGCAGCAATGATGATTAATAAAGTAATAAGCGGTGCTTTAGATCTTTTTTGTGATACGACTTTTCCATTTGGCAAGGCAATTTCTCTAGGAGGAAAAATTTTATCATACATATTATTCAGTCTCCTCTAATGCAGCTTGTATTTCTTCTGTTTTCCCACCATAAATTTCATCTAATACGTCTTGGGTAACTTCTTTCGTAGGACCATCATAAACGATTTCCCCTTTACGAATCCCGATAATTCTGTCTGCATATTCTAAAGCGACTTCAACATGGTGGATGTTTAATAAAACGGAAATGTTTGTTTCTTTATTAATACGTTTAAAGTCATCCATGACGACCTTTGCTGTGACTGGGTCTAATGATGCAATAGGCTCGTCCGCTAAAATGATGTCAGGGTTTTGTGCTAATGTTCTTGCTAATGCAACACGTTGTTGTTGTCCACCAGATAATTGATCACAACGGACAAATGCTTTATCTAAAATACCGACTTTATCTAATGCTTCTAGTGCTTTTATTTTATGTTCCTTTTTGACAATACCTGTTATTTTACGCCAATAAGGTAAGTCTGGAACGAATGATACGATAACGTTTTTTAATACAGTCGTTCTCGTTACTAAGTTAAAAGATTGGAAGATCATCCCGATTCGTCTTCTAAAGCGACGTACTTCCTTTCCCCTTAATTTAGATACGTCTGTGCCATCTACTAATAATTGTCCATCTGTAATATTATGCATTAAATTGATGCATCGAAGTAAAGTAGATTTACCTGCACCTGAAAGCCCGATAATTGCAACGAACTCCCCTTGATCAATGGTTAAATTGACATTTGATAATCCTTTTGTGCCATTATCGTATTGCTTTTCGACATTTATAAACTCAATCATAGTTATTCTCCAATCATTTCGAAGTCATTTTTTTGGCCATCATGAATATGATGATAGATAAGAATAGATAATTAAAGACGATATCGACCCAGTATTGGGTCAATAACGTCTTTTTGTTTTTATTTCATGTCACGGATTAATTGCTGAGCTTCTCTTTCTGTCTCATAATCTTCGCTAGTAGCTTCTTGGTATCCTTCGTGACTATAAATAGAAATTACTTCTTTACCTTCTTCTGTTTCAGCAATGTTGATGAATGCTTTTTGTAAAGCAGCTTTTAACTCATCATCCATAATGTCAGAGTTTTTACTTACACTAATTGTATCGTTGTAAATTCCATCTGTAACTCCAATAACATTTGTATCTTCCCAAATATCATTTTTACCATCGAATTTACTTTCCCAATCTTCTGCATAGTCTCTTCTAGCGTCTGCGAATGCAACTAATACGTCTGTTTGTTCAGCAGCTAAACGTGCGAAAGAACTTCCGTATGAATCTGATTGTACAACACTATCTAAATCAGTAATTGATTTGTCGTAGTTTTCTAATAACCATAAAACTGGGTAAATATATCCTGCAGATGAAGAAGATCCCATTACAGACCAGTTGGCACTATTTAAATCTTCCCATGTTAGCTCTTCGCCTTTATTTACTTTTTCAGCTAATTCTTGTCCTTTTTCAGATGGACCAGCGATGAATAAAGAACGGTAGTATGTAGCTTGTTCATCTGTTCCTTCTGTCGGTTTGTTATCGTTCCAGTCTTTTGCATCTTCTGAATCATTGTTTAATCCTGCACGTGTAGAAGTTAAGATAACTTCTGCTCCATCATCATAAAGTACGAATGTACCTCCAGGAACTAATCCAACATCAGTCGTACCAGCTGATAAAGCTTCCCCAACTGCTTCATATGTAGTCCCTACAGAAATATCTACATTATTTACTGTAATACCTTCTTTTTCAAGCTCTTCTTTTAATAAATCTTTTAATGGTTCTGTTGCTGTAATAATTTCGTCAGGGTCTTTTGATGGTACGAAACCAATTTTTAATTCATCGATTTCCTTCCCTCCACCATTTCCATTGCTGTTACTTGCATCATCGTTATTCGATCCACAAGCAGCTAAAATACCAATTGATAAAATCATTACGGCAAACAACATAAAACGTTTTAACATATGTGTATCTCCTTTTTGTAAATTATTATGCTCGAACTTCTATTATAAATTAAAATAAGTTTAATGAATACCCCTTTTCTATAAGTCTTTTTAAATATTAAAATAAGATAACTTATTCGTGTTAGTGAGGCTGGGACAAAACTAGCCTCGGATAAATAAAAATGCTTGTGTTTATCATAAAAAGATAAGCACAAGCATTTTTTCCG
>NZ_JAXHDE010000009.1:0-123531 GCF_037072005.1 Pseudogracilibacillus sp. SO10305 | reverse complement strand
CACGACAAAATTTGTTTTAAATGTTTGATTGAGGTGTCTTGCTAATAATTGGTTTTCTTCTTCTTTTAAGTTTAAAGTGTATAGGACAATGCTTGGATGACAATAAACAGTATTTGATTTTTGATTATATTAATAGGAAATCATCAAACTGTCGTCATATAAATATAATGTTGCAAGAAAAATTGGATGTGTACATCTATCTAGAAATGTAGAATTGACTGATTAATATTATTTTTGTACAGTTGTTGATGTAATGAATTGTAATATGGATGACTAGAGGAACGTAAGTAATTACCTTTGATCGTAAATTGTAAATCTTGCAGATGAGATAATTTCCGTTCTCGATACCCTCGCTCGTTCTCGCCAAAATGTTTCTGATAATAACAATTAACACTTCTATCTACCCCACGGCTAATATACCTATCGCCAATAACTGAATCGAAGATGATTTGTTCTTGCAGAAATGTAGGGTTTAATGCTGGAATATTATCCTCGAACCATTTCTTCCTGTCTATAATTAATTGACGCTTTAGATTTGCTTTATATTCCTCACATTTTTGGATACGATGATTTTTCGCAATGGTACGGACTTGGCTGACTGTTAATTGTAAATGATCTGCAACCGACTGTGTTTTATGATTAGGAAAATGCTTTTTTATGTAATCAATAACATATGGATCATTCATATTATCACCCCGAATAGAATGTACGTTCCTATTATAGCATGTTATCAGTGAGATTATGTTTATTAGGCTTGAAAATAGATTTAAATGATGAACAAAAAGAAGTTATAATTATAGCTAAAGATGATACCTTGTTAGGGAAAGACAGAGTAGAATTAATAAACCAGGGGATTGTTAAATTTACGAGACACTCCGTGGAACGATTAATTCAAAGGTTTAAAGGAAATTTGTCTGATCTTTATTTATTAGTTATTGAAATGATACAAAAGTCTACAGTTGTAGATGATAAAGCAGAATGGAGGCAGATGAAATACTATCTAAAATAGATTTTCAGAATTCTGACGGCATAACATTGGAGTAACAATTTAATCGAGTTGGAAGATGCTTAGTATTCTTCTAACTCGATTTTTTGGTGTGCACTGCATGGGCTCTTAGTGATGAAGATCCATTAGGTAGGAGCTGTTAGCTTAGAGAAAAGAATCTTGTGACTTGGAATCTGAAGACAAGCTATATTTTGTCTCGTTAGCAATCCGTTCTACTTCTTCTTTCGGCAGTGCTGTTGCTAAAGCAATATTTTCAATTTCCATACCTAAATCTAGCATACGCCTTGCTGTATCCTGCGCCGCTTTCTGTATTCCTTTAGCTTTATCTTCTATTCGTCCTTCCTCTCTCCCTTCCATCCGTAAATGATCCACCGTCGACATACCAACCTCTCTTCCTTCTGCATCCAAAGCTTCCACCAACCCTTCCAATGGAATGTTTTTCCGTTCATTTATTAAATAAGCTCTCAGTACCTTTTAAGATTGAACAAGATGGTACAAGGGCTGATGATACCAGAATCCATCGAGCATTGAGAGAAGCATTATTAAATACAATAATTCATGCTGATTATCAGATGCCAATGAGTACAGTAATTGAAGTTACTCCAAAAAGTTATAGTTACGAAAATCCTGGTGGTTTAAGATTACCAAAGGATAATGCAATAGAAGGTGGTACGTCAGATCCTAGAAATCCAACAATATTTCAAATGTTTTCATTGATTGGTTTTGGTGAGCGTTCCGGATATGGTCTATCTGAGATTTTTGATACTTGGGAAGAGCATCATTTTCAAGCACCCATTTTTGAAGAAGAAGTGTCACCAGATAGAACGATTCATAAGTTAAATATGATATCATTTTTGTCTCCAGAGAGTTTAACATTCAAAGGAGATGTGTTAGTAGAAGTACAAACAGAGAAGGCAGTAAGTGAAATTGAGGCGGAATCAGCCGGTATATTAGAGAGAATTATAGTGAAACGTGGGGAAGTTGCCACAGTTGGTGATACACTTGCAGTTATTAATGATGATACAACACAATTAGAAGAAGCAGACACAGATGCAATCAATGAATCTGCTGAAAAGTCGACAAAAACAGGACAATCTAATTTTGTTCGTATTGCACCTCGTTTAAGAAAATTAGCGAAAGATTTACAAGTAGATTTAACGAAAGTAACTGGAACTGGACGAAATAATGCAATTACTGAAAACGATATTAAAAATTTCCAAGATGGAAATGTAGTAGGAACACCTTTATCTAGTATTCGCAAAACGATTGCAATGAAGATGAAAGATAGTCTTCTAAACAGAGCACAACTAACGGAAACTGCATATGCAGATGTTACGAAACTTAGTGATATTAGGGACAAATACGATGTGAAATTAAGTTGGAACACATGGATCATGTTTGCGGTAGTAAAGGCTTTGAAAGAACACCCTTATATGAATGGTACTTTTGAAAATGAGTTGTGGCATCAAAGTGAAACAGTGGAACTTGGTATTGCTACAGATACAGAAGAAGGATTGTTTGTTCCCGTTGTGGAAAAAGCATGCGCTCTTACGATTGAACAGTTGGAGGAACAAACAAATGAATTAGTACGAGCGGTGAAGGATAAAAGAATTTCACAAAAGGATTTATCTGGAAGTACTTTTACGATAACGAATTTAGGAGCATTTGGTATACATTTTTTCACACCTATTATTAATCCACCTGAAGTAGCGATTCTAGGTATTGGGAAAATCGAACCATATGTCATGATGCTGGATGGGGAAGTAAAGGAACACCTCCGTATCCCATTGAGTTTAACATTTGACCATCAATTAATTGATGGGGCACCTGCAGCAAGGTTTTTGCAGAGTGTTGTTGGTATATTAAGGGATGCAGAAAAATTAATTAAATAATGAAATATGATAACTAAGAAAAGATATAAAGATGTTTGATATCTCTTCTTAGTTATTTTTTTGTAATAAAAAAGTCATAATTGATTTTAGAACATATGGATTTACGTATATTTTAATGGTAAAATATACTCATATAGAATAATGAGGAGTGATATTTTGTCGGAAATTGCTCATATTCGGGAAATTGATGGAGAGGAACAAACTATTAAAGAGCATTTAATAGAAGTTCGTAATCTAGCGGAACGGTTTGGGGAGAAATTAGGTGTGCCACATCTGGCAGGTTTGGCTGGTTTATTACATGACTTTGGAAAGTATAGTGACGATTTTCAACTATATATTCAAGAGGCTATCGCAAATCCTGAAAATCCACCAAAAAGGGGTTCTGTAGATCATTCGACAGCGGGAGGGAAATTGTTGTATGAATTTTTTCACCAAAATGGTCGCACGCAATACGAAAGGTTACTAGCTGAGATTATTGGAAATGTGATCATTTCACATCATGCGTATTTACAAGATTATTTAGATGCAGATTTAGGATCGAAATATTTGTATCGTGTAAAAGATAAACAAATCCAGCAATATGAAGAGATGAAAGAGGTATTTTTTGAAAAAGTAATGGATAAAAATGCTTTTAAAAAGTATGTAGAAAAAGCGACGAAAGAGTTAGAAACATTTTTATTAAATCCTACAAAAAATCCATTTGAATCGATGATGTTTTTAACGAAGTTTATTTTTAGTATATTAATTGATGCTGATAGAACGGATGCTATGTTATTCGATGAAAATAAAAGTTACACACACTTAGAAGATCAAACAACATTATTTTCACAGTATTATGATCGGCTCATGGAACAACTAAAAATATATGAAGAAAGTGCAGATGAAACAAATAAAATCCATGTATTACGAAGTGAAATGTCAGAACAATGTGAAAGTTTCGCAGAGAATGCTCCTGGTGTTTATACATTATCCATTCCGACAGGTGGAGGTAAAACATTAGCTAGCTTACGTTACTCCTTAAAACATGCGTTAAAATATAAGAAAAAGCGAATTATTTATATAGTACCTTATACAACGATTATTGAGCAGAATGCAGCAGATGTACGAAGGGTACTTGGAGACACTAATAATATACTTGAATTTCATTCGAATGTTGTGGAAACGGAAGATGAAGATACAGACGATGATTTTTTTCGAGAGGCATATAAAGTAAAGTTAAGTAAGGATAGCTGGGATAGTCCAATCATTTTTACAACGATGGTACAGTTTTTAAATGTGTTTTATGAAACTGGAACGAGGTCGATAAGAAGGTTACATAACTTGGCGAATGCGGTCATTATTTTTGATGAAGTACAAAAAGTACCAACAAGTTGTATATCTTTATTTAATATGGCGGTTAATTATTTAAAAAATTATTGTGGTACGACCTCATTGCTCTGCACAGCAACTCAACCGGCACTAGGATATGTAGAGAAAAGCCTAGAAGTAAATATAGATGGAGAAATTGTACAAGATTTAACAAATGTGATAGATGCATTTAAAAGAGTAGAATTGATTGACGATGCAACAGATACTTTATTTACCACAGAAAAACTCTCTATATTTATCCAAGAAAAAATACTAGAAAATGATAGTATATTAGTCATTTTAAATACAAAAACAGTTGTCAGGAAATTGTACGAAAAATTAACGGAAGAACTAGACGACGTTTTACATGTATATCATTTAAGCACATCAATGTGTCCAGCTCATCGAAAAATACTAATTGAAGAAATGAAATGGAAATTAAACAATAATGAAAAAGTTGTTTGTGTCAGTACACAATTAATAGAAGCAGGCGTAGATATTAGTTTTAAATCTGTTATACGGTCATTGGCAGGATTGGATTCGATTGCTCAAGCCGCTGGAAGGTGTAATCGGCATGGAGAAAGTGGTGCATTCGGTAAAGTTCATATTATCGATCATCAAGAAGAAAGTTTGAAAATGTTGAAAGAAATTAATATGGGTAAAATAATTGCGAAAAGATTGTTAATTGATATCAAACGAAGTAACAGACCTGTCAATGATATTCTATCAAATGAGGTAATGGAACGGTACTTTCAGGAGTTTTATAGTGAATTTCGAGATGAATTAGATTATCCAGTTCGGGGATACCGGGAAAACATGGTACAAATGTTAACGGATGATAGACAGAAATCAGAACGATACCGCCATTATTTTAAGCAGGCTAAAGCACACTTACCTTTATTTAATATTAACTGTATGCACACTGCTGCAAAGCATTTTCATGTGATTGAAAATCAAACAACTACTGTAATAGTTCCTTATAAAGAAGGAAAGGAAATCATTACAGAACTAATTAGTGCAGAAACGATAACGGATTTGAATGTATTATTGAAAAAAGCACAGCAATATACCGTAAATTTATATGATCAGGAGAAAAGAAAAATCGAAGAAAAAGGTGGGATGTATGGCATATTAGATCAGTCTGTTTTTATTTTGACTGAAGGATTTTATGATGAACGTTATGGTATTAGCCATGAAGGTGAAGGTGGGTTATCTAGTTTGATGATGTAATCTTTTATTTGGGAGGATAGTGTAAATGAAAAAAAGGAATTCTATTGAATTTGAGGTATTTGGCGACTATGCGTTGTTTACGGATCCTGTCACGAGGATAGGTGGTGAGAAAACATCATACCAAGTTCCAACATATAGCGCGTTGGAGGGGATTTTTTCATCCATATATTGGAAGCCGACATTAAGATTGATTGTAGATGAAGTTCGTATCATGAACCGAATACAGATGGAAACAAAAGGAATAAGGCCAATCAATTATAGTGGTGGAAATACTTTAGCTCATTATACGTATTTGAAAGATGTGAAATATCAAGTAAGAGGACATTTTATTTTTAATGAACATCGTCCTGACCTTGCTTTTGACCGAAACGAGCACAAACATCATAATATTATGCAGCGTGCATTGAAGGCTGGTGGCAGAAGGGATATTTTTCTAGGAACAAGAGAATGCCAAGCATATGTGGAACCTTGTGAGTTCGGATCTGGAAAAAGTTATTACGATGATTATGGGACGATAGGTTTTGGAACAATGTTTCATAGTTTTGGTTATCCGAGTGAAACAGGGAAAGAATTTTTAGAAGCAAGATTATGGCAACCGATGATGGAAGATGGTGTGATTCAGTTCATCCATCCTGATGCATGTGAACAAATAAGGGAAATTAAAAAATATGGTATAAAGGAATTTAATGAGTCTAATATTCAGTCAGCAGATGAATTATTAAAATACTTGGATAGCGAGGTGAGTGAATGAGTTGGTTACTTGATTTGTTTCAAGTGTATGAATCTAATTTGGAGCATGTAGGTGTGGTAGAGCGAAAAAGAAATGGAGCGACATACACTTTGTTGCCAATTTCTCACACGACACAAACCGCACATATTCAAGTAGATGTCACGGAAGATGGAGAATTTCATTCCGCATATGTGATTGAAAACAAAGAAGATGCTAGTACAGTGATTCCGAGTACAGAAGAATCAGCGAGTAGAGCTGGGGCAGCAATTGCACCATATCCACTCCATGATAAGTTAAGTTATACGGCCGGAGACTTCAAAGCATATGGTGGAAAGATAAAGAATGAAGAGCCGTTTCAAGTATATATAGAGAAGTTAAAGGAATGGGTAGAGTCACCGTATGTAGTCGATAAAATAAAAGCAATTTATCAATATGTGAAAAAGGGTAAGTTAATTCAGGATTTAGTAGAACATCGTATTTTATTTTTAGATGAGAATAATCAATTAATAAACAAGTGGCATAAAGATTATGAAGCATTGCATGGTGAAAAGCCACCTATCTTTAGTGCAATATCAGGGGAGCAGGAAGCGGCATTTGTTCGATTTAATGTCAGGTCTGCGACAGAAATTCACATAAAAGTATGGGAAGACACCGATGTATATGAATCATTTATTAATTATTATAAAGATTCATTAGGTGAAGAGGATTTCTGTTTTGTCACAGGGGAATGGAAGCCAGTAACTGAACGCCATGCGAATAAAATTCGTAATGCAGCCGATAAATCGAAATTAATTTCTGCAAATGATTCAAGTGGATTCACCTTTAGGGGACGATTTAATAAAAGTCATGAAGCGGTAAGTGTTAGTTATGAAGTATCTCAAAAAGCACATAATGCGCTGAAATGGTTAATAAATAGACAAGCAAAAATAGTAGATGGTCGTGTATTTTTAGCCTGGAGTAATAACCGATTGGAAATACCGGATAGCCAAGAAGATAGTTTTGATTTATACACGATAGCGAATGTAGTTAATGATGAGAAAGAAGAATTTATTCCTGATACAGGTGAAAAATCTGCTGAAGTTATTTCCAAAGCTATTTCAGGATATAAAGCACGATTTGATCAGGTAGAAAAACATGTGATTGTTTTGAATTTAGATGCCGCGACAACAGGTAGATTAGCTGTTGTTTATTATAGAAATATGGAATTAAATTATTATTTAGATAATTTACAAAGGTGGCATACCACTTGTCGATGGTTACATAGTTATCGGAAGAACAATGAAGGTAAGTTTGTTTCTTTTTATGGGGCTCCATCACCGAGAGATATTGCATATACTGCATATGGTTCAAAGGTGAATGATAAAGTGGTTAAAGAAGTGATGGATAGAATGATTCCATGTGTTATTGACGGAAAAGAAATCCCTAGTGATATCGTGAAAAATGCTTTTCATCGAGTGAATAATCCAGTTGCACTTGATAAATGGGAATGGGAAAAATCATTAAGTATAACATGTGCATTAATTAATAAAAAGGAGGGGTTAGATGTGGCACTAGATTATGAAAATAAGAGCCGTGATTATTTATTTGGAAGACTTTTAGCTTTAGCGGATGTTTTAGAAAGAAGGGCTTTACCTAAGGAAGAAACTAGAACTACCAATGCTATTAGGTATATGAATTCATTTTCGAAACACCCAGCAAGAACTTGGAAAACAATTCAAGAAAGTTTACAACCATATCAAATGAGGATTGGTGCAAAAGCGACAGATATAAATAAAATCATTGATGAAGTAGGTTCGATGATTCCAGTAGAACATTTTAATAATAATCCCTTATCAGAATTATATTTGCTAGGGTTTTATAGTCAACGCCATGAGTTATATCAAAAAAGAACAAAGGAAAAAGGAGAGAATTAAATGACAATATTAAATAAAAAAATTGACTTTGCTGTATTAGTTTCCGTGAATAATGCGAACCCTAATGGAGATCCTTTAAATGGAAATCGTCCAAGACAGAATTATGAAGGGTTTGGTGAAATTTCTGATGTCGCAATTAAGAGGAAAATTAGAAATAGATTACAAGATATGGGTGAGTCCATCTTTGTTCAATCAAACGACAGAAGAACAGATGAATTTAATAGCCTCCGTGAACGAGCCGATTCAAATGATAAGTTAAAAAAAGTAACTAGTCAAAAAAAGGTTGTAGAAGATGACTTTATTGAAGTAGCATGTAGTGAGTGGATTGATGTACGTAGCTTTGGACAAGTATTTGCCTTTAAAGGGAAAAGTGGAGCAGCTGGAGTATCGGTAGGTGTTCGTGGCCCAGTTTCTATTCATACAGCGGTCAGTATCAATCCTATAAACTCAACTAGTATGCAGATTACCAAAAGTGTAAATACAGAAACAGGAGACAAGAAAGGCTCAGATACAATGGGTTTAAAACATCGCGTTGATTTTGGATTATATATTTTTTATGGAAGTATTAATACACAATTAGCAGAAAAGACAAAGTTTACAATGGAAGATAGTGAGAAAATAAAGGAAGCTCTTGTAAGTTTATTTGAAAACGATGTATCTTCTGCAAGACCAGATGGAAGTATGGAGGTAAATAAGGTTTATTGGTGGGAGCATCGTACTAAAATGGGGCAGTATTCATCTGCGAAAGTTCATAGATCATTAGAAGTCACTCAAAATATAGAGGAACCTAAATCTATTGATGATTTTACAATAACCTTGCATCAGCTAGATGGTCTACAGGTAGAAGAAATTGATGGTAAATGAAGAAGACTATTTAATGTTGTCGGGAATTCAACATTTTGAATTCTGTAAAAGACAATGGGCTTTAATTCATATTGAACAGCAGTGGGAAGAAAATGTTAAAACGATTGAAGGACAATATGTTCATCGTAAGGTTGATCAACCTTTTATTAAGGAAAAACGGAAGGATAATATCACTGTTCGAGCAATGCCAATTAAATCAGAAAAGTTCAAAATAACTGGTATATGTGATGTAGTTGAATTTATAAAATGTCCGCAAGGTGTCTACATACCATCATTGAACGATAAATATATAGCTTATCCTGTTGAATATAAAAGGGGAAAGCCAAAAAAACATGATTCAGATATTTTGCAATTGGTTTTGCAAGCAATTTGTCTAGAAGAAATGTTGTTATTAGATATTAATTATGCATTCTTATATTATAATGAGATAAAACGTCGTGTGAAAATTGAAATAACTGATAAAATGAGAGAACAAGTGGAAAATATTGTTAAAGAAATGCATTTTTATTATATGAAGAGATATACACCGAAGGTTAAGACAGGTCCTCATTGTAAACAATGTTCTTTAAAAGATATTTGTTTACCAGAAATGATGGGAAAACAATCAGTTCAATCCTATATTGAAAGGAAATTAAAAGAATGAAAAGATTGTTAAATACACTTTTTGTAAATCAAACAGACGTATATTTATCTTTAGATGGTGGTAATGTTGTTCTTTTAAAAAATGAGGAAAAATTAGGAAGAGTTCCTTTACACAATTTGGAATCGATAGTGACATTTGGCTATACTGGTGCTAGTCCTGCCTTAATGGGGTATTGTGCAGAGAATAATATATCTATCGTTTTTTGTACAAAAAACGGTAGATTTCTAGCAAGAGTAATTGGAAAAAGTAGAGGAAATGTTACTTTGAGAAAAAAACAATATCGATTGTCTGATGATGAAAGAGCGTCAACACTTATTGCGAGAAATTTTATTTTAGGAAAAACATATAATGCTAAATGGATGTTAGAAAGAATGACTCGAGATTATCCACTCAGAATTGATGTTGGTAAATTTAAGAGGACATCTTCCGAATTATCCGAGTTATGTTTAAATATAAAAGGTGTTGAAAATCTTGAAGTTTTACGTGGGTTAGAAGGTCAGGCTGCAATAAAATATAATGCATTATTTAATAGTATGATTTTACAACAAAAAGATGATTTTTACTTTTATCAAAGAACAAGAAGGCCACCTTTGGATAATGTTAACGCAATGCTTTCATTTGCTTATACTTTGTTAGCAAATGATACAGCAGCTGCAATAGAAGCAGTTGGCTTAGATGCTTATGTAGGCTTTTTACACAGGGACAGACCTGGAAGGGTTTCTTTGGCCTTAGATATTATGGAAGAGTTGCGTGGAATTTATGCTGACCGTTTTGTTTTGACTTTAATTAATAGAAAGAAAATAAATAGTAGTTATTTTGTTAAGAAGGAAAATGGTGCAGTTATTATGTCTGAAGAAGGAAGAAAGATATTCTTAAAATCTTGGCAAGAGAAGAAACAAGAAAGAATTACTCACCCCTATTTAGGAGAGAAAATATCTTGGGGACTTGTACCATATGCTCAATCTATCTTATTGGCGAGATATTTACGCGGAGATTTAGATGAGTACCCACCATTTTTTTGGAAGTAGGTAATATTCTATGCTTGTATTAATAACTTATGATGTGAGTACATCAAGTGAAGGTGGTCAAAAAAGACTTAGACATGTTGCAAAAGTTTGTCAAAAATATGGGCAACGTGTACAAAATTCTGTTTTTGAATGCATTGTAGATTCTACGCAATATATGCAGTTAAGAATCGAACTAGAGTCTCTTATTGATGAAAACAAGGATAGTTTGAGATTTTATCAGATTGGTAAGAACCATAAAAAGAAAGTTATTCATATTGGTGTAAAGGAAGCATTAGATTTAGAAGACCCATTGATTTTTTAGTGCGAATATGGAGTGGACATCAAAATCTATGGAGGTTCGCACCAATTTTATTATGTATTTATATATCAAATTAATAAAATAAAACTGTTTCTTTTATTTATAGAAGAAAAATAGTCATATTGTATGAAATTTTTCATAGAATAGTTCAATTTTTATACAATTTGGCTGTCGCATCCCTCGTGGGTGCGTGAATTGAAATCATGAGATTAAAATACTCATAGCGATTAAAGAGATGTCGCATCCCTCGTGGGTGCGTGAATTGAAATTCAAGTTTATTAGCCCGCCTATCAAACGCCTTAGTCGCATCCCTCGTGGGTGCGTGAATTGAAATCACAATTTTTGGCGGTCTTTGGATGTTGCCAAGTCGTCGCATCCCTCGTGGGTGCGTGAATTGAAATGGCTCTCTATCTCGCTTGCGTAATTCTCGATAGGTCGCATCCCTCGTGGGTGCGTGAATTGAAATTTCGGCGCTTCTAATCCGATTAAGCTAACGTCAAAGGTCGCATCCCTCGTGGGTGCGTGAATTGAAATTCGCTCCTCATACGCCAACATACGTTGTAACACGACGTCGCATCCCTCGTGGGTGCGTGAATTGAAATCATAAGGCAAATCACATAGAACCATATCAACACTCGTCGCATCCCTCGTGGGTGCGTGAATTGAAATATGAAGGTTATAAAGCAAGAGAAATGGGGGATAAGTCGCATCCCTCGTGGGTGCGTGAATTGAAATGCTTTCGATTCCAAATCGTAACATCGCTCGCTCTGCGTCGCATCCCTCGTGGGTGCGTGAATTGAAATAAAGTTTATGGCTCACTTAACAGCTAACGGACTAGGTCGCATCCCTCGTGGGTGCGTGAATTGAAATATGTAATCAACAAATCCTGTAAGTGTGTTTACCTTGTCGCATCCCTCGTGGGTGCGTGAATTGAAATACCCTCCAACTCGCTTATGTGATAAGTTTTTACTGGTCGCATCCCTCGTGGGTGCGTGAATTGAAATACGTCATAGTGATGAAACGCATTGGATTATCGAGTCGCATCCCTCGTGGGTGCGTGAATTGAAATTGCGATAATTTCCATTTCTTCGCGAATTCCGTTTGTCGCATCCCTCGTGGGTGCGTGAATTGAAATACTAGAAGCACTATTAAAGGAGCGATAACATGACGTCGCATCCCTCGTGGGTGCGTGAATTGAAATGGAACGGTCTGACCATTCCAAGTTAGATACTTTGTCGCATCCCTCGTGGGTGCGTGAATTGAAATGGCACTCTATCGAGTCTATCTTGTAAGTATTTAAGTCGCATCCCTCGTGGGTGCGTGAATTGAAATAAATCATCGCCACGGTAAATCATCGCCACGGCAAGTCGCATCCCTCGTGGGTGCGTGAATTGAAATAATATGTATCAACTCCTTTAAAAAAGACACTCAAGTCGCATCCCTCGTGGGTGCGTGAATTGAAATTTAAATACCGCACACAAAGTTTACTCAGCATCACACGTCGCATCCCTCGTGGGTGCGTGAATTGAAATAACCAATAACATCTCGCGGTAGAGTTGCATCTGTAGTCGCATCCCTCGTGGGTGCGTGAATTGAAATTTTGTATGAGGAAGCATTGGAACATGGTGTAGCAGTCGCATCCCTCGTGGGTGCGTGAATTGAAATAAGAGGGCGACTTGATTATAAGCGCTGCACGTCCAGTCGCATCCCTCGTGGGTGCGTGAATTGAAATGTTTAATATTCGTCATCTAATCGTCCCCTTTTACGTCGCATCCCTCGTGGGTGCGTGAATTGAAATGATATGTCGTTATTCGAAGGCTTGCTATACGAAATGTCGCATCCCTCGTGGGTGCGTGAATTGAAATTACTATCGCCTCTACTGCGCCAAAGTTCACGCCAGTCGCATCCCTCGTGGGTGCGTGAATTGAAATTATTGTGGATTTTCACCTTCATTTATATTATAATGTCGCATCCCTCGTGGGTGCGTGAATTGAAATCCTATTTATTTTAAAGACGCTTTTAGGAAATCTAGTCGCATCCCTCGTGGGTGCGTGAATTGAAATATGGTTCTTAAAGATGATGCATTTGCTAAAATTGTCGCATCCCTCGTGGGTGCGTGAATTGAAATGCATGTTTCAACGTCGTATACGTCGTAGGTAATTTGTCGCATCCCTCGTGGGTGCGTGAATTGAAATAACGAAGTGAAGCCATTGATTGCTGAAGCGTTTTAGTCGCATCCCTCGTGGGTGCGTGAATTGAAATCAATGAACCGCACTTCATGTAAATTTCGCTGTTTGTCGCATCCCTCGTGGGTGCGTGAATTGAAATTTCGATGTCCTGTCCGCCATATAAATTCTTAACCGTCGCATCCCTCGTGGGTGCGTGAATTGAAATTCGTTTAGCAATTTCATCGCCTCTAGCGTATCCCGTCGCATCCCTCGTGGGTGCGTGAATTGAAATTTCCGTTTGCCCCTCCAACTGCGCTACCAACTTCGTCGCATCCCTCGTGGGTGCGTGAATTGAAATTCGACTAAGTCCTGCACGTTTTCGACCGTCAATTGTCGCATCCCTCGTGGGTGCGTGAATTGAAATCTCGTAAGGCTTGCCGAAGAACTCGGAAGCAAGCGTCGCATCCCTCGTGGGTGCGTGAATTGAAATAATCTAATGTCTATAAAACTCTTAAAACTGCTCTCGTCGCATCCCTCGTGGGTGCGTGAATTGAAATACAAGAATCTTATGCGAAAGATGTCACGAGCATCAGTCGCATCCCTCGTGGGTGCGTGAATTGAAATTCTCGATGTCGGCTCGCAAGTCCTTTAGTGTTCGTCGCATCCCTCGTGGGTGCGTGAATTGAAATCGGAAGGCGCGCCAGGCATTGCGGGCTTGGACTGGTCGCATCCCTCGTGGGTGCGTGAATTGAAATTTCATAAGCACGGAATAATTCAATCTGTTTTTTACGTCGCATCCCTCGTGGGTGCGTGAATTGAAATGTTTATGATTAACTTGCTCAAGCTATCGCCCCCTTGTCGCATCCCTCGTGGGTGCGTGAATTGAAATTTTTCGCCGTACTTATCGTAAAAGAATCGCTTATCGTCGCATCCCTCGTGGGTGCGTGAATTGAAATCGCCTCTTTAGTGACATTATTATTTTTGTACCATGTCGCATCCCTCGTGGGTGCGTGAATTGAAATCCTGCTTTTTATGGCTTTCGCCTATGTCAAGCATGTCGCATCCCTCGTGGGTGCGTGAATTGAAATTCGGAGGATGGCAACGCAGATAATCCGGATAACTGTCGCATCCCTCGTGGGTGCGTGAATTGAAATCGATGAAAGCGTATCTTGCCCTTTTGTATATCCGGTCGCATCCCTCGTGGGTGCGTGAATTGAAATCTTGCTCATCAGATTGTATTTAAGCATAAGCGCTGTCGCATCCCTCGTGGGTGCGTGAATTGAAATTTTATGTCGGCTTTATCCATAAAATAAAAGGCAAGTCGCATCCCTCGTGGGTGCGTGAATTGAAATTCTAACACTGCGCCTTCTTGTTCAGAAATAACGAGTCGCATCCCTCGTGGGTGCGTGAATTGAAATTTCGTAGTATATTAACGTTACTGGGCGTTTTCTTGTCGCATCCCTCGTGGGTGCGTGAATTGAAATTCTAAGTTTGCGGAGTTTAACGGAAAATTTTAAAGTCGCATCCCTCGTGGGTGCGTGAATTGAAATCGCGAAATAGCCTGCATAGATGCTTGCATTGTCTTGTCGCATCCCTCGTGGGTGCGTGAATTGAAATCACGACGGTACTTGCGGGCGAAAAGACCACCATCGGTCGCATCCCTCGTGGGTGCGTGAATTGAAATACCGCTAAGTCTTTACTAATCATTTACAATCTCGTCGCATCCCTCGTGGGTGCGTGAATTGAAATCTGATGATTATGATTTTTACAAAGGGAATTACGAGTCGCATCCCTCGTGGGTGCGTGAATTGAAATCATCCGGGCGCAAGCGATATATACCGCCTATTCGGTCGCATCCCTCGTGGGTGCGTGAATTGAAATCCCTTCTTTAACAGGTGGCAATTGATCTGTTTCAGTCGCATCCCTCGTGGGTGCGTGAATTGAAATATCAATTTCCAAGGAATTAATCCAAAGTCGTTTGAGTCGCATCCCTCGTGGGTGCGTGAATTGAAATAATCTCTTTTACTTTTTTAATCTTTGCTTTCAACTGTCGCATCCCTCGTGGGTGCGTGAATTGAAATCTCCACTTTGTTAATCAACCAATCTAATATCTCTGTCGCATCCCTCGTGGGTGCGTGAATTGAAATTTAATGTCTTTTCTATAATCATCTGCTGTCTTACGTCGCATCCCTCGTGGGTGCGTGAATTGAAATTACCATCGTTCATCATCCCATTTGATTTCCTTCGTCGCATCCCTCGTGGGTGCGTGAATTGAAATATTACGTTTTTGTACATACCAATCAACGACCATGTGTCGCATCCCTCGTGGGTGCGTGAATTGAAATAAAAATGAGGGAATTGAAAAAGAAAACAGGGCTTGTCGCATCCCTCGTGGGTGCGTGAATTGAAATCTTAAAACTCCACCCTTTTTCGATGTGCGATTCAAGTCGCATCCCTCGTGGGTGCGTGAATTGAAATATATTCCGTAAATCCTAATTGTTCGGCGGAATCTTGTCGCATCCCTCGTGGGTGCGTGAATTGAAATAATGCCAATAAATTTCGCAACTTGTATAGCTTCGGTCGCATCCCTCGTGGGTGCGTGAATTGAAATGAGTTTAAAACGGTAGACTGTTCCGAGTTTCTCGTCGCATCCCTCGTGGGTGCGTGAATTGAAAAATAATGATAATGGCGAACTTAAATAAGACGAAATTACAATTCATTTCTGCAAAATTCATATTTTTCATGGATTTGTCAAAATCTTTATGGAAAATTTACTCATTCGTCTATACATACTGGTATAATTTATACATATGAGTATAATTAAAAATGAACTACTATTATCCTAGTTCAAACAATTCAGTTTTTAGGGGGATGAAAATGAGGAAAAGTATTTTAACAGTATTTATTTTAGCGTTATCAATTTTTATTGTGGCACCAACTGCAGAGGCAAGTTCAATTTCTGATGGTACATACACAGTGCCATATACAATTAAATCATCGAATGGTGGTGCTTCAATAGCAGATGGATATTTTACAGGTAGTGCAAATGTAACTGTAAAGAATGGTTCGGCAGTTGCAGAGTTAACAGTATCTAGTGGTCAATATGTGAAATCATTAAATAGTTCAAGTGGTAGTGGTAGTTTAATTAGTGAGTCGGGAGATACAAAGATATTTAGTTTACCAGTTGGTGACATTACACAACCAGAAACTGTATCAATGCACGTAGTTGTTCCGGAAGAAGTTGCTAAAATGGATTATGATACAACACATACTACGACATTTGTATTCAATACAAATAATTTACCGACAGCAACAGGTGATTCTAATGACACTCCCAAAACAGCTAATGATACTACTCAAACAAATGCAGTAGAGCAAGGGGACGTTGAAAACCCAAAAACGGCAGATAATACACCATTAGCATTATATGTAGCGTTACTTATTATTTCAGGAGTAGGATTTGTAGCTTTCAGAAAAAAATCAATTTCATAATACCTTAGAAAAGGAATGTGGGGAATGGTTAATAAAATTAGAAAAAGTTTCACTGTCCTACTAATTGCATTATTGTTAATTCCATTTTCATCAATTTCAGTGTTAGCGGAATCAGCACAAGATGAAAAACAAATTGAAGATGGTACATATAAATTAGGTGTGAAATTTTTAAAAGAAGGAACGACTGAGAATTCAACGGCAGCAAATTTTATTGAAAAAGAAGCAATTGTAAATGTAAATGAAGGTAAAATGGAAGTGAGTTTTTCCATACCCAAAAATGACGATGTGAATTTTTCATCTTTTTCTTTTGAAGGTCAAAACGGAAGAGTAACAGAGACAAATGATGAGTATATTTACATATTTTCATTAAACGCACTGAAAGATATTTATTCTTCAACAATTGTATATGAAGTGCCATCATATGGTATAAAGCACGAAGTTGGTATGGATATTAAAATCAGTGGATTGGAAAATTTACCAGTTGTCGAACTAGAACAAGTGCAGACACCATCTAATCCTGAAACATCTAAACCTGAAGAAAGAGACAATACAGATAATCCAGAAGAAATAGAGCCTTCACAACCTTCCAATCCGGAACAAGATAATGAAAATAATTCAATAGAAGATGAAGAGAAGAATAAAGACGAAGAACAAAATGGAAATAACGAAGAAATTCCTTCAGAAAAACCAGATGTAACACATGGTCTTGATACATTTACTTATAGTTATGATTCTGGTGATGTAGATTTAACCCGATACTATACAGAAGATATTTATATAGTTGAAAGGGATGGTAAAGAGTATTTACAATTGAAAGGTAAAGGTATGCGTAATTTTATTGAAATGCTTTACCTTGATAGCAAACATATGAAAATTAGTGCACCTATTAATGATAGTGGATCATATTTCGCGGAAATTGAATTGGATAAGCCCTTAACAGAGAAAAATACATTTAAATTTACAATGATCATTAATGTTAATGGGAACTTAATGGTTCATAGCGCAGATATAACTTTAAATCTTGATTCAAAAGAAAAGATAAAAGAAGGTAACACTCTTATAAAAAATTCAACAGAACCATTCAAAACAAATATTGTGACATCAAATGATGTAGAGTCGTTTGTGTATACAACAGAAGGTGCGAACATTTCTGGTTCTTATGAACGAGAGATTGAAATTGTAAAAAAAGATGGTAAACAATTTTTACAATTACATGGAAAAAGTATGCGCCAATTTGTTGATGGGTTATATATAGATGGGAAACGAATGAATATAGGTTCTGCAATTAATGATAAAGGTGCATATGTAGCGCAAATCGAATTAGACGAAAAAATGCAAGAAAAAAATACGTACAACTTTGATATGTTAATTAATACAGGACGGATGGTTATGCACCATAATACTAAAATTAATTTAATAGAAAACTTGAAAGATGGCGAATACTCTATTGAATATGATGCATTATATGCGGATAAAAATGAAACATCAACGGCTGCTAAATATTTTGTAAACCCAACAAAAATTGTTGCCAAAGATGGGAAATATCGTTTGTTTATTAAACTGACTGATAATGAAACAATCAAAGATATAAAAGTTAAAGCTGGAGAAAAGTTCCAATCAGCAAAAGTTGAAAGTATTAATGAAGAAGCAAATACACGTATAGTTTCTTTTGAAGTAGACAATTTAATTGATGAAATCGATGCTAAAGTGAAAGTGGATATACCAGGATTATATACAAGTGAGCAGCCATTTCGTATTGTTTTAAAACCTAATACGATTGATAAGTACAATGGGAATCTTGAAAATGATGAAGATAAATTAACAGATTTAAAAGATGGAGAGTACACAATTAATTTTCGTACATTACATGAGACAAGTTTTGAGAAAGTACCAAGTCAAAAATATTTAAAAACTCCTGCAAAATTAGAAGTGCAAGGTGGTAAAAATATTGTTACAATCACAGTAGACAAAAAAGAAATAGATAAAGTTACAACAAAAATTGGAAACTCGTTTAAAAATACCAAGGTAGTAAATGAAAATAAAAAGAATAAAACATATGATGTACAATTTACAATTGATTCGTTAAATGAGGTTGTATATGCACAATTACATCATGTTTCAAAGGCGAAAACTTCAAAAAATATTGAAACAGTCCGACTTTTCTTTGAAAAAAATAGTGTGAAACTTTTAGAGGAAAAGGAAGAAGAAAGAAAACCATTAGTTGCAGATAGGGCCTACACTTTACCATATAAAATTTTACATGTGGAGAAAGATGAGTTATCGGCTGCAAATAGCTTTTTTACTAAAAAAGCAGTTATTTTAGAATATAATAATGAAACATATGTACAAATAACAACGGAAGAAAACAGTTCGCAGTTTATTAAATCGATGAAAAATTTACTTGGTGGGAAACCAATAGAAATGGTTAAAGTAAGTGAAGAAAATGGAGTTGCCGTATATCAATTTAAGGTTGATCAACCATTAACCGAAATTGTTCAATTGAAAATGATACTTGATGTACCAGGAGTTTATGAAAATAAGGAACATGATGCTAGATTAGTATTTGATACTTCAAAGCAAAAGAAAGTTAATCCTGAAAAATATACATTAGTGAGCTCTACCAACGCTAATGGACCAGACGGTGATAATGCTCAAACACCGCAACCAAATTCACCAAATCCAAATGGAAACAATGGTAGTAACTTAGGAACGAACAATGGAAATGGTGGAGAAAATAACAATACACCATCTAAGTCAACTTTACCAGATGAAAAAACAATTGGAGAAATATTATATTCTGTTGTAAAAGAAGATCGCACTGGTTTATCTATTGCTGATCAATTTTTCTTAAAACCTGCATATATTTACGAAGAAAAAGGAAAAACATTTGCAGAAATAACTATTCGTAATGCAGATATGGTGAAAAATATATCGAATAAATTTGGTGAAGCAGCAACAATTAAAGAATATAAAGAAAATGGAATTCTTTATCGTGTTATAAAACTACAAATTGATGCGAATTTTGCTGACCTATTACTGACTATGGACATTAATGTACCAGGTTTATATAATGAAACTCATACAGCTTACTTAGTATTTGATAAGTCAAGTTATAAAGAAATTTTACAAAAAGATAAACAAAAGCAACAAATTGAAAATATGAAGAAAAATAGTATGGAAGAGACTGCATTTGAAGGATCAGATAATAATTTATCAACTATTAATAAACCAGGATTTGGTAATAATGCGGAAAATAATGTTGTTGCTAATGATGTCAAAGAATCAAACCCAAAAACAAGCGATATGACTGCAATTGTATTTTACACAATTTTATTAATTATTGCTGGTGGGGTACTTGTTTTCCAAATTAGAAAAAATATGGTAAAAGAATAAATTACCCGATAAGTCTTACTACATCTATGTTGTAGTAAGACTTATCCTCATTATACAAAAGGAAGGAAAGAGTTATGAGAAAATTTTCAGCCGTTTTGTTACTATTATTGCTTTCTATTGTACTAATTGCATGTGGCAGTTCAGATGCGAAGAATGATAACGAGAAACAGAATGAAACAGAAAGTAATAATGGTGCAAGTAATGAGCAGTTAGAAACTGATGCGAACATTGTTTCTACAACTGTTGCGATTACGGAAATTATGGAAAAATTAGAATTAGATTTAGTTGGGGTACCGACAAGTTATAAAGATTTACCTGAGCGTTATAAAGATGCAACAGAAGTTGGGAACCCGATGGATCCTGATTTAGAAGTTGTTTTATCTTTACAACCAGACGATGTAATATCTGTGACGAATTTAGAAAGTGATCTAGGAGAAAAATGGAAAGAAGCGAATGTTCCTGGGACATTTTTAGATTTAGATAGTGTTGGAGCAATGTTTGAAGAAATCGAAGCACTTGGTGAAAAATATGATCGTACAGAACAAGCGACTGCGTTAGTACAAGAGTTTGAAGACAAAATGGAAGAAATCGAAAAGTCTGTTGAAGGAAAAGATGCTCCGAAAGTATTAATTTTAATGGGAATCCCAGGAAGTTACATTGTTGGAACAGAACATTCTTATATTGGTGACTTAGTCGTTCGTCTAGGTGGAGAAATGGCGGTTACTGGGCATGATGAAGATTTCATTTCTGCAAACACAGAATATTTACAGCAAACAGATGCCGATATTATTTTACGTGCTGCACATGGAGCTCCGGAAGAAGTGGTGAAAATGTTTGACCGTGAGTTTGCGGAAAATGACATATGGAAACATTTCAAAGCAGTAAAAGATGATCGTGTTTATGATTTAGAAGAAACTCGTTTTGGTACGACAGCGAATTTAGCTGTACTTGATGCGATGGAAGAATTGAAGACCATTTTATATGAAGAATAAGAACACGAAACTCGTTCACCGTTAGGAGGGCGAGTTTTTGTATGTAGGTTTACGCTTTACGTATGAACTTTGCTCGAAGCAAGTGTATCGTTGGCACGTATAATCTATTCATGATACAGTGGGGACAAATTATAAAAGGATGAAGGTGTGAAAATGGAAAAAAGTCCATTTCAGTTTCAACATAGTTATCAGGAGTTAGATGAAATGTTTTATACGGACCAAATTCCTGAAAAAGTATCCAAGCCACAATTGATTGTATTCAACCAAGGTTTAGCGGAAGAGCTAGGTATTCAAGTAAATCAAATAGATCAACAAAGCTTGGCAGGAATTTTTTCTGGAAATACCATTTTAGATGATGCTAAGCCGATTGCACAGGCGTACGCTGGACACCAATTTGGTTCTTTTACAATGTTAGGGGATGGACGAGCGATTTTACTTGGAGAACATGTGACGAAGGATGGTAAAGTCGTGGACATTCAATTGAAAGGTGCTGGACGAACACCTTATTCGCGTGCAGGGGATGGACGTGCAACATTAGGGCCGATGTTACGTGAATTTATTATTAGTGAAGCGATGTATGCATTAAATATTCCTACATCACGCTCTTTAGCTGTTGTTGTCACTGGTGATCCAGTATACCGAGAGCGACCTTTACCTGGGGCTATTTTAACACGTGTGGCAAGCAGTCATTTACGTGTCGGTACATTTCAATATGCACAGGCATTCGGAGAAAAAAATGAGATAAAAGAGTTAGCAGATTATGCAATTAGCAGACATTATCCAGAAATAAAAGAAGGATCAAATCGATATAGAAAATTTTTAGAGGCGGTTATTCAAAAACAAGCAAAAACCATTGCGAAGTGGCAGCTTGTCGGGTTTATTCATGGTGTCATGAATACGGATAATATGACGATTTCAGGAGAGTCGATTGATTACGGGCCATGTGCCTTTATGGATACGTACGATCCGAATACAGTGTTTAGTTCAATCGATGCACAAGGACGATATGCATATCGTAATCAGCCGCCAATCGGAATGTGGAATGTGACACGATTTGCGGAGACACTTTTACCGTTATTACATGAAGATGAAGAAGAGGCTATAAAAGTAGCGAAAGAATCGCTTGCTATCTTTGGCGATGTGTATATGAATGAATGGTTAAATGGCATGCGAAAGAAATTAGGTTTAGAAAAATCTGCCGATCGAGATCAGGAACTAATCGAACAATTATTAAAAGTGATGCATGAAGAGAAAATGGATTATACGAACACATTTGTCGACTTAACTTTCGGTACATTAGATAAAATGGAATATGAAACAGAGACGTTCCAAACGTGGTTCAAACAATATGAAGCTCGGTTATTAGAAGAAGAGACAACAGCAGATGGACGTGAGGAAATGATGAAACAACATAATCCAGCAGTTATTCCGCGTAATTTTTATGTTGAAGAAGCATTAAATGCTGTTATAGATGAAGGGGATTTTTCGAAGTTTCATTCGTTCATGCAAGCTTTAAAAGATCCGTTTGCACATACGGAACAACAGCGAGCATTTCAAACATTGCCTCCAGAAGCAGATGGACCATTTCAAACATATTGTGGTACGTAAATAAAAAACGATTATGTTCTTTGGAGAACGTAATCGTTTTTTGTTAATCAGCTTATTGTACTTTGTTTTTCACGAACAACAAAAATATTATTAGTGCACATAAACTACAGCAAAATATAACGAGTCCCATTGGGATCATATTGTTTTCGCCAAGTATTCCAGTAAGTGGGGAAACGAGTGCTCCTCCTGCAAATGGTAAAATACCTAAAAATGCTGACGCACTCCCGGCGATGTGACCTTGACGGCTCATTGCGAGTGAAAAACTCGTCGTATTAATAAGTCCGACGACAGATACGACTGTAAACAATGCAATGATCATAACACTTATATGTAATTCAAAAAATACGACGAATAAAAGTAATATACCACCAAAAAATGCAATTAAAATAGCGATAAACATAATCGTTTCTTCTTTTACTCTCGTTACAATTCGTCCAGCAATTTGAGCAAATATAATAATGCCGAGGCCATTTAATGCAAATATAAAGGAATATTGTTGTGGTGATACGGCATAAATTTTTTGTAAGACGAATGGTGATGCTGCGATATAAGCGAACATTCCCATAGAAATAAACGCTTGTGAAAATGCAATTCCTACAAATATGCGGTCACGAAACAATTGTCCGAATGACTTAATCGCTACAAATGCATCGCCTTGAAGTCGATCTTCTTCTTCCAATGTTTCTGGTAATAGAAATAAGACAGATAAGAATAACAACACACCGATACCTGCTAAAACATAGAAAACTGCTTGCCAACTTATCCATTTTAATATAATTCCACCAAATACAGGAGATAAGATTGGTGCAGCTCCCATTACTATTGCAAGTAGAGCCATAAACTTAGTTAATTCTTTTCCGCTATATAAATCTCTCGCAGCAGCTCGGGCAATCACGATTCCTGCCGCTCCTGTAAATCCTTGTAAAAATCGTCCAATAATGAAAAGGAATATATGACTGCTTAATGCACATAAAATAGAAAAAATGACATAAAAAAGAATGGTGATGATTAAAGGTTTTCTGCGACCTTTCATATCACTTAATGGTCCGAAAATAATTTGTCCGAGCGCTAACCCTAATAAGCATGTTGTTATACTAAGTTGTGTTAAGGAAGCAGTCGTTTCTAAATTATTTGCCACCGCCGGTAATGCGGGTAAATACATATCCATCGATAAAGGACCTAAAGCTGTTAACGAACCTAAAATAAACACGAAAACAATAGTAGGTGTTCGTTGTTGTTTCAATTTATTTGTTTGGGCTAATGGAGCCAAATAATCCCCCCTCTTATATATATGCAGTATATTATATCATATATCATTATCTAATTAAGAAAATTGAATTGCTATTTGCATTATGTCGCATATTAAAGCTACAATTATATAAAGATACCATTTAATATGGAGAGGAGATGTTCCTATGAGAGTAGTAGAAACGAAGCATCGTATAGGTGATGAGAAAAAACACGCACTGCGAATTTTGAATGAAGATAAATTTGATACGATTCATCTTCATATGAAAGAAGGGGAAACATTAACGAAACATCACGCAAAATGTGATGTCCTTATTATTGTAAGAACTGGAAAAGTCGTTTTTAATTTTGAGCAGGAAAAAGTGACATTAACAAATGAGGAAGTACTTCATATGGAACCATTTGAAGATCATAGTGTAGAAGCAATAGAGGAATCTGATTTCTTAATCGTAAAGGTAAAGTAAGCAGTATATCATACAAACAAGTAAGTGATAGAAGTGATACCTTATCAGCCTTGACCTATTAAGGACGTCATTTACTTCCTTAATAGGTTTCGAGGATAGTTATTAATTTGGCTTAATTGTAGGTGTTTTTAAATCTATTGTGAAGCTCGTACGTTTCTGGTATTCTTTCCATTTAAAAATATGTCTCTTATTTTTCGACACTGAAAGCTTCATGGACATTTCTCATTCGTAGTCGACAGAAATTATTCTATGTTTCTTTTTACTCATTTCAAGCCTACATAAAGATGATCTCAACATATTTTATCTATCATAATCCACATTTTACGGTCCAAATGTATAAAAATAAGTAACTATTTAATTGTCATTCTATTTCGGGAATACAGACTTTTTATTGAAGGTATAAGAATGTAAGGGGTTTAAGGAATTAATTTATAATTTTAAAAGAAAATAGTAGTATTTTTATGCAATATTATGTATAATAATATATAGAATTTCAAAAAGAGATAGGGGACTTTAACGTGAATAAAAAAAATATTATCATTATTGGAGCTGCGGGAAGAGATTTCCATAACTTTAATACATATTATCGTAATAAAGAAGAATATAATGTAGTGGCATTTACAGCTGCACAAATTCCAGATATAGATGGAAGAAAATATCCTACAGAGTTAGCGGGAGAATTATATCCTGAAGGAATTCCGATTTTTCCTCAAGAAGATTTACCAAAATTAATTGAAGAATTAGACGTTGATGAATGTGTCTTTTCATATAGTGATTTAAATTATCAAGATGTAATGTCTATCGGAGCAATTGTAAACTCAGCAGGAGCGAGTTTTACATTATTAGGACCAAAACATACGATGATTGATAGTAAGAAACCAGTTATTTCTGTAGCGGCTGTACGTACTGGAACAGGGAAAAGTCAAACATCTCGTAAGGTCATTGAAATTTTATTAGAAAAAGGATTAAAAGTCGTAGCAATTCGTCATCCGATGCCATATGGGGATTTAGCAGAACAAAAGGTACAACGTTTTGCAACGGTTGAAGATTTAAAGAAACATAAATGTACGATTGAAGAAATGGAAGAATATGAACCACATGTTATTCGTGGGAACATAATTTATGCTGGGGTTGATTATGAAGCGATCTTACGTGCAGCAGAAGAAGATCCTGATGGATGTGATGTTATTTTATGGGATGGTGGAAACAATGATTATTCATTCTATACGCCAGACCTTGCGATTAACGTTTTAGATCCACACCGTGCTGGACATGAATTATCTTACTATCCTGGAGAAGTATGCTTTAGAACGGCGGATGTAAGTATTATTAACAAAATTGATAGTGCAGATCAGCAATCTATTGATATTGTAGAAAATAATATTAAAACACATGTACCGAACAGTGAAATTATTAAAGCTGAATCAACGATTTCTATCGATAATCCAGAATTAATTAAAGGGAAAAGAGTATTAATCGTTGAAGATGGACCAACATTGACACATGGAGAAATGAAAATTGGAGCTGGATCTGTTGCGGCTGAAAGATATGGTGCTACAGAAATTGTAGATCCAAGACCATATGGTGTCGGTTCATTAATTGATACGTTTGAAAAATATCCTCATATCGATACAGTTTTACCTGCAATGGGATATGGAGAACAACAATTAAAAGATTTAGAAGCGACAATTAATAATGCTGATTGTGATGCGGTCATTATCGGTACACCGATGGATTTAAATAGAGTTATTGATATTAAAAAACCAACAACAAGGGTGTACTATGATCTAGATGAAGTAACGTCACCGAACTTACAAAATATTTTAGATGAGTTCGTGGAAAAACATAATTTAGTGAAATAACTTTATACAAAAGGACGAATGTGATAGATGCATTCGTCTTTTTACTTGCATGAAAATATCACTCCATTATACAATGAGTTCCTCTTTCGAAGAGTGAAATGTTAAAAAGTATCCACGTCATTCACAAAATTATCCCCATTTTATGCTCATCCACAGGGGGATTTTGCTTTAAAGAAGATAATCCACAGGTAATTTTTTATACATTATAAAAAATTACCCCTTTATGCACAAACCTTTACATAGTTGATGAAAAAATGTGGATGAACAGTCTTTATCCACAAAATAGATTCCAATTTACCTTCTTATTGAAAAATATTTCCAAATCTCTCATCTTTAGATTGTGTTATTGCTTCTTTCTGTTATAATTATCATAGTACTTTAGTAGTGATAATGGTAGGAGGGCGTAACTATGAGCTCATCACAAACGAATATTTTATTAGAAAGTGGTACAAATGAACTTGAAGTAGTGATGTTTGAAGTTGGTTTGAATGTCTTTGGAATCAATGTGTTAAAAGTGAGAGAAATTATAAATGCTGTACAAGTAACACCAATCCCTAATTCACATCCAGATGTAGAAGGAATTATACGATTACGTGAAGAAGTGTTGCCTGTCGTTGATTTAGCAAAAGTATTAGGAATCCAACAATCGGAAGATCCGAAAATGGATAAATTTATTATTGCTGAATTAAACCAAGTGAAGATTGCTTTTCGTGTGCATCATGTTTCAAGAATTTACCGTATTTCTTGGGAACAAATTGAAAAGCCAACAGATTTATCTGCTGGTAATCAAGCATATGCAATTGGGATTATTAAATTAGAAGAACAAATGTCAATTTTATTAGACTTTGAAAAAATTGTTGTCGAAATTGATCCTAACTCTGGTGTGAATATGGAGCGTATAAAAGAATTAGGACCACGTGAACGTTCTACAAAGAAAATTATGATTGCGGAAGACTCAGCCATTTTACGTCAATTATTAAAAGATACATTGACAGAAGCGGGTTATGGAAATTTAAAGTTTTTTGAAAATGGTAAGGAAGCTTGGGAGTATTTAGAAGCAGCAACTAAAAATGAGGCATTTACATTAGAAGATGAAGTGAATTTAATGATTTCAGATATTGAAATGCCACAAATGGATGGACATCATTTAACAGACAAAGTGAAGAAAAACGAACATTTAAATACTTTACCTATCATCATTTTCTCTTCTTTAATTACACGTGACCTCTTCCATAAGGGAGAGTCTGTAGGTGCGGATGCACAAGTAAGTAAACCAGAAATAGTCACTTTAGTTGAAAAAATAGATCAGTTGATATTATAATAAATAGGCATCTTCTAGAGAAGGATTCTAGTAGGTGCCTCAACAATATTGCATAAAGCGTGTAAATATACAGTTTTAAAAAACATTTCACGTTTTGCTTGCATTATTTTTATAAAGAGATATAATATAAGTTGTCGCTAAAATAAGTGGCAAACAAAGCAAAAGTAAAACAGTTGCAATTTAGAAAATTCATAGTATAATTAAAAAGGTGTGAGCGAATAAACATTCACTTCCACTTATAAACATACTATGCTAAACATATTCCACAGTAGCTCAGTGGTAGAGCATTAAATGTTTGAAAAACATTTAAGCTGCGCCGAGGACCGATAGGACCGGAGGCGACCACATGAAGGTTACGTAGGAATCAAATGGGTATCAATATAATAAACATATTCCACAGTAGCTCAGTGGTAGAGCAATCGGCTGTTAACCGATCGGTCGTAGGTTCGAACCCTACCTGTGGAGCCATTCGGAGAGCTGTCCGAGTTGGTCGAAGGAGCATGATTGGAAATCATGTAAACCGGTCACGGTTTCAAGGGTTCAAATCCCTTGCTCTCCGCCAGAATACCTTTTATATAATGGCCCCTTGGTCAAGTGGTTAAGACACCGCCCTTTCACGGCGGTAACACGGGTTCGAATCCCGTAGGGGTCACCATTTATTTTACAGACTTACATGCATGGAGGATTAGCTCAGCTGGGAGAGCACTTGCCTTACAAGCAAGGGGTCGCAGGTTCGAGCCCTGCATCCTCCACCATTTTATATTGTAAGCACGGAGTAAAACAGTATATTTTCTTATATCGCGGGGTGGAGCATGGCAACATGCGAGGAGTACGACAGTACGACGAGACCACCAAACGCATAGCTCAATAAAATGGGCATACAAAAAACAGCATATTCTCTTATATCGCGGGGTGGAGCAGTCTGGCAGCTCGTTGGGCTCATAACCCAAAGGTCGCAAGTTCAAATCTTGCCCCCGCAACCAAATTACTTCCAAAATGAACAATGATTCATTTGACTAAATACATAAAAGATGATAAATTATTAAATGGTATTTCGATTATATACATTGTGGTCCGGTAGTTCAGTTGGTTAGAATGCCAGCCTGTCACGCTGGAGGTCGCGGGTTCGAGTCCCGTCCGGATCGCCATATAAAAACGGCTCAGTAGCTCAGTCGGTAGAGCAAAGGACTGAAAATCCTTGTGTCGGCGGTTCGATTCCGTCCTGAGCCACCATTTATATTTAACGTAATCAATCGGAGGGGTAGCGAAGTGGCTAAACGCGGCGGACTGTAAATCCGCTCCCATCGGGTTCGGCAGTTCGAATCTGCCCCCCTCCACCATTTTTCTAATATAGGGGTATAGTTTAATGGTAAAACGAAGGTCTCCAAAACCTTTGATGTGGGTTCGATTCCTACTACCCCTGCCAATAGTAATACCTAATGATATATGATGGCGGTCGTGGCGAAGTGGTTAACGCACCGGATTGTGGCTCCGGCACGCGTGGGTTCAAATCCCACCGGTCGCCCCTTTTTTATACATTGGGCTATAGCCAAGCGGTAAGGCAACGGATTTTGGTTCCGTCATTCCTAGGTTCGAATCCTAGTAGCCCAGCTTGCTTGCGGAAGTAGTTCAGTGGTAGAATATCTCCTTGCCAAGGAGAGGGTCGCGGGTTCGAATCCCGTCTTCCGCTTATAATTTTATGGCGGCATAGCCAAGCGGTAAGGCCGAGGTCTGCAAAACCTCTATCATCGGTTCAAATCCGGTTGCCGCCTCCAAACATTTTATTTAGGCGGACTTTATAACTTACATATACTACGTCTTAACGAGAATAACTCGTTAAGGCGTTTTTTATATTTACAGGCCCTACAATATACGGTGTTGTGATGAAAAAATCCACTGGTACTATTTTTTGCATAAAAATAGAAAAAAAGTGAATTTTCCTTCATAATGAAAGACAATATTTTTAACACATCTTATATTTAGATTCCCTTACAAAATTTACCCATATGTGGTATATTTTAAATAATTTAAGGATTGTTTTTATCTACATAGGGGAGGAAAACATTTTTGTTAAAAGAAAGAGATTTTATTACAAGATTATCAAATTATTTACGAGCGAGATTCGCTTTTTTATCCATCTCTACTTGGGAAGAATCAAGAGTAATATCAGATATTAGACGAATATGTGAAGATGAACACATCATAAAGACGAAACGAAACTTATATACATGGAGTGTAACAGATGGGTTAGTATCTGAAACTGGAAAAAGTAATACTCGTTTAAAACAACCTATACAAGTGCTGGATGAAATTGCCAAAATAGATGAACCGAGTGTCTTTGTATTAAAGGACCTTCATGTGTTTTTAGGAGGAGAGGGGAGACAAACAGATTATCAAGTTGTTCGAAAAATAAGGGATTTAGTACAGTCTATTGAAAATGCACCAAATCCTAAAAACGTAATATTATTATCTCCATCGATAACCTTTCCAATTGAATTAGAAAAAGCTGTGATGAGTGTTGATTACCATTTACCTTCATTTGAGGAAATAAAAGAAGTGTTATATGAAATGATCGAAATGAATAAAAATAACCCTCGAATTGTCATTGATTTAAGTGAAGAGGAAGAGGAGCAAGTTATTCGTTCAGCGTTGGGATTAACATTGCAAGAAGCCGAAAACTCATTTGCATTATCACTTGTATTGGATGGCCGTATTGATATTAATACGGTTGATCATGTATTAAGTGAAAAACAGCAAATAATTAAAAAGAGTGAGGTATTGGAATATATTCCCGAGAAAATTAGTATGGAAAACGTTGGTGGATTAGAAAACATAAAACGATGGTTAATTAAACGAAATCATTCGTGGGTTGGTCAAGCGAATGACTATGGTTTACCAGCTCCAAAAGGTTTACTTATTACGGGTGTGCCTGGTTGTGGGAAAAGTTTAATAGCAAAAGCTGTAAGTTCTTTATGGAATTTACCTTTACTAAAGTTAGATATGGGCCGGGTATTTAGTGGCATTGTAGGTAGTAGTGAGGAAAATATGCGTAAAGCATTAGAAACAGCAGAAGCGATTGCACCTTCTATTTTATGGATTGATGAAATTGAAAAAGGTTTAGCAGGTACGAATTCTTCTGGAGATAGTGGGACGACATCTCGTATTTTTGCGACATTTTTAAACTGGATGCAAGAGAAAACATCGCCTGTATTCTTAGTTGCCACAGCAAATGATATTCAGCGTCTACCGGCAGAATTTTTAAGGAAAGGGCGATTTAACGAAATATTTTTTGTGGATTTACCAACGAAACGCGAAAGAAAGGCAATATTTAAAATTCATTTGGAAAAACGGTTGAAATCGGAAAAAGCAAAAGGGACTTTTTCATTGTCCGAGGAAACGTATGACCATTTGGCAGATTTAACAGAAGGGTATATTGGTGCGGAGTTGGAACAAATCGTTATTTCGGCACTATTTGAAGCGTTTGCTGAATCGAGAGGCCTACAAATGAGAGATATAGAAAAGGCGATTGCAGAAACAGTTCCACTATCTATTACACAGGCAGAACAAATAACTCGATTACGAGAGTGGGCAAGTGTTCGTGCGGTAGCTGCCACTCTAAGTGATGACCGTCAAGAATATGTAAATGTAGAAGATGAGGAAAAGAAAAAACCGAACGATCCAGAAATTTTATCTAAACGAGGCGGACGTATGCTAGAGTTTTAAAGGAGGATATGAATGAGTTTATCGGCATTTTTAGTTCCGGTAGCAATTGGCGTACTTGGAACAACAATAGGTAAAAATAAAAAGATCCCTGTAGACATTATAAATGATGAAAAGCAATTAGAAGAATTACGTCATCGTGTAATGGCAGAAGAAACGAATTTTTATAAAATTGAAACGCCAATCAAAAAGGAAGATATTTTAATAGAGGCGTTACAAAACTATGGAAATAAAGTGGAAGAAACAGAGACGAGTATTGAAACTGTTGTCTTGGAGACTTCTATTACTTTTATAAAAGAAGAAACAGGATTATATAGTGCAGCTTTTAATGATGATATTAAAAAGGAAGATGCAGCGGAATTTGTTGAAAGTATAGTAGATGAGTATACAAATATCGTGCAACAACAAGTGTATGAGAAACTAATGTCGAGAGCTGAGCAAGAAGGATTAGTTTTTGAATCTGAAGAACAACGTGAAGATAGTGTCGTTTTAACATTTGGTGTAAAGGGATGAGCGATATGAAGAAGAAAATTCGTTTTACGATTCATAATAATGGGCAAATTCATATGAAAACATTAGGGATGACGGATGAAACATGTTTTGATTATTTAGCATTAATGGAAGAAATATTAGAAGCCGAAACGATTGATTCTGATTATACGGATGAATTTTTACAAGAATATGTTAAAGCAGAAGAACAGGTAACAATGAAACAACAAAGTGTGAAGGATTATGACTGATAAAGGATTATTGCCAATTCAACTCCATCGTTTTTTACCTGTTACAGAGGTAGAAGGTCCAGGGAAACGTGCCTGTGTATGGGTGCAAGGTTGTCCGATTCATTGTAAAGGTTGTGGTGTTCCTTGGACTTGGAATCCAAAAAAAGGAACGAGAACGACAGTGGATGATATTTGGAAGAAAATTGAAATGTCGATAGAGAAATACGATATTGAAGGAATAACATTTCTTGGTGGGGAGCCTTTTGAACAAGCGTTAGCTCTAGCGGAATTAGGGAGACGCGCAAAAGAAAAAGGGTTATCTATTATGGCGTTTAGTGGTTATTATAAAGAGCAATTAGAAGAAATGAATAAAGAAGGATGGAAGGAATTGTATGAAGTTACGGATTTATTTATCGATGGTCCATTTGAAAGAGATTATATTGATAAAGAACGTCCTTGGGTTGGATCAATGAATCAACGATTTCATTTCTTAACAGAACGTTATAAACATCTTGAACATAAATTAACGATGATTCATGATAAGTTAGAAATCTATGTACAAAATGATGGTACAATTGCTGCAAACGGCATGGTTTCTCCTGAAATATGGCATCGATTATTAGATGATTTATAAGATTGTATATAATTAAAAGGAGTAATGATGATGGAGCAACAAAAGAAAAGTATAGGTTGGCATATTTTACATTCATTATGGCTTATCATATTATTTATTCCATTTGGATTATTAGCCCCTTTTGCATTTTTTTATATTGGATATCGAGCAGGCCAGCGTAAATGGATTCGAACAGGAGCGTTTTATTTAATTCTTATTTATGGTTCCTTTATTTTGATAGGTGAATTTAATAATGAGATTATTAGTGATATTGCAGTTTTCACTAATCTTTTTGTATGGCTTTACATCCTCATCCATGGAATTGCAATCCGTCCTCAATTTATTCGTTTATTAATTATTCAAGAAGAAAAGCGCAAATTGAATTATATGATGGAGCATCGAGGAGAAAGTGCCCAAATGGGGAATGAAGGGCAAGAGGTGAAAAGCATAGGCTCATATTCAGATGGAACGATAGATTTTGGAAATGAACCGAACAAGATGGAGCCAAGTAGTAATAAACGGTCAAATGAACCGAAAGAGATAAAGATTATCAATATAAATAAAGCAAATGAAGAAGAAATTGCACTATTACCTTATATTCCACGATTTTTAGCGAAGAAAATTATTAAAAAGCGCGAAGAAGAGGGACCTTTTACATCTATTAAACATTTAGCGGCAGCTACAAATATAAAGCCTCATATTTTAATGCGTTCTAAACCTTATATTGTATTTCAAGATGAGGACTTGATAGCTTTAGATGATAAAGAAGTAGTAAATAAAAAATCGAATAGCAAAGGTAGAATAGTAGATTTTTAATATAGATTTTCACATTTGAACAGTACTTGCATGTAATAACATGAAATGCTGTTCTTTTTTTGTTGTTCTTCCATGAAAATGATAAAATCATATATGAATATTCAGATAAAATGAGAGAGAGAAGTGGTCGGTTTGATTTATATTCGTATTTGTACGTATGTAATCGGACTATTAATTTTTAGTTTTGGGATTACATTATCGATTCAAATGCAATATTTAGGGATTCATCCATGGGATGTCTTATCTGTCGGTCTATTTGAAAAAATAGGGTTAACGATAGGTTCTTGGAATATTATTATCGGTTTTTTTCTAATTTTAGTTGCGTTTATTTTAGATAAATCATATATAAAAGTTGGGACGTTTACAAATGCCATATTAGTTGGGGTATTCGTAGACTTTTATATGTGGACAGGACTGTTACCTGTTCCAACTAATGCTATATTTGATATTTTTGTGATGATGATTGGAATTGTTTTAATGGGTTTTGGTGGTGGACTTTATAATGCAGCGCAAATCGGTGCAGGTCCCCGTGACGGATTTATGTTATCTATTTCTGATAAAGTTGGGATGTCGATAGGGAAAGTTCGAATTATAACAGAATGTACGGTTTTAGTTATTGGCTTCTTAATTGGTGGACCAATTTTTATTTTCACTTTTATTTTTACGTTCATTCAAAGTCCAATTTTTCAATATTCATATGAATACTTTAATCAATTTTTAGGAAAAGTGGAAGTACGTGTTTCAGGAGAAAAGGCGCGTGTATATAAAAATTTGTAGGGGGAACATGATGGGAGAAACGAGTGTATTTGATATTGCAATAATCGGAGCAGGTTCTGTAGGAATGGCTGCAGGTGCATATGCAACAAAGGAAAAGGCAAAGACGTTACTCATTGATGCATATGATCCACCACATATGAAAGGAAGTCATCATGGGGATACTAGAATGATTCGCCAAGCATATGGTGAAGGGCGAGATTATGTGCGACTTGCTAAAAGGGCTCAATTTTTATGGGAACAATTAGCAGAAGAATCTGGCGAAACGATACTAGAAAAGGTTGGGGTAGTTGGCGTAGGTCCAGCACATTCTGCTTTTGTTCGAGAAAGTATTGCATCTGCAAAAGAAAATGATTTACATGTTGAAGTATTAACAGGAGAGGAAATCAATAAGCGTTGGAAAGGCTTTACAGTGCCAGACGATTATATTGGATATTATGAACCGGATACAGGTTTTTTATATAGTGAGAAGGCGATTGAAGCATATAAAAAGATAGCGATACATCATGGTGCAACATATATTCCGAATACAAAAGTTGAAAAGTTTTATCCAAATAAGGAAGACCTTATTTATATTGAAACTGGTACAGAAACGTATATCGCAAAGAAGGTTATTGTAACAGCAGGGGCGTATGCAAAACAATTACTCCAACATATTGATTTACCGATTGTACCAACACGAAAATGTTTTGCGTTTTTTGAAGCTGCGGAGGGGACGTATAGTAAAGAGCATTTTCCATGTTTTTATATTGAGGATGAAACGGAAACATTTGGCGCTTATGGATTCCCGAATGTAAATGGAACTGGTTTAAAAATTGGACGCGATGATGGTGGAGTGGCGATAGCCCCTGAAAAACTGACACAAGATTTTGGTACATATCCATCAGATGAAGCGGATTTACGTTATTTTTTAGAACGGTATATTCAAGGGGCAAACAATACATTAAAAGAAGGTAAAACTTGTTTATATACGAATTCGGCTGATGAGCACTTTATTATTGATGTCGATCCACAATGCGAACATATTTTTTATGCCTGTGGCTTTTCAGGACATGGTTTTAAGTTTGCAAGTAGTATTGGAGAAGCATTAGTGAAAAGTGCGCTAGAAGGGAAATTACATACGACATTAGAAATGTTTCAGTTAGAACGGTTTACTGCACGATAATATGAAACACGAATGGTGAAAATGTTTAAGTAATAATAAAAATGTGTTCAATATTTTACCATCCGTGTTTCTTTTTTAAGATTTATCACATATAATGTCATCCACTTTATAATTTTCTGCGTTTAAATCTAACGGCTCACCTAGAGCCATTTTTGCTAATTGCATACCCATATATGGTCCAGTATTTAAGCCTGAAGCTCCTAGGCCCGTACCGATATAAATGTTTTCATAATTAGGAATCGGTCCATACATCGGTGCGTGGTTGAATGTCGTTGGACGGAAACCAACACGAATTTCATTTACATGGCTACTTGCTAATTGTGGTGCATAGGTTAATGCTTGATCTAAAATATAGTGGACCCCAAAAGCAGTGCTAGTCGGTTGTAAGTTGTCTGTATTTTCCTGAGTTGCCCCGACGACAATTTTTCCATCATCAAAAGTAAGTAAATATTGATTATTTGGGGGTTTGACGACGGGGAGGTTATTCGTATTGCCTTCATCGTATAAGTCGATAATTTGTCCTTTTTGTGGTCGTACGTCGACACTTATATCTGCTTCTGCAAAAATTTCCTTCATCCAAGCGCCATTTACTACAATGATGTCATCAGCCAAAATTTCTTTCGTACCAACTTGTACTCCGATGAATTTTTTTCCGTGACGCATTAACGTTGCATGTCCTTCGATAAGTGTTGCTCCATGTTTTATACTTGCTGAAATGAGTGAATCACGTAATAGACGTCCATCTACTCTTGCCGCATGTTCCACATATAAGGCATAAAAATCTTTCTCTATATATGGGAAAAATTCTTTCGTCTTTTCAGGTGAAAGGATATTAATTTCCCCGATCTGTGGCGTTTGTATTCGGCGTTCTTTTCCAATTTGTACGAATGGTTCTAATGCTTCATTTTGTTCGGCAAGACGAATAAGCCCTACCTTTTTATAACCAGTATTTGTTTCTCCGTCTTTTGCTAATGCAGAAATTAATGTATCGTAATATAAAGCACCTTCTCTTGCTAAATGAAACCATGCTTTATTTCGGCGTTGTGTTAACCATGGACAAATGACACCGGCAGCGGCAGATGTTGCTCGTCCTTTTTTATGTGCATCGATAATTGTTACGTCGATATTTTTACGGATTAGTTCATAAGCGCATGCGGCACCTACGATTCCGCCTCCAACGATAATTACTTTTTTCATATAAACCCTCTTTTACATTGATCTTATTTTATTTTATCATAATTCGTTTCATTATATCGATCAACTGCAAATAAACGCTAAATATTCATTATTTCGCGAAAATATGATAATCTAGAAGAGTAAATAATATAAAAATTAGGGGTATGAACATGGGAAAAATATTAGTGTTTGGTCATAAAAATCCGGATACAGATACAATTTGTTCAGCACTTGTATATGCGGATTTAAAAAGAGCATTAGGTGTAGACGCAGAAGCTGTTCGTTTAGGAAATGTAAACAAAGAAACGGAATACGTATTAAACTATGCAAAAGTAGAGGCACCACGCTTTATTGAGAAAGCTGAAGATGTAGAAGCTGTTATTTTAGTGGATCATAACGAATTCCAACAATCGGTCGATAATATTCGTGATGTGAAAGTTGCGGAAGTAGTTGATCACCACCGTATTGCGAACTTTGAAACGCAAGATCCATTATATTTCCGTGCGGAGCCTGTTGGATGTACGGCGACAATTTTATATAAAATTTTTAAAGAAAATGATGTAGAAATTTCTAAATCGAATGCATTGTTAATGTTGTCGGCAATTGTGTCTGATACGTTATTATTCAAATCACCAACATGTACGGATGAAGATGTAAAAGTTGCAAAAGCATTGGAAGCAATTGCAGATGTAGATGTAAATGTATATGGGTTAGAAATGCTAAAGGCAGGAACAGATTTAAGTGATAAAACTGTCGCAGAATTACTTGAAATGGATGCAAAAGAGTTTACGATGGGCTCAGCTAAAGTAGAGATAGCACAAGTAAACGCTGTGGACGTAGAATCTGTTTACACGAAACAAGCGGAATTTGAAGCGGCAATCGAAAAGATTATCGAGGAGAAAGAACTTGATTTATTTTTATTAGTCGTAACAGATATTTTAAATAGTAATTCTGAAGCATTAGCATTAGGGAATGCAAGTAAAAATGTGGAAGAAGCTTTCCAAGTTCAACTTGCTGCAAATCGTGCATTATTAGAAGGTGTCGTGTCACGTAAGAAACAAATTGTAACAAACTTAGGGGCAACATTCCAATAAGAAATATGGTATACATACGTAAGTAAGTGATGAGGTAAGATATTGTATTCCATAGGGACGAGTATGTTGAGCTTTTGAATAAAATATGGATAAAAATATGAAAATCCGAACGATGGAAATATATATGTTCCCGTTCGGATTTTTAACAAAATATTCAACCGAACTATTTTGAGGGGGGAACTGGATGGAAAACTACGAAAAATGGCGTCATGCTCGAAGAAGTTTTCTCATTAAAGTAACAATTTTTGCGATTGTTTTTTTTATGTTTTTACCAATTGCGTTAGGGTTCTTTCCGAGCTTTATGAAACAAGCACCATTTGGAGTTATTACATATGCATGGATTTTCGCGTTTTTACAAATAATTATGACGTGGATAATCGGCACGTTGTACTGGTTTAAATCCCGAAAATTAGATGTGATGATTGAAGAGATAAGACGGGAGGCAGTGGAATGAATTTTACATATTTTTTGTTTTTCGTCTGTATCGTTATTTGTACGTTAATCATTACATATTGGGCTGCAAGAAGAAGTAAAACGACGATGCAATTTTATACTGCTGCTGGTAGCTTAACAGGTGTACAAAATGGCATGGCAATTGCAGGAGATTATATTAGTGCTGCATCATTTCTTGGCATTATCGGAGCGATTGCTCTGAATGGGTATGATGGTTTTTTATACTCTTTAGGATTTTTAGTTTCCTATTTAGTCGTTTTATTTTTTGTTGCGGAACCTGTTCATCATCTAGGGAAATATTCTTTAGGTGATGTTATTTGTGAGCGTTTTCCGAGTAAAAACATTCGAATTTTAATGGCGATAGGGTCCTTTATTATTTCTATTTTTTACATGATTCCACAATTAGTTGCATCTGGTTTACTTTTACGTCTTTTGCTCGATTTAAACTATAGTACGTCAGTTTTAATTATTGGTAGTTTAATGACGGTATATGTCGTTTTTGGTGGAATGATTGCGACTTCATGGGTACAAATTGTCAAAACAATCTTATTAATGACGTCGACATTTTTACTATCGTTAATTGTATTTTCTTATTACCGTTGGGATTTAATGACATTAATAGAAGAAGTAAAATTAGGGACCCCACTAGGGGATCAATTTTTTATGCCGGGACATTTATTAGGGAGCCCACTAGAAATGATTTCATTATATATCGCACTCGTTTTAGGGACAGCGGGGTTGCCTCATATTTTAATTCGTTTTTATACAGTGCAAAATGCACAAGAAGTCCGTAAATCTGTTTTAACAGCGAGCGGAATTATCGGTGTGTTTTATTTAATGACACTCGTTTTAGGCTTAGGAACGGCTGCTGTTGTTGGGTATGATACGTTGATTCAACAAGATTCCACTGGAAATTTAGCCGGACCATTATTAGCGAAAGCACTAGGCGGGGACTTTTTGTTAGCATTCGTTGCCGCCATTGCGTTTACGACGGTTGTAGCAGTTGTAGCAGGGCTTGTTATTTCAGCAACGACAGCATTTTCCCATGATATTTATCATCATATTATTAAAAAAGGGAAAACGACGGAAAAGGAACAATTACGTGCAGCCCAATTATCTGCACTCGCTATTGGATTTGTTTCAACAATCTTTGCATTAGGTTTAAAAAATGTAAATGTCACCTTTTTAGTATCATTAACGTTTATTATTGCGGCATCGAGCAATTTGCCAGTTATTTTATTGACGATTTATTGGAAAAAGTTCAGTAAAGCTGGTGCAATTACTGGGATGATATTAGGGTTAGTTTCATCCATTACTTTATTAATTATTGGGCCACATGCAATGAATGTAAATGACGGGTTATTTTTACGTGATCCTATCATTCATTTATATAATCCAGGTATCATTGCAATACCAATTGGATTTTTAGGCGCAATAGTCGGGTCATACTTGTTTCCATCAAAGGAATTAGTAGATTATGAGGCTTTTTATATTAAGGCACAAACGGGGATAGATGTGAGGAGTGTGGATGAATGAAGGAATTGACGATTATTCTATTAGAACGAATTGGATTATTGTTAGTTATTGCATTCGTCTTAACACGAATTCCTAATTTTAAAACGATGTTATATCGTGAATTTGATGCAAAAACAGTTGTGCTTCATTCGTTTATATTTGGTATTTTTGGAATTGTTAGTTCCCATTTTGGGTTAATTTTTAAAGATGGTATGATTATTAATCGTGGAATGGTGACGGTCGTTCAACCAGATGAAATGCTTATAAGTTTAAGTATTATTGCTATTGTGATCGCTGGTTTGTTAGGGGGTCCACTCGTTGGGTTAGGGGCAGGAATTATTGTTGGGATTCATTTAGGTTTTTTAGGTGGAATTGGTTGGGTAGCAAATATGCTCGTCAATCCATTAACTGGGTTATTAGCAGGATTAACCGGGCGTTTTTTTTCAAAGGCACGTGTTATTTCCCCGATTCAAGCGTTGTTTATCGGAGTTTTTCCTCCTATTTTACAAATGCAATTATTATTAGTATTATATCCTCAAAATGAACAGATGATTCAGTTTGTAAATGTCATCGGATTGCCGCTCGTTTTAGCTAGTAGTATCGCGATTGCCATTTTTACGGCGATGATTGGAATTGTTTTAGCGGAACAAGAAAATGAGGCAGCTCAAGCGACGCGACAAGCATTGACCATTGCAGAAGAGGCGTTACCTTTTTTGCGGATGACATCAGCAAAAGAACGTGCGGAAGGACTTGCAACATTGTTATATGACCGATTAGATATTGCAGCGATATCTGTCATTGTAAAAAATGAATTATTAGCATTTAAAGGAATTGGTGCAGACCATCATACATTAGGACCAGTTCAAAAAAAAGGACTATTATTAGAAGCGGTTCAGTCAGATGAGGTGAAGGTCGCCTATAATAAAGCGGACATAGACTGTGCAGAGACAACTTGTCAGTTAGAAGCATGTATTATTATTCCAATTACTTCCACGAACGATTCGAAAAGTATTATTCAATTTTATTTTACAAAATCACAACATATTCGACCAGTGGAAATTGTATTGGCACAAGGATTAGGAAAACTAATTTCTAATCAATTGAAGGTGATTGCAAATGAAAACTTACGAAAAAATATTGTAGATGCAGAGTTACGTAATTTACAAGCTCAAATAAATCCACATTTTTTATTTAATACATTACATTTAATTGCGACATTATTTCGAATTGATCCACAAAAAGCGCGAAATATTACTTTGCAATTAGCTAGTTTTATGCGATTTAATTTAGGTATCACGTCGGAATCACTCATATCACTAGAAAGAGAGTGTGAACATGTTCGAGCATATATCGAAATTATTCAGACACGGTTTTCCAAGCAATTACATATAAATTTCGAAGTAGATCCAACTGTCATGAATGTACAAATACCACCATCTACTATCCAACCGCTTGTCGAAAATAGTATTCAACATGGGTTGAAAAATAAAGCATCTGGTGGGAAGATTGATGTAACTATTGAACGGGAAAAACATTATGTGAAAATTAGTATAAAAGATAATGGAATTGGATTCGATCCAAAAAAATTAGATGATTTGTATAAAAAGGGTAAAACAACGAGTCAAACAGATCGAATTGATCATGGTGGAGTAGGATTGTTTAATGTGAATCAAAGGCTAATTAGTTTATTAGGAGATGAGAGTAGTTTGCAATTTGAAAATTTGCATGAAGGTGGAAGTATTGTCTATTTTTATATTCCAAATAGTATTTCTGTAAGGAGGAACAACGATGAAATTGAATGTGATGATAGCAGAAGATGAGTATTTAGCGAGGGAAGAATTAATCTATTTATTAGAAAGAGAATCAGATATTCATATTATGCCTAGTGCGGCTACTGGAGAGGAATTACTAGATTTATATTTTGAACATCGACCAGATGTCCTTTTTTTAGATATTGAAATGCCTGGTTTATCTGGGGTAGAGGCGGCAAAACAAATATTAGATTCGACGAACGATGCTCCATACATTATTTTTACAACAGCATATGATGCATATGCGATAGATGCATTTTCGATGGAAGCGGTCGACTATTTATTGAAGCCGTTTGATCAAATTCGTCTCCAACAAGCGTTAGAACGTGTTCGAAAACGTGTTGTCGAAAAATCTGCTTCAACAAGATCCAATTTCAGCCAAGACCGACTAGCAACGACCAAATTATTAATTGACGATGGTGAAAAAATGATCGTTTTATCCCCAGGTTCCATTTATTATGCTGTACCATCGCAAAGAATGTTAGAAATTCATACGGAAAATGGTGTCATTGAGAGTAAAATGACATTACAAGAATTAGAAAAGAAATTAGAAGGATTTTCATTTTTTCGAACACATCGTAGTTATTTAGTGAATTTAGATCATATATTAGAAATAACACCTTGGTTTAATGGGGCTTATAACATTACTTTAAAGGATAAACAAAAAACAACTGTTCCTGTCAGTCGTTCGGCAAGAAAAGCATTGTTCGAAAAATTCAGTAATTAAATACATTTGACAATAAAATGTTACCATTTAGTCACAAATTTGTACCATTCACCCAAAACTACTGCAAATGACCTCCTTATTTGGTATTATGCTTTTAAAGCGTTTACATTAAAGCGTTTTCATAAAATATTAAAAGGAGGTAATACAATGGTTGCAAGGGATTTAATTGAGTTTGAGAAGATTGAAAAAACGGAAGAGTTCCAGGAATTAAAACGTAAAAAGTACGCATTTATTTTCCCAGTACCAGTTTTGTTCTTGATTTATTATTTAATTTTCCCAGTATTGTCAGCATATGCAAAGCCACTAATGACAAAAATTGTTTTTGCTAATTTTACATTCGGGTATTTATTCGGTATATCATATTATTTAGTAATTTGGGGGCTTGCATTTTTATATGTATTTGTTGCTCGTTCATATGACCGACGAGTAGAGGAAATTATTGCAAAATATGGACCGGAAACGGTAGAAAAGGAGGCGTAAATCATGGGTTCAGCTGAAATATTTGGTATTGTATTATTTGGTATTATTATTGCACTAACGATGTATGTTACATATCTAGCTTCAAAGAGAACATCTGGTACCGGTGATTTCTACGCTGCTGGTCGATCGTTAACAGGGTTCCAAAATGGTTTAGCGATTGCAGGGGATTACTTAAGTGCTGCGTCATTCCTAGGGATTGCTGGACTAGTTGCATTACATGGTTATGATGGTTTCATGTATTCTATTGGGTGGTTAATGGGGTATGTAATTGTACTTTACATTATTGCAGAGCCTTTCAGAAACTCAGGAAACTTTACTGTTTCGGACGTTATTTCTTATCGTTTAGAACAACGTCCAGTACGAACTGCTGGTGCGATTGTAACGATGGCTATTACAGCTTTCTATATGATTTCACAGTTAGTTGGTGCAGGTGCAATCATTAACTTATTAGTAGGTATTCCATATGAAGTTTCATTAGTTATCGTTGGGGTTCTAATGATGATTTATGTAACATTAGGTGGAATGTTAGCTACTAGTTGGGTACAAATCATTAAAGCCGTTATTTTAATGGCTGCGATGTTATTAATGTTAATTTTCATTGCACTTATCTTTAAGTTTAACTTATCTTCATTATTTGGAACAATTATTGAAGGTGCAAATATTGGGCGCTTCGGTGAAGTTGGTGGACAAGGAATGCAGTTCTTAACACCAGGTCACTTATATACGAACCCAATTGATCTACTATCATTAGGTTTAACATTAATTTTAGGTACAGCAGGTTTATCACACTTATTAGTTCGTTTCTTTACAGTACCAACAGCACAAGCTGCTAGATCGTCCGTTGTTTGGGGAATGATCATTATCGGTTCATTCTACTTCATCATTGCAATCATCGGTTTCGCTGCTGCTGCGTTAGTAGGAGAAGATGCAATCAATGAAGCTGGTGGTGGAGGAAACATGGCTGCTCCATTATTAGCACAAGCTTTAGGTGGAGGAGCAGGAACAATTGGTGGAGAGCTTTTCATGGCTGGTATTTCAGCAGTAGCATTCGCGACAATTGTTGCGGTTGTAGCTGGATTAGTAATTACAGGTGCGGGAGTATTCGCACACGATATTTATACGAACGTTATTAAACGTGGAGAAGTTGACCAACAAAAACAATTCAAAGTTGCTCGTATTACAGCATTCGTTATCGGGGTTGTATCGATCATCTTAGGAATTTTAGCGAAAAATTTCAACGTTGCACAGTTAGTTACGTACGCATTCGCAGTTGGTGCAAGTTCAAACTTACCAGTAATTATTTTCTCGATTTACTGGAGACGTTTTAACACAAAAGGTGCGGTTGCATCGATGTTAACAGGTACTTTTACAACAGTTATATTAATTTTATTAAGTCCGCCAATTATGGGGGATGGAGCTATCTTCCCATTAACGAACCCAGGATTAGTTAGTATTCCATTAGGATTCTTAGCTGGTATAATTGTTTCGTTAATGACGAAGCCAGAAGATAACGATAAGATCTTTGCAGAAATGTCTGTTCGTTCTCACACTGGATTAGGTGCAGAAAAATAATTATTGTTTTCCATTTCAATCTAACTATACAAAAATAAAGAGCAGTGGTTCAACCACTGCTCTTTATTTTTGCTGTTAAGAAGACTAAGCAATCTTGCATTCACATAAAAATACGTAAACGGACTAGTTGAGGCGTGGATGAAGGCAAATAAATGATAATCTTATAATGGAATAATAATCGAAGGAGTCAGCAGTGGCTAACTCCAACAAATTACCGTTTATTTAATACGGAAGTATCCTCGTGAATAAATTTATAAACAATACATATTATTTTATGAACGGATTTGTTTATAGACACTACAGCTTCTTACACCGTTTTTCTGGCAGTAAGGACAATTTGATACATCAATTAAATTCAATGCTTGATTGATCGCATCTGTAGTATCAGAGAAGAAATTGTGTGCTCCGATAGTTCCATATAATCCGCTTCGTTTTAATATTTCTAAAGGTGCTTCATCTAATTCCGCAATAAGTACGGTTCCGCCATGTTTCATATAATGTTGAATAAACGTAGCTAAGTTCGCTTCACCTGTTGCATCGATCATAGATACGTGACGCATTTTTAGTATTAATACTTTCGGTCGACGATGGATTGCGCGGGATAAGGTAGATTCGAAACGATCAGCTGCACCGAAAAATAATGGACCACGAATCGTAAAGCTAGCAATTTTTGGACAATTCGCTTGAACCTTTTCTTCTTGTACATACTTCTCTGGTTTAATCGTTTCAACTTCTAATAAAGAACTAATCCGACGAACGAAAGAAACCATTGCAAGTAGTAAACCGACTGGAACAGCTACGGTTAAATTAACGAATACAGTTAAGAGAAATGTCGTAATTAATACGAGTGAATCAGATGTCCGCATTTTAAGCATATTCGTGAATGTTTTATATTCACTCATATTAAAAGCAACGACCATTAAAATTGGCGCCATGCTTGCTAATGGAATATGGGAAGCAAACGGTGCGAATAATAATAAGGTTGCGAGTACGAACATACTTTGGAAAACACCTGAAAACGGACTGACTGCTCCGCTTTTTATATTTGTAGCAGTACGCGCAATAGCTCCTGTTGCAGGAATTCCTCCAAAAAAAGGTGTAACGATATTAGCGACTCCTTGACCGAATAATTCTTTATTTGAATGATGTTGTTTACCAGTCATTCCATCTGCGACGACTGCAGATAATAGAGATTCAATTCCACCAAGCATTGCAATCGCAAAAGCGGGTCCCCATAAGTAGAGTAATTTTTCAATCGTTATTTCTGGCACGATAAACGAGGGAAGTGCTTGAGGAATTCCTCCGAATTGTGACCCAATTGTTGCTGTTTTATCAGGAAAAAATATAACGGAAATAATCGTCGGAATTAATAAGGCAATTAATAAAACAGGTGCCCTAGGAAAGAATTTTGGAATAAAAATAATAAGAAGTAAACCAATGATTCCAATGAAAATACTATAAAAATTAACCGTGTGGAAGTTATTTATAATTTCCAACATGTTTTCATGAAAGTATTGCTTCTTTTCGATGTTTTGTAATCCAAATAGATTTTCTAACTGCCCAGAAAAAATAATGACAGCAATTCCGGATGTAAATCCAATCGTGACAGATCGCGGAATATACGTAATTAAGCTACCAAATTTAAAAATACTCATAATGATTAACATGACCCCGGCCATCATTCCAGCGATGAGTAAGTCTTCGTATCCGTATTGCAATACTATCGCAAGTAAGATGGGAATGAAAGCACCTGTAGGACCAGCGATTTGGAAGTGTGAGCCTCCCAAAATGGCAACGATTAAACCAGCGATAATCGTCGTATAAATACCATACTCTGGACTAACCCCAGAGGCGATCGCAAAAGCCATACCGAGTGGGATTGCTACCACTCCAACGGTGATACCAGCAACGATATCTTTTCGAATATCGGCGCCCGTTATTCCTTTAAAACGATCATCTTTTATCAATGGCAACACTCCTACTATGATTATAAAAACTTATCTATATGTATTATATCATAAACTTTTACTATGTTATAGAACAGAGACTTGTTTTATTTGGAACAGATTTATGTTTCATTTATCTAAAAATTCCAACTTCTATTCTGTACAGTTTTAGGGAATATGATAAAATAGAGGAAAGGGAATGGAGGTATGTAGGATGATACATGTAGATGAAACAGCGTTAATAATTGTAGATGTACAAGGAAAACTAGCAAAAATAATGCATCAAAGTAAAGAAATGTTAACGAATTTAGAAAGAATGATTCAAGGAGCAAATGTTCTTGATATCCCAATTATTTGGTTAGAACAGTATCCGAAAGGGTTAGGGCCGACATCAGACGAAGTAAAACAACATTTAACTAATTTATCGCCGATTGCAAAAATGACCTTTAGTGCGTGTAATAATGATGAGTTTAAAGAGGCGTTAGAACAATTAAACTGTCAATCCATTTTATTAACAGGAATTGAATCGCATATTTGCGTATACCAAACGGCTAGAGATTTATTGAAAGAAGATTATTATGTAGAGACTGTTGTAGATTGCATTTCATCTAGAACCCTTGCTAATAAAGAAATAGGTCTTGAAAAAATGAAACAATTAGGGGCATATGCCACATCAGTTGAGATGGCGTTGTTTGATTTAATGGGCTCTGCAGAACATCCGAACTTTAAAGAAATAAGTAAAATTATTAAGTAATTCTGTAAAAGTAAGTACAGATATCATACCAACATATGTATAAAAGGAATCATTTGTAAAGGAGGCTCGCTTTATGCATATTCGTTTAGAACAAAAACAAACTTTGCAGCTAACGATGACAAAGGATTTGCGCCAAGCAATTGAACTGTTACAGTTTTCGACAGTTGAATTACATGAATTTGTGCGTGCGCAAGTGGAGGAAAATCCGTTCATTGAATGGAGTGAGCCTCCTACTACGTATCGTTCCACAGATGTATCCACACATGACGTCATTGCAGCAACTGCTTATGAAGAAAAAGATCTATATGACGTGTTAGTTGAACAATTAGCTATTTTTTCGTTATCTGATGAAGAGAGAAAAGTGGTAGAATATATCATCTGTTCTTTAGAAGATGATGGTTATTTACGAACGGAAAAAAAGGACATCGTCAGCCGTTTACATATTTCACCGGATCAGTTTGACCGCGCATTACATATTGTTCATCAATTAGAACCTATCGGTGTCGGTGCAACTAGTTTAGTAGACTGTTTACTCATCCAAGCAAAGCATCTTGCACCAAAAGATGCATTGTTACATCAGTTAATCGAATATCATTTAGTTGAAATTGGTTACGGAGAGAGTGAACAAATTGCTAAGCAATTGCAAACATCGACAGAAACGGTAGAAAGAAAAATTGAGTGGATTAAACATCATTTACATCCGAAACCAGCAAATCATCTTGCTAAAAAAGAGACAGCCTTCATAGAGCCAGATATTATTGTTGACCATGATGTAACATTAGGGGAATGGGTTGTTCATTTAAACGATGATTATGTGTCAAAATTGACATTCAATGACGAGGCAATTTTAATGCAAACGAATGAAAAAGAAGTTCAAACATATGTCCAGACATACCGTTCTAAATTTAATTGGTTGATGGCTAGTCTCGAAAAAAGACGGGCAACATTATTAAATATTATGCAAGTCATCATTCAAAAACAGCAACACGTATTTCATAAAGGATTAACTTATGTTGAGCCATTAACATTGCGATCGGTAGCAGATAAAATTGCGATGCATGAATCAACGGTCAGTCGTGCCACTGCAAATAAGTTTATTCAAACGCCAATAGGTACGTTTGCTTTACGAGATTTGTTTTCAACAGCATTACCTACTGTAACAGGAGCAACATTATCTCAAAAACATATTAAAGAAAAAATTCGTACGTGGATCGTAGAAGAAGATAAAAAACAGCCACTATCCGATCAAAAGCTAACAGAAATGTTACAAAAAGAAGGAGTTATTATATCTAGAAGGACGATTGCAAAATATCGAAAACAATTACAAATTGCATCGTCAACGAAAAGAAGACAGAAAGAATAGAACGCACGGGGAGTAGAAAGGTGATTATTTGACTAGAATATACATATTATTAGCACTCATCATGTTAATTTGGGGATTTAACTTATCGGCCTTGGCAGTATTAGTAAAAAATGTTGAACCGATAACATTAACATCATTCCGGATTTTTATTGCTGGTATTTCCGTGCTAATTATTACAAAAATCATGGGATTATTTCGTTTTCCGACAAAAAACGAATGGAAAACGATTGCTATTATAACAATTTTTAATGTTGCAATGCATCATACATTTTTAGCGATTGGATTAACGAAAACTTCTGGAGCAAATGCATCGATTATTTTAGGTGGAGCCCCACTAGTTACGATGTTATTTGCTATTTTATTATTGCGACAACATATATCGAAATTACGAATGTTAGGATTTTTTATAGGATTTATCGGTATCGTTACAACATCACTTGCTAGTGGAGATGGATTGTCTTCCTTTTCAAGCGGTGATATTTTTATTTTTTTATCGATGGCAATGCAGGCATTCAGCTTTATTTTAATTAGTAAATTAAACCCAACATTCGACCCAAGACTTCTAACAGGATATATGCTCGTCGTTGGAGCTGTTTTTATATTTACCGTAAGTTTCTTCATTGAAAGAGATGTTGGACAAATAACGAAATTATTTGAGCCAAAGTTAGGAAGTATCTTTTTATTTAGTGCTATTATTGCGACGGCATTTGGACATATGGTATATAATTACGCCGTCAAACATGTAGGTCCAACAGAAACAGCTATTTTTGTAAATTTAAATACATTTTTTGCTTTGTTTGGAACCGTCTTATTTCTCGGTGAAACATTATATAAAGGACATTATATTGGATTAGCTTTAATTGTAATCGGTGTGTTTGTTGGTTCTGGAACGGTCGATTATGTTTGGAGGCGACGGAGAGGAAAAAGGGCATATTAAAAGATCAGGCTGATTCAATTTCATGCCTGATCTTTTTGATTAATGGAATACAATTGTTCTATTATCTTTTACGATGACACGATCTTCTAAATGCCATTTAACAGCACGCGCTAGTACACGTCGCTCCACTTGTTGTCCAATTTTCTTTAAAGTCGGCACATTATTACGGTGGTCGACACGTTCTGTATCTTGTTCAATAATTGGCCCTTCATCTAAATCGTTTGTAACGTAGTGAGATGTAGCGCCGATTAATTTTACACCGCGATTGTATGCACGTTCATATGGTCTAGCTCCGATAAACGCAGGCAAGAATGAATGGTGAATATTAATGATCTTATTCGGGAAATGTTCCACGAAATTAGGTGTCAAAATTTGCATGTAACGAGCTAAAATTAAGACATCTATTTCATATTCACGCATTAATGCCACTTGTTTTTGTTCCACTTCTTCACGAATATCTTTATTCGCAGGGATATAATAAAAAGGGATACCTAATGATTCAACTAAGGCACGACCATCTTCATGGTTACTAACGACAACAGCGATATCTGTATCTAAGTCACCACTTTGCCATTCCCATAATAATTCTTGTAAACAGTGGATTTCCTTTGAAACGAAAATCGCACTACGTTTCTTTTTAATTGCATACGTAAATGTATATTCCATCTCAAACTTTTCTGCGATTTTAGAAAAAGCATTTTCTAATTGTTGTCTTTTCATTAAAAGGTCATCTAAATAATATTCAAAACGAATGTAGAACATGCCATCTTCCTCTTCGCTTGAGAACTGGCTTGATTCTAATATATTCGCCTCATTTTCGTATAAAAATGTAGAAAGTGCTGCAACGATTCCAGGCTTATCTTGGCATTTCACGAGCAGTCTTCCGATATTTTCTTTGTTACGATTATACTGTGTATGTACTGACATAATTTCATTGCTCCTATAAACTTTATTTTATTTGATTATACAAAGATTTAGTTCATTCTACAAACTAATCAGTCGCCATTAATACACCAATTGGTTTTAATACGTGTAAAATATTGATCGTTTCTTCATGTGCATGGAGTACTTCCTGTAATTTTCGGTATACGAATGGGCTCTCATCTGTACCTGCACCACGCAATTCTACGCCATAATCACGTACTGCCATAAGCATATCTTTTTCGGAAATGATACCACCGCGGCGCTTTTTCGTTTTCCAGTTCATTTTTCCGGCTGCTTGTGTACGACTCATAATTCTTCCTGAACCGTGCACCGTACTATAAAAAGCTTCCTCACTTTTAGAACTGTGTACCCCTTCTAAAATAACAGAAATATCTCCCATGCTTCCGCCGACAAAACCACGTTGACCAGGAAAGGCAGGTGTTGCCCCTTTACGAACGACGACATATTCGTTTCCGAAATGGGTTTCTTTCCATGCAAAATTATGGTGATTATGTACTTCATCGATACTGTTTGCTTGTAAAATATGTAAAACGACATCGATGACATAATCTCTTCCAGCATAAGCATATTTACCAGCTAAATTCATCGCCTCAAAATACATGGAACCAAACTCTGAGTCTAAATGGAAAATAGTTGGTGGAGTTTCCATCGCCTCTCCCTTAGGGCGGTCTGAAAAGTCTTGTCCATTCGCCAAATTGAGAAATCCAGTTGCTGTTCGATGACCTAATCCACGACTACCAAAATGGTTGGCAACCCATACTTCATCTGTTTTTTGATCAATTAAAATATCGACGTAATGATTACCAGATCCAGTAGTACCTAATTGTGTACGAGCTAATGCCTTTAATGTATCGTGTTCATGTTTTCCGATTTCTTTATATACATTCCAAGCGTCATCATCGAACAATGCATGGTCTGGAGGATTCGGATTTTTCTTTCCGAATCCGAATATAATATTTTTTTGTATTTCATCCATAATTTTTGGCATAGCATCTTTTATATCTGTATATAATAAGTCCGTTTTTACGGCTTTATTACCACATGCAATATCATATCCGACACCAGATGGAGAGATTTGATTGTCATATACGACCACACCACCAACTGGTTGGGAATAGCCATAATGTCCATCCGCACATAAAGCTCCACCAACTACTTGGCCAACCTGTAAACATTGATGAAATTGACGTATCGTATCTTCTTCGTGTTCTCCAAAAATGATTGTCTTCATTGAAATGCCTCCTCTATATGTTCATTATACATGAACCATTCCATTTCCGAAAAAAACTTGTACGTCCTGCTTTGTTTATAAAAAAGTGATAGGAGATAGGATGTTGTTCGTTCTCTATGGAAGGATGGTATGATAAAGGACAAAGAGGTGATGCAGATGATCAGTTGGTTCGTACTATATGTATTTTGTTTGAATATATTCGGATATATTTTAATGGGGATAGATAAAAAGCGGGCAAGAAAAGGGTTCTATAGAATAAGTGAACGAGCTTTATGGATAATTGCATTATTAGGTGGAACGGTAGGGATGATAATAGGAATGTACATGTTCCATCATAAAACGAAGAAATGGTATTTTAAGTTCGGACTTCCTTTTTTTATGCTGCTCCAAATTAGCAGTGTGTTTTATCTTTACGACTTTCAGTATGGATAACTCATTCTGAATATACAGAATGAGTTAGTAAATTCTTTCCATTGCTTTTTTCGTTTGTTATGTTTATCATATATATAGAGAGCTGCGATGTTCGTAATTTACTAAAGTTTAACCTCTAAATAGAAATTAGGGAGTTTTAATCGTAGGTCGGATGTTATGCCTCGATCGAGTGGAAAACAGAAAACCTACTGCAAACACCCACTTTGTATAAAGTGGTGGTTAAAACTTTTTAATTTATTACGGCATTGTGGCTTATATTTTTATATTGACGATGTAAATTCCGTATACTTATACGGAATTTTTTGTGTATAGAGGGGGAAGAGATATGGGCGAATACATAGAAAAAAATGAATCACCAAATAGTAATGGTCCAATTGTAGCGGTGTTATTAATTGGATCTTTTTTAGCTATTTTAAACCAGACTTTATTAATAACGGCGACACCGTATATTATGAAAGAGTTTGATTTAACGGAAAATATGGGGCAATGGGTGACGACTATTTTTATGCTAGTGAATGGAATTATGATTCCGATTACGGCGTTTTTAATGGAAACTTTTTCGACGAGAAGGCTTTTTCTTTTTTCAATGGGAACATTTATTGTAGGTACGTTCGTCTGTTTTATTACACCTAATTTTTCATTCTTAATGGTTGGCCGAATTATCCAAGCGATTGGTGCTGGTGTGTTAATGCCATTAATGATGACAATATTTATGTTAATTTTCCCTTTAGAAAAACGTGGGTTTGCAATGGGAATGGCTGGGTTAGTTATTTCATTTGCACCTGCCATTGGACCTGGATTAGCTGGTTGGTTTATTGAGATATTCCCTTGGCGTTATTTATTTTTAATTATTATTCCGTTAGCGATTTTAGATTTAATTTTTGGATATGTTTTTATGAAAAATATTATTACGCGTACATTCCCGAAAGTCGATTATCCGTCGATTATTTTATCAGTTTTCGGATTTGGCGGGTTACTGTACGGATTTAGTAGTGTCGGTAATTTTGGTTGGTCTAATATGAATGTTATTTTATCGTTAATTATTGGTGCAATTACTTTAACGATGTTCATTACGCGACAGTATCGTTTAAAAGAACCGATCTTACAATTCCGTGTTTTATCAAACCGAACATTTACGATTACGATGATCATCGGGATGGTTGCCTTTACGATGCTAATTGCAGCAGAGACTATTTTACCTATTTATATGCAATTAATGGCTGGATTTACAGCACTTGAGTCAGGTATTATGATTTTACCTGGCGCATTAGTAATGGGTTTTCTCTCTCCGTTTATAGGAAAGGTATTCGACCGGATAGGTGCAAGATGGTTGTTAATTATTGGATTAACGATTATGACTGTGACGACAGTTTTCTTTACGAGATTAACATCTGAAACAACATTAACGTACATTACAGTCGTGTTTGCTGTACGAATGGTCGGTATTGCAATGGTTATGATGCCATCGACGACAGCCGGTTTAAATGCTTTACCGAACAAATTAATCCCACATGGGACTGCGATGACAAATACGATGCGACAAGTAGCAGCTTCGATTGGCACAGCGTTATTTGTTACGATTATGTCTGTGACAGCATTAGTCCCAAAACATGAAGGAGATTTTGATGCGCTTGTCCATGGAGTAAATATTGCGTTTTACGTTGCAACTGCAATTACGTTTATCGCTCTTATATTATCGTTGTACGTAAAAGATAAAAAAGTGCAATGAAATGGGTAAAAAGACTATAATTTGTAAAACCTTTGTGAGAAAATTGTTACATCCACTATTTACTTGTCTATTTTTTTGGAGGACAGGGTAGGTGTATAGTAGGATAAAAACAAGGGGGTTTAGCTAATGTTTAAGAAAAGGAGATTTTTGTTTGCGTTTTTTGTAGTTCTTTTATTTGTTGTCGGTTGTACAGCGAATGATAACACAAATAATAATGCGAACGGTGATGGAAATGGGAACGAAAATGCAACAGGAGAGCATGTTCCGCCAAAAATGGAAGATTTAGATCCTGATGATCCAATGACAGAAGCAATACAATACGGAGAAGAAATTTTCAATGAAACAAACACGGTGATGCCTGATTATGTTGGAAACGAATTATCGTGTCAGAGCTGTCATGCTGATGGTGGTTATTCAGACAGTTCGTCAATGGTCGGTGTAACGACTGCATACCCACAATACCGACCACGTGAAGGGATTACATTTACGTTAGAAGATCGAGTAAACGGTTGTATGGTTCGTAGTATGAACGGTAAAATGATTCCAAATGATAGTTCAGAAATGCGTGCACTTATTTCTTATTTAACGTATATTTCTGAAGGGGTCGAAGTTGGACAAGAAAGACCATGGGTAGTTGTTAATTCAATGGATGAAGTACCAGAACCAGATGTTGTAAATGGTGAAGAGTTATACGAGTCGAAAAACTGTTTAACTTGTCACGGGGATGATGGGCAAGGTACTGGTACAAATACTGGGCCAGCATTATGGGGAGAAAATTCCTTTAATGATGGTGCTGGAATGGGTCGTTTAACAAAGATGGCTGGTTATTTACAAAATAATATGCCTATCGGGGCAGAGTACGAGTTATCAGATCAAGAAGCTGCAGATATTGCTGCATTTTTATTAAGTCAGGACCGCCCAGTTTGGGAAGGTCATGATGATGATTTCCCACATGGAAACAGACCGACAGACATTATTACGAAAGATCGTCGAGAGCAAATTCAAAAAGGTGAATTTGATTGGTATGAAATCGATAATGTCGTACCAAGAAAAGATTAACTTACATTAAAAAATGAAACAATTTGACGAGTTCAAATAAAACACGAAAGAATGGTGCTTACGCGATAAGTGTGTAAGAAAATAGCACTTAATGCCATCATCTTTCGTGTTTTATTGTTTTTACTAGTTCATGGCTCAATTGTTTATAATCGAATATATTAAGTGTTATTTAAGATACTGCTCTGTTAGACTTTAATGTTCGTTTATCTTGTAGGCGGGATAAAATACTGTGTAAAATAATCCCGAATATGACGAGGATTAATCCAATTATCGTCATAAAACTTGGGACGAAAAAACCAAGTAATAACATTTCTCCTAGTAAGGCAAAAACTACTTCTCCAGCAGATGTTGATTCTACTCCAGCAAGTTTATGGTTGTCATGTCGTACGAGATCAGTCGCGTAGAAAAATAAAATAGTTGCAATTACCCCAGAAAACACCGCAACGATAAACACTTGTACAAGTTGATTTTGTGTTGGTGCTCCATGTGAAAATGCACCAAAAATCGATAATAAAATCCAAAATGGCATAGAAGCAATGGTCATTCCTAAAACACGTTGAAGTGAATTTAATTCTCCATTGACAAGTTGCATCATTTTTCTATTTCCTAAAGGATAGGAAATAGCAGCAACTATCATCGGAAGAACGGATAAAAGGATTGCTTTTATTGGAACGTTTTCTGCGTGTTCCATTTGCATCATGAAGATTCCGATAATGATAATGATAGAAATAAATACACTTTGAATCGGAATAGATCGATTCGATTTATTAATAAAAGGAACGAGCAATGACCCTGCGACAATGTTTAATTGAAATGTTGCTGCGACAAGCCACCCAGGTGCATGGATAGTCGCAAAAGTTAACGGCGCATAAAAAAAGCAAAAACCGATAGTACTCCAGATGATCCATTCTTTTGGATATTTTTTAATATGGTGTAATACAGGCAGTACTTGTTTTCTTAAACGAACAAAAATAAGTAACATTGGTAACATAAAAAAGAACCGGATAGAAGCGCTCCATATCCAACTACCTCCAGCTAATTCCATGTTTCGGTTAAAAATAAATGCAAACGAAAAAAACAATGCCGCTAATAATCCAATGAAGATTGGCCGCATAGTCACACCCCTTTTTCCGATTAATTTTTTTGAAAGGAAGCATAATAGAAATATGTGTTACGCCTCTAACGTGGTCAAAAACATACCGAACTATAATCGATAAAAACAATTCTAAAATGCATGTATATCATATGAAAATCATGAAGTTCCTCCATCTTACCGCAATCTTACCACGGATTATAAAAAAAAGAAAATACTGATAATTAGCAATATTCCTTGACTTTAAAAAAATATGGAACTATAATCATAGTAATTCAAATAAGTATACATTTCTTAAAGACGTTGAAAAGGGAAAGTATGGTTGCCCTCGTTTTTTACAGAGAGCTTCGGAAGCTGAAAAGAAGCAAAAATGATCAATCAGAAAATGGCCTTCGAGTTTCGAACTGAACACGATTGTTAGTAGGTTTCGACGGATTTGCACCCGTTAGCTATGCAAAAGTATTGATAATGTTCGATTGAACATTTGCGTACTTATAAAGTTTATATGTGTGAGCATATAAAAAATAAGGTGGTACCGCGTATATTCAACCACGTCCTTATATTCGTATAAGGACGTGGTTTTTTAATTTTACAAATAATTTTGGAGGGATGAACATGACAAAACATTTAGTAATACAGACAGATTTTGGTTTATGTGACGGGGCGGTTAGTGCGATGTATGGTGTTGCATTAAGTGTCAATCCAACTTTGAATATATATGATTTAACACATGAAATTCCACAGTATAATATATGGGAAGGATCTTATCGTTTGTATCAAACAATCTCCTATTGGCCAGAAGAGACTGTTTTTATTTCTGTAGTGGATCCCGGTGTTGGGACAGATCGTTTAAGTGTTGTCGCAAAAACAGCAACAAACCAATACATTGTTACGCCGAATAATGGAACATTAACACATGTATTAGAAAATTTTGACATTGTTGCTTTACGTGAAATCGATGAAACGAAAAATCGTTTACCGAACTCAGGAGAGTCCTATACATTCCACGGTCGTGATATTTATGCATATACTGGAGCACGACTGGCGGCAGGGGTAATAAATTTTGAAGAAGTTGGTAGGGAATTAGCTGTTGCCGATGTTATTTCACTACCGAATCCAGCTGCAACAGGTGGAGACGGAATCGTAAAAGGGAATATTGACATATTAGATGTTCGGTTTGGTAATTTATGGACGAATATTAGTCGTACATTATTCGTAGAAGCGAATGTTCAATATGGAGACTTATTAGAAGTGACCATTGAAAATAATGGTCGCACTATTTATAAAAATGCGATGACATATGGAAAATCTTTTGCAGATAGTCGCTTAGGAGAGCCTTTATTATATGTGAACTCTGTCGATAAACTAGGTGTTGCGATTAACCAAGGGTCTTTTGCACAAGCATATGATATTGGTACAGGCGCAAGTTGGACAGTTACAATTCAAAAAAGAGAAGCATAAATGATATAGAAAAACATAAAGATATGTTGTCATTTTTTTTTAGGAGAAAAGATGATAAATCATTATGTTTTTCTTTTTTTTTACAATTATCCCTTATATAGTATGTTATGATAGTCTAAACTAAAATTATGGAATGAAATTGAAAAACTTACAAGGAAGGGAAAACATGAAAAAAATTTTTACTTTATATAAACGAGATATACATAGCATCATAACAAATATTATGTCCATTGTTTTAATTGGTGGACTTATATTTTTACCTTCTTTATATGCATGGTTAAATATTAAAGCATCTTGGGATCCATATGCCCAAACAGATCAAATCCCACTTGGTTTTGTCAACGAAGATGTCGGTGCAACTGTACGTGGTGAAGAAATCGATGTCGGTAAAAATTTAGTTGATAATTTAAAAAAAGATACGAATTTTAATTGGCATTTTGTCGATCGGAAAGAAGCGATGGAAGAACTTGAATATGGAAATTATTATGCAGTGATTGTCGTGCCAGAAGATTTTTCTGAAACATTAGGTTCCGTTGTAAAAGCGGAACCGGAAAAGGCGACAATGGAATATTATGTAAATGAAAAGATTAATGCGATTGCTCCAAAAATTACGGATAAAGGTGCCTCAGTCATTGTTGAGGAAATAAGTAGTGAATTTATTAGTACAGTAAATGGAATTATCTTTGAAATGTTTAACGATATTGGACTGGAATTAGAAGAGTCGATTCCAGATATTGAATTATTTGAAGAATACGTATTTACATTAGAGGAAGAGTTACCGAACATCCACGATAAGCTTGTAGAAATGGATGAACAATTAACACATGCGAGCAATATGTTAGATGTGGCGAACGAAAAAATTCCCCAAGCAAAAGAAGTGACCAAAAAAGGATTAGATGCGATTCAAAAAACGAGTACTTTTTTAAATGAAGTAGAGGAGAAATTAAAAGCTATTTCTCCAGCGTTGAAAGAAGAAGTGAAAGAAATTGAAGCTGTTTTTAAAGATGTAAATGAAAAACGGGCTGAAATTGAGCAGGCGATTAAAGAAGAGTTAGAAGAAATAGATGTGGAAAGTATCGAATCTGAATTACCTAAGATAACAGAGGATATCGACGGTATTATTGCATCTTTACAAGAAGTGCAAAATAATTTAGAGGAAGAAAATGAAGAGATTGAAACGTTAATTACAACATTGGAATCGATGAAAGAGGATATTGCAACTGTACAAGGAAAAACAGATGATATTAAAGCATTCATCGGAAATAACGAACAATTTTTCAAAGACTTACAGGAAAGCATTGGCTCTGTAACAGATATTGATTTACAAGCTTTCGTAGAGAAATACGAAGATGAAATCGAACCGAAAATGTTAGCTGAAATTCATGCTGGTCAAGAAACAGTAAATGAAGCAAAAGGCATGATAAATGATATAAGTAATGCGATTCCAGAAATCGAAAAAATGCTAAATGAAACAGATACTAAAATAGATGAAGGACAAGAAGCATTAGATACGTTATTCAATGTGTATCCTCAAGTGCAAGATCGTGTAAATACATTAGCAGATACGATTCGGGAAGTACAAGATGAAGCAGACATGCAAGAAATTGTCGACTTATTATTAAATGACCCGGAAAAAGAAAAAGGATTCTTTGCAGAGCCAGTTGTGCTTCATACGAATGAAGTGTTTCCAATTCCTAACTATGGTACAGGGATGACTCCTTTTTATACGGTATTATCTTTATGGGTTGGTGGATTATTATTAATTTCTTTATTATCGCCAAATGTTCCAGAAGAAGATACGTTAAGTCCAAAAGTAGTGTACACTGGTCGAATGCTAACGTTTATGACGATTGGATTATTGCAAACTGTCATTGTTACATTAGGGGATATATTTATTCTCGGTGTTGAAGTAAGTAGCCCATTCTGGTTTGTCATATTTGGGTTATTAATAAGTCTAGTATTTATGTCGATTGTGTATACGGCCATTGCGCTGTTGGGGGATGTCGGAAAGGCCGTTGCGATCATTTTACTCGTATTACAAATTGCAAGTTCAGGTGGAACATACCCTGTCGTCTTATTGCCAGAGTTTTTCCAAGCAGTAAATCCATTTTTACCATTTACGTATGGTGTTGATTTAATGCGGGAGGCAGTAGGTGGAATCATTTGGAAGCGAGCATTTTTCGATATTGGTGCATTAATAATCTTTGCGGCGATATCGATAACGGTCGGTGTCTTTTTAAAGGGACCAATTCAGAAAAAGATGAAAAAATTGATTCAATCAAAAGGTGGACGATTATTCCACTAATGACATGCAAATAATATGAAAGTTGTAATGAGAGAGACACGGGCGAACTAATTTATTCGTTCGTGTCCTTTTTAAAAGGAGTTTACGATATTGAAACGAAAAAAGTGGCTTAAAATAATCATTAGTCTGATTTCCTGCTTATTCATTGTTGATGTTCTTGCTGGTTTTTATTTTTATCATTTGGCGATTGAGCGTGGACCGAAGGAGTTTTTGCAAAATAATAGTGATTTAGAAGTGGCAGATGAAACGATGGATACATTTTTAAAAGGCGAGTGGATAAAATGGAAGGATGAACAGCCGTTTGTCGAAATGACAATGGAGAGTGACGATGGTATTACATTGCAAGGCTATTATTTAGCACAGGAGGAGGAAAGTGATAAGACGGTCATTTTCGGTCACGGATATTTAGGTAATGCATTGCAAATGAGTCTTTATGGAAAATATTATTATGAGGAACTCGGTTACAATTTATTTATGCCTAACTTCCGTGGGCATGGAAAAAGTGAAGGGGATTATTATGGATTCGGTTGGCATGATCGCCTTGATATGATCAAATGGATAGAAACGTTGGAAGGAACGTACGGAAAAAAGCAAATTGTTTTGCACGGATTATCGATGGGAGCTGCAACGGTATTAATGGTAAGTGGAGAAGATGTACCAGATGAGATAAAAGCGATCATTGCCGATAGCCCTTATACTTCGGTCTATGATTTATTTGGCTATCAAATGACGCGGATGTTCCATTTACCGAAAGAACCGATTTTAACGACAACGAGTATTGTGACAAAATTAAGAGCGAATTATAGCTTACGAGAAGCTTCTGCTTTAAAACAAGTGAAAAAGGCTACTGTTCCAATTTTGTACATAGTAGGGGAAGCAGATACATTCGTTCCCGCTGAAATGACCGATGTATTGTTTGAGGCTACGAGCAGTGAGAAAGAACTCGTTACATTTCCGAAGGCAAATCATGGTGAAGCTGGAGTGATGTATGAGGCAAAATTCATGGCTACCGTTACAGAGTTCTTACATAAATATGTAGAGGAATAAGCGAAACAAAAAAAGGACGAATTTCCTTAAAGGGTTATTCGTCCTTTTGAATCAAAATAAATTTAAGCTAGTTTTACTGAAATATTTGCATCTTTTTCATATGTTTCTTGTAGTAAAGTCGAAACAGGACCAGGTTTTCCATCCTGAATCATTTTGCCGTCTACTTCAATAATTGGCGATACCTCTGAGTTACTACTCGTTAAAAACATTTCATCCGCCTCATGAATATCGTCTAATGTAAACGCCTCTTCTATAAATGGAATATCTAATTTTTCACAAAATTCTTTTACTGCCATTCGTACACAACCATTTAAAATGCGATTTGTAGCTGGATGTGTGTATACTTTGCCATTTTTTACTAAATATACGTTTGAGGAAGCACACTCTGTTACAACCCCATTAATATGTTGAATCGCTTCATAACATCCTTTTTCAGCTGCTGCCTGTTTTGCTAAAACGTTCGGTAATAAATTTAAACTTTTAATATAGCAATTTTTCCAGCGAATATCTTCCACGATAATCGTACGAACACCATTTGTTACATTGTCAATATTACGGGGTTGCTTCTGAATATATGCATATAGATTTGGTTCCATATCTGTAGGGAAGTGGTGAATTCTCGTCCCTGAACCACGTGAAACTTGTAAATATATGAAACAATCTTCTTCCACGTTGTTTCGCTCAATTAATTCTTTTAATAAAGAGGATAATGTTTCTTTCTCTATTTTTAAATCAATTTTAATAGCAGCTAATGAACGGTACAAACGGTCGACATGCGACTCGAACAAGTAAGGCTCCCCATTATATACGCGAATTACTTCGTATACTCCATCACCAAACTGTAATGCTCGTTCTTCATACGGAAAATGTAAACTGTCTTTGTGCACGAACTTATCTTGTGAAAGAATAATAGAATAAGTTGACACGTCATCATTCCTCTCTTCATATAGTCAATTTTATTTTACAATTAAAAAAGGATAATGTAAATTACTACAAGGGTATTCATTTTATAGACTGGAGGTGGGAGTTATGCAATTCGAACAATTAAAAGAAGATATTAAACAACATGCAAAGGAAATCGGAATTGACAAAATTGGTTTTACGACAGCGGATGTATTTACATCGTTGAAACAACGTTTAATTGACCATGAACGATTAAATTATAGTTCAGGATTTGAAAAAGGAACGGTGGAAGAGCGTACAGAACCGAGACGTTTATTTCCAGAAGCACAGTCGATTATTTCGATTGCAATTGCCTACCCATCTAAAATAAAAAATCCACCTAAAAATAAAAAAGATGCATATCGAGGGATTTTTTGCCGTGCATCGTGGGGAGAAGATTATCATCATGTCTTACGCGATCGTTTGCAACTATTAGCAAATTATATAGGAAATCGTGTAGCAGATTTTAATTATAAAATTATGGTTGATACAGGAGAATTAAGTGATCGTTCTGTCGCTGAACGAGCTGGAATTGGTTTTATCGGAAAAAATACATTACTCATCACAGAGGAATATGGTTCGTTCGTTTATTTAGGAGAAATGATAACGAATATTCCTTTTACAGAAGATGAACGAGTGGAAGATGGTTGTGGAGATTGTAATATTTGTCGCACAGCTTGTCCGACTGGTGCGCTTGTAGGAGAACGAACATTAAATGCCCAAATGTGTCTTGCATATCAGACGCAGACTAAACAAATGTTACCAGATATGTTTCGTTCAAAAATTGGAACGAGAATATATGGTTGTGATACGTGCCAAGCAGTATGTCCGAAAAATAAGGGAATCGACTTTCATTTACATGAAGAGTTTGAACCGGACGGAGAAGTAGCTAAACCTTTACTAAAACCGATGTTGACGATGTCGAATCGTGAATTAAAAGAGAAATTTGGCCATGTATCCGGTTTTTGGCGTGGGAAAAACCCATTACAAAGAAATGCCATTATTGCATTAGCGCATTTTAAAGACGATACATCGATTGAATTATTGATCGATATAATAAAAAATGATGTTCGACCGGTTATCCGTGGAACGGCTGCATGGGCTTTAGGAAAAATTGGAACCGAAGAAGCGGAGAACGCTCTAAAAATAGCATTGGAAAAAGAAAAAGAAGCGATTGTTTTAGAAGAAATTAAAAAAGGGTTAACTTTAATAAGCGAAAAAAGTAAATAACTTTACGTAGTCGATTGATAATGATATGATTTTTAACGGATTTGTATATATAATCAATCATGATAATGGAAAGTTATATGAAAGAAGGTTCACAAGTGGGATTGCATATTGTATTATATCAACCAGAAATTCCGGCTAATACTGGAAATATAGCAAGGACATGTCTTGCGACGAACACGACTTTACATTTAATTCATCCGTTAGGTTTTTCAACAGATAATAAAATGTTAAAGCGTGCAGGTTTAGATTACTGGAAAAACGTGAATGTAATAGAATATGAAACGATTTTTGATTTATATAATCAATATAAAGATGGAATATTTTATTATATTGAAAATTTTGGTGAGCAATATTATACCGATTATGACTTTGGTAATGTGGAAGAAGAAATCTTTTTTGTTTTTGGAAAAGAGACGACAGGCATTCCAAAGGAACTTATTGAAGGAAATGAAGAACGCTGTTTACGCGTACATATGAGTGAACATGTTAGGTCTTTAAACTTATCTAACACTGCAGCAATTATTATATATGAAGCTCTTAGACAACAAGGTTTTCCAAATATAAAATAAAATCGTCATGCAATATACATTACATGACGATCCTATTATTGATTATTTGTTGGTACGCCTGGTTTTGATTCATATGCTGAAGTTAGGCAAGCTGTTACAAACGTAACGCAAAGAGCTAAGATTAATGCTAATTTCATCACATTCATCCTCCTTTGAGTTAGGAACTTTCTTAACATATATATTATAACTTTTATTCTTGTTTTTGTGAAATCATTTCATATAAGATGAGTAATTTTAACCAAAAATCTTATGAAAATGAACTGATTGTATGTAAAAAAATCGTAATTTTTTAATGTATTACCCGTATGTTTTAACAAAATATTCAAAAATTATAGGATTTTTTCACTGTTTATTGAAATAAGATAGCGATTTCATTTGACAATTATACTTTTTAAGTGTTATTAGTTGCTCTACTTTCAAGACAGTTCTATAATGTACATGAGTAAATCATTCCGTAGTGAACGGGTAAAGTCAATATCTAATGGGGGTATAAGACGTGGCACAAAGTGCAAAGCCGAACGGCAAAATATGGAATAGTTTTTATGGTCCAAACATGGGATATGTAGAAGAACAATATGATTTATATAAAGAGGATCCAAGCTTAGTTGATCCTACTTTAAAAACAATGTTTGATACACATGGTGCCCCTGAGTGGATGGGTCATAAAGGTAGTGGAGACGTTGTTTCAGAAGGTATTTCAAGTGCGGATGTGAGAAAGATTACTTCAGCAATGAAGTATATGGACGCAATTCGTCGTCACGGTCATTTAAAAGCTGATATTTATGCAGTTGGCGGATGGCATGAAGAAACAGATTTATTAAATCAAGATAAGTACGGTATTACAGATGAAGATTTAAAGAATATTCCAGCGTCATGGTTGTGGGATAAAGCTCCTGCAAACATCGAAACTGGATATGATGTTGTGCAAACTTTACTAAAAATTTATACAGGTAAAGTATCATTTGAGTATGATCATGTAAATAGTAATGAAGAGCGTGAATGGTTATTAAATCGCATTGAATCAGAAGAATTAAATCTTAACTTAAATGCGGAAGAAAAGAAACAATTATTACATCGTTTAATTGAAGTAGAAGGATTTGAACAGTTCTTACAGAAAACGTTCGTAGGACAAAAACGTTTTTCTATTGAAGGTTTAGAGTCGATGGTTCCTGTATTAGATCGAATCGTTAAATCAGCAAATGATGATAAAATTGAACATATTATGATGGGAATGGCACACCGTGGACGTTTAAGCGTATTAGCTTACGTGTTAGGAAAGCCATTAGATAAAATTTTCTCTGAATTCCACCATGCACCAGATAAGGAGTTAATGCCATCTGAAGGATCAATGGGTATTAACTATGGTTGGACAGGAGATGTTAAATATCACTTTGGTGCTACTAGAATCGTAGAAAACGATGATGCATCTACACGTGTACATTTAGCACATAACCCATCACATTTAGAATTTGTGAATCCAGTAGTTGCTGGGAAGACGAGAGCGGTTCAAGATGATCGTTCTGAAAAAGGGTATCCGAAACAAGATTTAAGTAAAGCAACAAGTGTATTAATCCATGGAGATGCGGCGTTTATTGGAGAAGGAATTGTCCCTGAAACATTAAACTTAAGTAACTTAAAAGGGTACCGTGTTGGTGGAACATTACACATCATTGCAAACAACTTAGTTGGATTTACAACAGATAGACGTGATTCACGTTCTACACGTTATACGAGTGATTTAGCTAAAGGATATGAAATTCCTATCATTCGTGTAAACGCAGACGATCCAATTGCTTGTATGAAAGCAATTCAGCTTGCATATGATTACAACCAAACATTTAAGAAAGACTGTGTCATCGACTTAGTTGGTTACCGTCGTTATGGACATAACGAAATGGATGAACCAAGATCTACACAGCCTGCTTTATATCGCGAAATTGACCAACATCCAACTGTAACAGAAATTTTCGGTTCGCAGTTAAAAGAAGAAGGTCTTCTAACAGATGAAGAAATTCAGGCTATGAAAGATAATCATCAAAAAGAATTGCAAACAATTTACGATAGCATGAAGGAAAATCCTTTAGCAGGAATTTCTGAATTAAATATGCCAGATTACTTAGCGAATAGCATTGATGACTATGAAACTGCTGTTCCATTAGAAGATCTGAAAAAACTAAACGCAGACCTATTAAAACGTCCGGACGACTTTAATGGATTTAAACGTTTAAACCGCGTGTTCAAACGTCGCGAAAACATTTTAGAAGAAGGACAAAAAGCAGATTGGGGAGAAGGAGAAGCATTAGCTTTCGCATCCATTGTGAAAGACGGAACTCCAATTCGTATCACAGGTCAAGATTCAGAGCGTGGTACTTTCGCACACCGCCACTTAGTATTGTATGATACTGAAACGGGTGAGAAATACTGTCCAATGCACGGATTAGATGATGCAAATGCGTCATTTGATATTTATAATAGCCCATTATCTGAAACTGCTGTATTAGGATTCGAATATGGTTATAGTATTCAATCACCAGAAACTTTAGTTATTTGGGAAGCACAGTTTGGAGACTTCGCTAACGTAGCACAAGTAATTTTTGATCAATTTATTTCTTCTGCACGAGCGAAATGGGGCGATAAATCGAATATGGTTATCCTGTTACCTCATGGATATGAAGGGCAAGGACCAGAGCACTCTAGTGCACGTTTAGAGCGTTATTTACAGATGGCAGGAGAAAACAACTGGATCGTTGCAAACGTAACGTCATCTGCTCAATTCTTCCACTTATTACGCCGTCAAGCGCAAATGCGCGGATCAGAAGAAGCGCGTCCATTAGTAGTTATGTCACCTAAGAGTTTATTACGTAACGAACGTGTCGCATCACCTGCTGAAGAGTTTACAAATGGTAAATTTATGCCTTTACGTAACCAACCTAACTTAAAAGTAAGCAAGAAAAATGCGAAACGATTATTATTAGGTTCTGGTAAAATCATGGTCGATATTGAGGAAGCAATTGAAAATTCGGAGGATAAATTTGACTGGTTACGTGCAATGCGTGTAGAACAGTTATATCCATTCCCGCAAGATCAATTGAAAAAAGAAATCGAACAATTACCTAATTTAGAGGAAATTGTTTGGGTTCAAGAAGAACCTAAAAATATGGGAAGCTGGCGTTATGTTTTAGAATATTTACGTGAGCTTACTAAAGACGGAGTAAAAATCCGTTATGTTGGTCGCCCTGAGAGAGCTGCAACTTCAGTAGGGGAGCCAAATGTTCATAAAGTAATCCAAGAAAAAGTCGTGAATGAAGCGATTAATCCAGCAAAGGGAGGAAATAATAGTGAAGGAAATTAAAATTCCAGAACTAGCTGAATCAATTACAGAAGGTACGATAGCTGAATGGCTTGTACAACCAGGAGACAAAGTAGAAAAAGGGGATCCGGTTGTAGAATTAGAAACGGACAAGGTAAACGTTGAGGTTAACTCTGACTATGCAGGTGTTATTGTTGAAGTACTTGCAGAAGAAGGAGACGACGTAAGTGTTGGGGACGCTATTGCAAAAGTAGACGAAAGTGGTTCAGAAGCAGCTGCACCATCTACGGAAGCGCCGGCAGCTGAAGAGAAAAAAGAAGAAGCGGCACCAGCAGAAGCGCCTAAACAAGAAGCACAAGAGGAAGTTGTTGCAACAGAAGCTGGAGATGTTATTGCATCACCTGCTGCTAGAAAATTAGCTCGTGAATTAAACATTGATTTATCACAAGTGAAAGCACAAGATCCTTTAGGTCGTATTCGTCCAGAAGACGTAGAGGCTGCAAACAATGCAGCTAAATCTGCACCAGCAGCTCCAGCGAAGAAACAAGCTGCAGCTACTGAGACAGCTCAACAGTTTGAAAAACCTGTACGTGTAGAAAAAATGAGCCGTCGTCGTCAAACAATCGCTAAACGTTTAGTAGAAGCTCAACACGAAGCTGCGATGTTAACTACGTTTAACGAAATCGACATGACAGCAATCATGAACTTACGTAAAGAGCGTCAAGAAGGATTCGTGAAGAAAAATGATATTAAATTAGGTTTCATGTCATTCTTTACAAAAGCTACTGTAGCTGCATTAAAAGAATTCCCATTATTAAATGCGGAAATTGACGGAACTGATTTAATCGTAAAAGAATTCTACGATATCGGTATTGCAGTATCTACAGAAGGTGGATTAGTTGTACCAGTTGTACGCGATGCAGACAAATTAGACTTTGCAGGAATTGAGAAAGAAATCGTTCGTTTAGGAACATTAGCAAGAGATAACAAATTAGGATTAGATGATTTACAAGGTGGATCATTCTCAATCACTAACGGTGGTATCTTCGGATCTATGTTATCAACTCCTATCCTAAATGCTCCACAAGTTGGTATTTTAGGAATGCACAACATCGTTAAACGTGCAGTTGTTATGCCTGATGATACAATCGAAGTTCGTCCGATGATGTACTTAGCATTATCTTACGACCACAGAATTGTAGACGGAAAAGAAGCAGTTCAGTTTTTAGTACGTATCAAAGAAATGCTAGAAGATCCATACGACTTATTATTACAAGGTTAATAAATATAAACTAGGATATGTGGACCCCAACCCCCACTTATCCTAGTTTTTTTATGTGAAGAAATTTTTTATTGAAAAAATTTGCTAAATAGATTATTGTTAGTAATGGATTAACCGTATAAATAAGAGAAAGTATACATACATTTGTACAGAATGAAAAATTAGGAGAGAGAATATATAATGCAGGAGAAAAGTATATTATTTACTGGTGGAGGAACTGCGGGCCACGTTATTGTTAACTTAGCACTTATACCATACTTTCATGAGCAAGGATGGAAAATAAGTTATATCGGTTCTAAAGATGGAATTGAACGTGAATTAGTTGGAGATATTCCATATGTTGACTATTATCCTATCTCAACAGGGAAATTAAGACGTTATATGTCGATTGAAAATTTTAAAGATCCTTTTAAAGTATTAAAAGGAATTGCAGATGCTGCACGTGTGATACGTAAAACGAAGCCACAAATCATTTTTTCAAAAGGTGGGTTTGTTTCAGTTCCAGTTGTTATTGCAGCGAAATTAAAACGTGTACCAACGATTATTCACGAATCAGATTTAACTCCTGGATTAGCGAATAAATTAGCATCCCCTTTTGCAAAGAAAGTTTTAACTACATTCCCTGAAACAGTTAAATACATTAAGGGAGATAAAGCAAAACATGTCGGTGCCGTTGTACGTGAACATTTATTTACCGGAACACGAAGCAGTGGATATGAATTAACTGGATTTAATGAGGGAAAAACGACCTTACTTATTATGGGGGGGAGTATCGGTTCACAAAAAATTAATGACATAATTCGTGAAAATTTAGATATTTTATTAAAGACATATCAAATTGTGCACATATGTGGTAAAGGCAATGTGGATGAAACATTCAAAAGAGCAGGCTATGTACAGTACGAATATGTGCATGATGAATTAAGTGATCTATTTGCGATAACGGATATTGTATTATCACGAGCAGGATCAAATGCTATTTTTGAATTTTTGGCATTGAATATTCCAATGTTATTGATTCCATTGTCATTAGCTGCTAGCCGTGGCGATCAAATTGATAATGCGAAATCATTTGAACGTCAAGGGTATGCACATGTACTATTTGAAGAAAATATGACAGATAGCACGCTTTTACAAGCGATAACAAGATTAACAGAAGAGGCGGAAACTTTAAAAGAAAATTTACAAGTGGAAAATAGTGAACTTGCTCGTCGTGAAGTGATTCAACTTATTGAATCAATGGCCAAAAAATAAAAATGAACCTTTCATAGAAAAAATTATCTATGAAAGGTTTTTATATGGGGAAAAATGGGAATATAATAAAATAACTTTACTTGGAATGAAAAAGTAGAAACGAAGTTATGTAGATATATGTCGAATGATGAAGGATAATTCTGAAAGCGTATACATATTTAAGTTAAACCACCCTATACGCGTTGTTATGTCAGTATATACGGTTATATAGCGTTTGAGATTTATGTGTGTAATCGATAAACTAAATATATATTTCTGTGTCAAAGTAGAGAGGGGAGAAAATTAGTGAAAAAGAAAATTGGAATATGCATAACCGCGTTTGTTTTAGTTCTATTAGCCGCATGTGGAAATAGCAACAGTAATGGAAATGATGACGGAAAATCGAAAGAAATTGACAAAATTATTTTCGCTGATGCTGGTTGGGATAGTATTCGTGTACATAATAGTATCGCCCAATTTATTTTAGAAAATGGATATGGTTATGACACGGATGTTATTGCAGGTTCGACAGCAACAACGTTCGAAGGATTACGTAAAGGTGATATAAATGCGTATATCGAAGTTTGGACAGATAATATTAAAGAAGTTTATGAAGAAGCAATTGATTCAGGCGATGTTGAAAAAGTAGCTGTAAACTTCAATGATAATGACCAAGGATTATACGTACCGGCTTATGTCATTGAAGGGGACGAGAAAAGAGGGATTGACCCATTAGCACCAGATTTAAAAACAGTAGAAGATTTAAAGAAATATCCGGACGTATTTAAAGACCCAGAGGATCCAAAAAAAGGAAGAGTTATTAATGCTCCAAGTGGATGGGAAGTTGAAAAAGTTATTACAGATAAATTTGATACGTACGGTTTAGAAGAAACGTTTAATAATTTTTTACCAGGATCAGATGCAGCGATTGTAGCTTCTTTAGTAGATGCTTATAATAAGGGACAAGGTTGGGTCGGCTATTATTGGTCACCGACAGCGATTACAGCAAAATATGATTTAATTTTATTAGAAGAAGATCCATATGATGAAGAACAGTGGAATGAAGATCGTAGTACAGAATTTCCTCCAAATGATGTAGTTGTTGCAGTACACAAAGATTTACGAGATCAAGCACCTGATGCGGTAGAGTTTTTAAGTAAATATGAAACGAGTAGTGAACTGACAGAAGCAGCATTAAATTATATGGAAGAAAATGAAGCTGATAATGATGAAGCTGCAATTTGGTGGATGAATGAGTATGAAGATATTTGGACGGAATGGGTAGATGACGAAGTTGCTGAAAAAGTAAAAGAAGCATTATAAATTAAAAAAGCAGCTAACTGTAGTTAGTTGCTTTTTTTTGAACACCGATGAAAAGGATGTGAATGAGTATGGGTGGATTTCCAGATATTACGACAGAACTTGGAATATATGTAGAAAATTTCGTAAATTATGTGGCAACGACATTTGAAAAGTTTTTTAATTTAATTTTCTTTATCGCTTCTAAAACGATTAATGCGATCGATGACTTTTTAGTATGGTTACCGTGGTGGGTGTTTATTTTAATAATCGTTTTATTAGGATGGTATTTCCGTTCTTTATTAGCAGGATTGACATTCGGATTTTTTATTTTTTTAATAGGGACGTTTGGGTTATGGGAAGATATGATGACGACAATTGCAATAATTGTAACATCTGTAGCTATATCGCTTATTATTGGAATTCCTATCGGGATCTGGATGGCCTTTAATAAGGCAGTATCTAGTATCGTTAGACCGATATTAGATGCGATGCAGACGATGCCAAGTTTTGTATATTTAATTCCGGCGATTTTCTTCTTTGGTTTAGGAAACGTGTCAGCGATTTTTGCGACATTAATATATGCGGTACCGCCAGTTATTCGTTTAACAGAACTAGCCATTCGTGGTGTACCAAAAGAGGTTATTGAATCTGCAGAATCATTTGGTTCATCCAAGGGGCAAATGTTACGGAAAGTACAATTACCTCAAGCATTACCAACAATTATGGCTGGAGTAAACCAGACGACGATGATGGCTTTAGCGATGGTCGTTATCGCATCGATGGTAGGTGCATCAGGTTTAGGAGAGCAAGTATTAATTTCGATTAACCGAATCGATATTGCGTTAGGATTTGAAGCGGGAATTAGTATTGTATTTTTAGCCATTATTATTGATCGAATTACAAATGGTGTAGCAGATAGATTTCAAAAGCATCGGAGGGTTGGCAGATGACAGAACCTCAAATCAAATTAGAACATGTATCAAAAATATTTGGTCCGAAACCGAAATCGATTATCCCACTTATTCAAGAAGGAAAATCAAAAGAAGAAATTTTAGAAGAAACAGGTCATACAGTTGGGGTCTATGATGCTTCTTTAGAAATAAAGAAAGGGGAAGTATTCGTAGTCATGGGGCTTTCTGGAAGCGGGAAGTCGACATTGATTCGTTGCTTTAATTTTTTAAATGTGCCGACAGATGGTGCGGTATATATTGATGGAGAAGACTTAATGCAATGTTCGAAGGACCGTTTAAAAAGAATTCGACAAGAAAAAATTGCGATGGTATTCCAACATTTTGGATTGTTTGATCACCGAACAGTTTTGGCAAATGTGGAGTACGGGTTAGAAATTCGTAAAATGTCAAAACTCGAACGTCGTGATATTGCGATGAAATATATTGAATTAGTCGGTTTAAAAGGATATGAACATCAATATCCTTCACAATTATCAGGTGGAATGCAACAACGTGTTGGTTTAGCACGTGCATTAACAAATGATCCAGATATTTTACTAATGGACGAACCATTTAGTGCATTGGATCCTTTAATTCGCCGTGAAATGCAATTAGAGTTAATAAAATTACAAAAACAATTACAAAAAACGATCGTTTTTATTACACATGATGTGAATGAGGCTTTTAAGATTGGTGATCGTATTGCGGTGATGAAGGATGGACATGTCGTTCAAATTGGTACTCCAGAAGAAATTATTGATGAACCTGCAAATGATTATATTGTCGATTTTACACAAGATATTGACCGATCCAAAGTATTACAAGCTAAACATATTTTAACTGAAACAAAAATTACGGTGAATATGAATGATCCAGTATCTTCGGCTATTCAAAAAATGGATCGTCATAGTATTTCAAGCATATTTGTCGTCAATGATATGGAACAAGTAGAAGGCATCATAACGATAGATGATGCAGTAAAGGCGGCTAAACGAAAAGAATCGATGGAGCATATTATAAAGAGAAATATCGAAGTTGTTCATGAGGAAGAATATGTTAGTGATATTATTCCGAAAACATTGGATACAAAATATCCATTAGCCGTTGTTAATGATGCTAGGAAGTTACAAGGAATCGTCTTAAAGGTTCACGTACTGTCTGGACTTATTTCTAGTGAAGAAAATAATGGTGCATAATATGCGATTTGAACCGTCTTATTTATATTAAAAAGGATTAGGGCATAAAATATTCATACGATTTTATGTCCCAATCCTTTTGTTATTTATTTTGCTTTTTCTTTGTCAATAGATACAATATCAACTTTTCCTGTATGTGGATCAATGACTAATCCATGAACTAATACGTGAGCAGGAAGTAATGGATGACCACGAATAATTTCTACACTCTGTGCAATAGATTCCTCTACTGTTTCAAAGCCATGAAACTCCTTATGGAAGTCAATACCAGAATACTCTAAAGCATTAAATGTCTCATCGGTAATTCCTTCTGAACGCATTTTTTCCATTAATGCTTTCGTATCAACGCAAGACATCCCACAGTCATGATGCCCAATCACAACAACCTCTTCTGCTTGTAAATTGTACACAGCAACTAAAATACTCTTCATAATGCTGTCAAAAGATTTACGAATAATTGCTCCAGCATTTTTTACCATCTTTGCATCTCCATTTTCGATGTTTAATGCTTTTGGTAAAAGTTCCACTAAACGTGATTCCATACAAGTGAAAACGACCATTTTCTTATTTGGAATTGATGTCGTTAAAAATTGTTCATAATTTTTATTGGCCACGAAATTTTCATTATATTCTAGCATTTTTTCTATTTGCATCTAGGGCACTTCCTTTCCAAAATCGTATAACAATCATATTATATCACAACAAAATAAATCTGTATGTTCATTACATTTAGGAATATTGTGAATGAAACGAAAATAAGAAATATTTAATATGTCATGGTAAAATAGATAGTAGTAAACGAATAGCGTGGTGATACGATTGACAGATAAAGAAAAAGAAACAAATCATCATGAAAATGAACAAGAAAAAGATATATATGAGGACAATATTATAGATGAAGATTTGTATGAGAAGTTTGAGGATGAAGAACTGTATGAGCTTGTACAAGAAGCACGAGAAAAAGCACTTGAAAGAGCGCGTATAAGGGAAGAAGAAAAGAAATCATACAGAAAGTTACCGCGTACATTTTATTGGTTAATTGCATTATTTTTGATGATGAATGTGCTCGCATTTTTACCACAAACGATTTCTATTCCAGCAGTTGAATTTATTAAAACGAGTGCAAAATTGTCGAAGCAGGAGAATATTAAGACGTATAAAAAATCGGTTGTCGTAATCGAAACAGATGGAGGAAGTGGAACGGGTTTTTCCATTAATGAACAAGGCGATATCTTAACGAATTATCATGTTATTGAAGGGTATCATAAAGTAACTGTAGCATTTCCAGAAAAAGGACTACATGTAGGAGAAGTGGTGGAAACGTATCCAGAGATTGACTTAGCATTGTTGCGATTAGAAGGAGATGATACTTTTCCATATTTACCATTAGCGGAAGAATTCGTTTTACATGAAGAGGAACATATTTATTTTATCGGTAATCCGCTCAGATTTACTGGAATTGCAAACGAGGGAAAAGTACTCGATTATATTTCAGTAAAGAAAAAACCATTACCTGTCGTCATGATGGATGCACCGGTATATCGGGGAAATAGTGGAAGTCCAGTAATTAATGAGGATGGATTAGTTATAGGTGTCGTTTATGCGACATTGGATCATGACGAAGCAGGCCGAGTTGGTTTGTTCATTCCGATTGATTACTTTGACATGTATCGTAAGTGAGAATCGTTTTTCGAAGTGCGTGATGAATATAAGAAAGTAAACAATGGTAATGAAACATAATATGTTTTTGTTCTATCGTGTAATAATACGCATATAAAAATCGATGAATTTTCTTTTCTAAAAAATGATCATCTGTACGTAACATCGTTATAAATAAACTATCCCAGTTATTCGCATGGACATCATATAATGACTTTTCATATTCAGTCATCGTATTCGCCTCCTTTTATATGTTAATATGAGCAAATAGATGAAAATGTTACTTGTATATGTGTGACAGAAATTCCATTTAATGTACTACATAAATCTTCTTTGTCGTTTCATACTAAAAGCAAAACGAAAAGGAGGATAAAACATGAAATGGAAATCGTTTTTCGTCATATTTACGGCATTTGTTTTAGTCGGGTGTGGAGGGATGAGCACGAAGGATGAAGAAAATCGTCCTGCAAATAATGGAGATAAGACGATAGAGAATACGCGATTTGAAGGCGATCAAGTGAGGAAATCACGTGACAACGATCGTAACCGAAACAATATCGGTGAAAATGTGAGTGACCGTTTAGAAGACAGAAATCGCCATAGTAATAATCGTGCATCAAATAATCGTCAAGATGAATATGATGTTTCAAAGGAAGCAGCAGATAAAATTGTTGCAGAAATCCCTGACATCGAACGTGCCTACGTATTAACATCTAATCGTAATGCGTATGTTGCAGCCCAATTGAATCGAAATGATTCAACAGAAGGAGATCATATTGCTAAAAATGATCGCCAAAATAACTCTACTGGAATGAATGTTCGCAATACGAATGATCGTAATGCAAAAAGCCGAACTGTAAATGAAGGCGATGCGAACGATCGTGGTACTGATAATCATATGGCGAACCGAAGAGACATTGACACGAATCGTTATGATGATGACCGTCAAGTCGAATCAGATGAAGTAAGCGATCAAGTTAAAAATAAGATCGCGGACATCGTTCAAGACGTGGACAATGATATTGATAATGTCTACGTATCAACAAGTCCAGACTTCTTAGATTTAGCGAATGATTATACGACAGATATGGATAACGGAAAACCAGTTCGTGGATTCTTTGATCAAATTGGTAATACGATCGAACGAATTTTCCCACAAAATAAACGATAAATGTACGAAGAAAAAACGAGTTTTTTATGAACTCGTTTTTTCTTTTTGCATAATATGGTACGATATGAAGGATAGCTTGAAAGGATGATGAATAATGACTAAAAACGTATTACAATACATAGAGGAAAATCGCTCCCTTTTATTAGATGAATTAATGGAATTTTTAGCTATTCCGAGTGTGAGTACAGATAGTTCATATAAAGAAGATGTTAAACATGCAGCACGCTTTGTAGAAGAGTATTTAAATGAAATAGGGTTTTCGAATGTTACTCAAATGGATACATCTGGTCATCCACTCGTATACGGTGAATATGTAGAAGCGGGTCCAGATAAACCGACAGTGTTATTTTATGGACATTATGATGTTCAACCGGTAGACCCTCTTGATGAGTGGGATAGTGACCCATTTGAAGCGATTGTAAAAGATGAACGTTTATATGCACGTGGTGCAAGTGATGATAAAGGTCAAGTTTTCATGCACTTAGCAGTTTTGAAAGCATATATGGAAGCAGAAGGATCTTTACCGATTAATGTGAAGGTATGTATTGAAGGAGAAGAAGAAATCGGTAGTGAAAATTTATACGACATTTTGCAAGCGAAAAAAGAATTGTTTCAAGCAGACCTCGTCGTTATTTCTGATTCGGGAATGGTTGCTAAAAATCAGCCGACAATTTTATACGGTTTAAAAGGGTTTACAGGTATTGAGATTAATGTAAAAGGACCTGACCAAGACTTACATTCAGGGCTTTACGGGGGAGCTGTTCGTAACCCATTAATGGCTTTGGCGCATATTTTATCTTCGATGAAAAATGAAGATGAAGTAGTCCTTGTCGATGGGTTTTATGACGGTGTTGAAGATTTAACAGAAGAAGAACGTGCATTAATCGCCGCGGTAAAAGGCGAAAATTATGAAGAAACGACTGGTGTGAAAGAGACCGTATCTGAAAAAGGTTACGATGCTAAAGAACATACGATGGCACGTCCAACGTTTGAAATTAATGGGTTGTATGGTGGATATCAAGGGGAAGGTTCTAAAACGATCATTCCTGCAACAGCAACAGCAAAAATTACTTGCCGTTTAGTACCTGGGCAGGACCCAGATCATATTCAACAACTTTTGAAAGAACATGTCGATAAAGTTGCACCATCTGGTGTAGAGGTAGAAGTACATTTAGAGAAACTTTCTTCTAAGGCATATAAGGTAGCACCAGATCATCCGTATATACAGTTAGCAGCAACATGTTATGAGAAAGCATTTGAGAAGGAAGCCGTGTTCGTCCGTATGGGAGGATCTATTCCTGTCGTAGAATGGTTAGATGAAATTTATCAAATTCCAATTATTTTATTAGGGTTTGGTACACCAGAAGATCGTCTCCATTCACCGAACGAAAGTTTCCCATTAGATAGTTTTGATAAAGGAATGGAGACAATCACATATTATTGGCATGAACTTGGTAATATGTAAAAGATGAGAGGGGATTACGATGACGATTGCAATTGTAACAGGGGCATCAAAAGGATTAGGAAAGTCAGTTGCTAAGTTTTTATTGGAGTCGAATATTGATGTATTTGGTGTAAGTCGGACGAATGATGAATCATTGGAAGAAGTTGCAGCACAAAGCGGTGCTACATATACTTTCTTTCCAACAGATTTAGCAAATATAGAAGATGTAAAAAAGACGATGGAACAAATAAAAGAAAAAGTATATGCCATGGATGGTCTTTCTCAAATGTATGTCGTCAACAATGCTGCAGTCGTAGAGCCAATAAAAAAGTCATTGCATATTTTACCAGAAGAATTAATGACACATTATCATGTGAATGTAGTAGCACCGATGATTTTGATGAATGAATTTTTACATGTATCAATGAAACGAGGCTTTCAATTAATTGGAGTAAATGTGACGAGTGGTGCAGCTGAATCACCGTATTATGGTTGGAGTGCTTATTGCAGTTCGAAGGCGAGCTTAAACATGTATACAAAAACAGTTGCATTAGAGCAAGAAAAATTAGGAACGAGTAATAAAGTTTTTGCATTCAGTCCTGGAAAAATGGATACTGAGATGCAAGGGGTAATCCGTTCGACAGATTATGAGCATTTTGTTGATGTAGATACGTTTAAACATTATAAACAGCAAAATATTTTATCAGACACAGAAGCGGTTGCCTCTGTATTAACAGATATTTTGACAGATGCCGCAACGATTGAAAATGGAAAAGTATATTATGTAAGAGATTATTTTTAAGGAGTTCCACTGTCTATAGTCAATCGCCCTAACTTCTTTTATGGATATTCATATGTTGTTAGTACATGAATGACATAGAAAGAAGGAGGCTATTCATAATGAGTAACGTAAACGAAGGGTATGCAGGTGGTTATTCCATCGTATTAGTGTTATTTATTTTGTTAGTAATTGTAGGGGCAATTTATATTGGACGAAATTACTGTTAAGACTGAAAGAAAGGGGCTAGTATCTATTGCTAGCTCCTTTTTTATGGAAGATCATTTTTTATAAAAAATGCATATTTTATGGTAAACTTAATAAAGGTAAAAATTTTGACTGAAAGGGTGTACGTTCGGTGATTACACGAAAGAGTAAACGTGAAATTGAAATGATGCAAGCAGCAGGAGACTTGCTTGTGAAAACACATAAAGAAATTGCGAAAATGATTAAACCAGGTATTACAACAATGGAAATTGAACATTTCGTTGAGGATTTTTTAAGGAAACATGGAGCAACACCAGAACAAAAAGGTTTCCAAGGGTATAAGTATGCAACATGTGCTTCCATTAATGATGAAATTTGTCACGGTTTTCCAAGAAATGAAAAATTAGAAAACGGTGATATTGTTACGATTGATATGGTCGTTAATTTAAATGGTGGGTTAGCAGACTCAGCATGGACATATGAAGTCGGAGAAGTAGATGAAAAAGGAAAGCGACTTATGGAAGTAACGAAAAAGGCGTTATATTTAGGAATCGAACAAGCTCAGGTTGGAAATCGTATTGGCGATATTGGTCATGCGATTCAAACGTATGCAGAAGGAGAAGGCTTTTCCGTTGTACGTGAATTTACAGGACATGGTATCGGACCAACGATTCATGAACCACCACATATTCCGCATTTTGGTGATCCTAACAAAGGGCTACGCTTAAAGGAAGGTATGGTTATTACGATTGAACCGATGATCAATGAAGGCGATTGGAAAAGTAAAATGGATGACAATGGATGGACAGCTCGTACAGTAGATGGCGGTCGTTCTGCACAATACGAACATACATTAGCAATCACCAAAGACGGTCCAATCATCATAACAGAACAAGACGAATAATTTTTCGTCGCTCATATTGGAGGGTCCGAAATTGGCAAATGGGACAAAACAAATAGAACCATCTGCACGAAGCCAAGCCGTAGCTATGTTTCAAGAAGGAATTCAAGCTGGATTTCCGATTATTTTAGGCTATATTCCAGTTGCGATTACGTTTGGCGTTCTCGCAGCACAATCTGGCATGTCTTTATTAGAAATAACGTTAATGAGTGCCCTCGTATATGCAGGTGCTAGCCAATTTATGGGAGTAAATATGATCGCCGCAAGTGCAGGCATGATAGAAATTGTCGTTGCGACCTTCGTATTAAATTTCCGGCATTTTGTCATGGGTTTATCTTTTATGAATGAAGTTCGGGATAGTTTTTCATTCAAAGGAAAACTTGGTCTTTCTTTAACATTAACAGATGAAGTCTTCGCAGTATCATCGATCCGCAATGAAAACATACATAAGAAACATGGTATTTATTTTTATTTAGCGATTTATATTATTGCTTATTTGAGTTGGGTGTTTGGTTCTTTTTTAGGTGGTTTATTAGGAGAAGTCATCCCCGAACAATTAAGTCAAAGTATGGGAATAGCTTTGTATGCCTTGTTTATAGGATTGCTCATTCCAACGGTGAAAAAGGAAGTGAAATTTGGCTTCATAGCGATTTTTGCGATGCTCGTAAATCTTATCGCTAGTCAATTTTTCAGTAGTGGTTGGGCAATTGTTCTCGGAACTGTGATCGGTGGATTAAGCGGAGTTTATTTTTTAAAGGAGAAAAAATAAATGGTACTCTTCATTATTATTGGGATGGCGTTAGCGACGATTATTCCACGCATTATCCCTGTATTTATCGTCAATAAGTTAATGTTTAAAGAATGGGTGAATAATTGGCTCAGGGCAATTCCATATGCTGCATTAGGTGCGCTTATTTTTCCAGGAATTTTATCTGTCATCGATGGCAAGCCACATATCGGGATTCTCGGTGGCATCGTTGCAGTTATTTTAGCGTATGTTGGATTAAATGTTGTCATTGTTGTAGTTGGCGCAATTGCAACGGTATTTTTATTAACGATGTAACAATATACAAATGTAAAAGTCTCGCAAAGATTGTGCGAGGCTTTTTTATATGGCTGTTGATGTGGGATGTAGCTGTCAATTTGGGATGTGGTGGAGCGTTCAATCAGGGAAATTGCGTTTTAAGGTGCGCTGGTTTGTTCTATCGTCGCTTAAAAATGAAAAATCGTGATTTCAAGGACGCTGGTATGTTCTATCTTCCCTGAAAATAGAAAAATCGTGAATTCAAGGACGCTGGGTCGTTCTACCGTCCCTGAAAATAGAAAAATCGTGATTTCGAGGACGCTGGGTCGTTCTACCGTCCCTGAAAAATAAAAAGTCGTGAATTCAAGGACGCTGTATCGTTCTACCGTCCCTGAAAAATAAAAAATCGTGATTTCGAGGACGCTGCATTGTTCTATCGTCCCTGAAAAATAAAAAATCGTGATTTCGAGGACGCTGCATCGTTCTATCGTCCCTGAAAAATAAAAAATCGTGATTTCGAGGACGCTGCATCGTTCTACCGTCCCCGAAAATAGAAAAATCGTGAATTCGAGGACGCTGGGTCGTTCTATCGTCCCTGAAAATAGAAAAATCGTGAATTCGAGGACGCTGGGTCGTTCTATCGTCCCTGAAAATAGAAAAATCGTGAATTCGAGGACGCTGTATCGTTCTATCGTCCCTGAAAAATAGAAAAATCGTGAATTCAAGGACGCTGGGTCGTTCTATCGTCCCCGAAAATAGAAAAATCGTGAATTCAAGGACGCTGGGTTGTTCAACCATCTCTGAAAACAGAAAAAATGCGATTTCAATTAAGCAAGCCCATCTTTTCTCACCCCAGAAATCTATCCCCCATCCATCCCAAAATTAACTACGATACACGAATATAAAAATACCACTGGAGCATAATACAAATACTTCTGTCGAAAAAGGAGCAGGAATGTTATGAAGACAATGGAAAGAGAAAAACGTTGGGCAATCGTCGCATTAGCATCTGTACCACTCATTATGACTTTAGGAAATTCAATGCTCATTCCAATTTTGCCTGTAATGGAAGAGAAAATTTCTATCTCTAAACTGCAATCGAGTTATATTATTACCGTGTATTCCATTGTTGCAATCATTTGTATTCCAATCGCAGGTTATTTATCGGACAGATTTGGGAGAAAAGTGATTATCGTCCCGGCGTTAATTATTGCCGGAATAGGTGGATTAATTGCCGGAATTGCAGCATGGAAAATGGAAAATCCTTTCACCTTCATCATCATTGGGAGAATTTTACAAGGAATTGGTGCTTCCGGTGCAATGCCAATTGTCTTTCCGTTAATCGGAGATATGTTTAACAAAGAAGAAGCGAGTGCTACACTTGGTGTAATCGAAACTTCGAATACAGTTGGAAAAGTGTTAAGCCCAATTTTAGGAGCAGCATTAACAGCAGTCATTTGGTTTTTACCATTTCTGGCTATTCCGTTTTTCTGTGCTATTTCGCTATTGCTAATTATTTTTTTAATTAAAAAGAAAGAAGAAAAAGAAGAGGAAAAAATTACGTTTGCAATATATTGGGAAAAAGTGAAAAAGACATTTCAAGCACATAAAAAATGGCTCATTGCAATTTTTATTATCGGAGCAATTTTAATGTTTATTTTATTTGGTTTTTTATTTTATTTGTCGAGCCTTCTCGAGGACGATTTTCATATAAAAGGCGTGAAAAAAGGATTATTATTAGCTATCCCACTTTTAGCGTTGTCGATTGCTTCTTACATAACTGGAAAGAAAATTGGAAATGATATTGTAAAAATGAAATGGATTATTTTTATCGGTACCGTAATTTCTGGTGCATCTGTCACAGTTTTATCGCTAGAACGTCATTTTATTTACGTTATTATTATTTTTTTAGTATGTGGAGCAGGAATTGGTATTGCACTTCCATGCTTAGATGCACTCATTACGAATAGTTTAGAAAAAAATGTATTAGGTGCCATCACGTCAATCTACAGTGCGATGCGATTTATCGGCGTTGCAGCTGGCCCTCCAATCATTGCAATTTTGATGAAAAAGACATTAATTTCGATCGTTATTTTATTTACATGTTTAGCAATTATTACAGCAATTCTTGCATTTGTTTGTATTAAACCAGAAAAGAAAAGTATTTAATTATTGCAATAATTCTGATAATTGTGCATAATATATGTAAAGGAGCTAAAAGGGGGCGTCTTCCATGAAAAAGCAAAAGACAAACTATCATATTTATCGTTACAAAGGAAAAATGTTGGAGGCTAAAAAGGAAGCACCGTTCGATATTTCAATAACGGCTCGTTTACTATTAGACCAACTCTGTTATGAATGGAATAAAGAGCATCTTCAAAAGCAAATTGATATTGCGCTTGATGAAGGTGATCACGATAAATTTATGCAGTTAAGCGAACAATATCGTTCTTATTTATTACATTAATTTGGAACATGTGGGGAGATATGGACTTATGCCATATCTCTTTTTATATGGAAAAAAACAGTTGAAATAAAGATATAGACCGTTTGTAAGGGCTTTCTGTAATGTGAGGAGATTTCAGTACATTTCATCTCAAATCTTTGTTACAATAGGTACGAAGCAACATAATAATAATTACGGTCCATAGGGAGGAATAAAGTGATGGATTATCGTATTGAACGAGATACTATCGGGGAAATTAAAGTACCAGCAGATAAGTTTTGGGGTGCGCAAACACAGAGAAGTAAACAAAATTTCCCAATCGGTCATGAAACTATGCCAGTGGAAATTATTAAAGCATTTGCTATTACGAAAAAAGCATCTGCCATTGCAAACACTGACTTAGGGTTATTAGAAAGTGAAAAAGCAGAAGCGATCGCATATGCAGCAGACAAAATTATAGCAGATGAATTAACAGAACATTTTCCATTAGTCGTATGGCAAACAGGTAGTGGGACACAGTCAAACATGAATGTAAACGAAGTAATTGCACATGTTGGAAATAAGTTTTTACAAGAAAAAGGTAGTGATTTAATATTACACCCGAACGATGATGTAAACAAATCACAGAGTTCAAATGATACATACCCTACAGCATTACACGTTGCAGTGGTATTAAAATTAGAAGATACAGTACTTCCTGCTTTACGCGTATTAAAAGATTCAATTAATGTGAAAGCGGAAGCATTTAAAGATGTCGTGAAAATTGGTCGTACACATTTACAAGATGCGACACCAATCACTTTAGGACAAGAAATGAGCGGTTGGCACCGTATGTTAGAAAAGACTGAAAAAATGATCCAAGAAAGTGCGGATCATTTAAAAGATTTAGCAATCGGTGGAACAGCGGTCGGAACAGGATTAAACGCACATCCAGATTATGCAGAAAAAACGTGTGCAGAGATTTCAAACATTACTGGTAAGGCATTCCGTTCTGAGCCAGTGAAATTCCACTCATTAACGAGCTATGATGAAACGGTATATGCACATGGTGCTTTAAAAGCATTAGCGGCTGACTTAATGAAAGTTGCAAACGATGTTCGTTGGTTAGCAAGTGGCCCACGTTCAGGATTGGGTGAAATTATTATTCCTGCGAACGAACCTGGAAGTTCTATTATGCCTGGTAAAGTGAATCCGACACAGAGTGAAGCATTAACGATGGTCGTTACTCAAGTTATGGGAAATGATGCATCCATCGGGTTTGCAGCGAGCCAAGGTAACTTTGAATTAAATGTATTCAAACCAGTAATTGCATTCAACTTCTTACAGTCTGCACAGTTACTTGCAGATGGAATGTTATCGTTTGAAGAGCGTTGTGTACGTGGAATTGAGCCAAACTATGAAAAAATTGATCAATTCTTAAATGACTCTTTAATGTTAGTTACTGCATTAAATCCACATATAGGATATGAAAATGCAGCGAAAATTGCTAAAACAGCTTACGAAGAGAACTCAACATTAAAAGCGACAGCTGTTAAGTTAGGTTTATTAACGGAAGAAGAATTCGACAAATATGTTGTGCCTGAAAATATGATCGGGACAATTAAAGAATAGAATGAAAAAGAATGAGACGAGCCAATGTGCTTTCGTCTCATTCTTTTTTTAACGATGAAATAAAACTAATCTTGCATTTGGAGCTACGAAGCGGTGTGTATGTTCTTCATAACCTTTCTCTTTGAGCATTTGTTCTGCTAAAGTTCTTCCTTCTGCATCATTGCTCGCTTGAATCGTTTCATCTAATAATTTTTCTCCACTTTTTTCAAATACTGTTAGCACGTAGTCGCTCATCATTATTCCTCCTAAGAAAAATATGTAGTACATCCATTATGCCATGAAAGCGCTTATATTTGAAGTTTTACATATGTTTTTATTTTTTTGTAAAGTCACCTTGACATTTTGCCATTAAATATTTTATACTTTATATAAAGTTACCTTGACAAAAGGAGCGGAATTACGAAAGTGAAAAACAGAATAAGAGAGTTACGGAAAGAACAAAAATGGACACAAGAAGCTTTAGCGAAAGCGGTTGGTGTATCACGCCAGTCAATAGTCGCGATAGAAGTAGGGAAGTATAACCCTTCTTTAGAGCTAGCATTTAAAATATCTTCTGAATTTGGACTTCCAATTGAAGAAATATTTATATTTGAAGGAGATGAGACGTAGAATGTATGAAGAATTTGATATCGTTTCTTTTTTAATGGGACTTCCTTTAGCGATAATTTTGATTGGAATAATTGCTTTATATAACATTAAAAAAGGGAGGAAGGAACGACGTTATGATGAACGATATTCAAAAATACATGATGGTGCACGCTCAATAAGTTGGTATGTCACATCTGCTTTCATTTTACTTAGTTTGATTTTTGTTTTGATATATGAAAGACCGAGTACAGCCTTTTTCGTTTTAACAGTACTTTGGATTGTTCATACGACATCATATGGTATCGGAGCGGCTATTTTGAATAAAAAAATGTAAAGGGGTATAGGATGTTAAAAATTGATAATATTACGAAACGGTTTGGTGAACATATAGCAGTAGACAATCTATCGTTACAAATACCAGAAAAGGAATTGTTCGGGTTTCTTGGTGGAAATGGCGCAGGGAAAACAACGACCTTTCGAATGATTTTAAGTTTACTTAATCCGACAGAAGGACGAATTTTATGGAATGATGAAAAAATTAGTTACAATAAAAGTCATCTAATCGGTTACTTGCCAGAAGAACGTGGATTGTATCCTAAGCTAAAAGTAAAAGAACAGCTTATTTATTTAGCAAAATTAAGAGGAATGCCAGCTGATGAATCATTACAATCTTTAGAAAGATGGCTAGAGCGCTTTGAAATTAGTCATTATGTCGATAAAAAAGTGGAAGAGTTATCAAAAGGAAATCAACAAAAAATACAATTTATATCAGCTGTTTTACATGAACCGAAATTACTTATTTTAGATGAGCCATTTTCAGGTCTTGATCCAATTAATGTTGAAATGTTGAAAAAGGCCGTAATAGACTTAAAGAATAAGGGTACATCTATCGTATTTTCTTCACATAGGATGGATCATGTTGAGGAATTATGTGAACATATTTGTATTTTACGGGAAGGAAAGGCAGTTGTTCAAGGAAACTTACAAGAGATTAAACAATCTTTCGGTAAGAAAAATATTATCATCCATAGTGAAGATGAACTGCAGTTTTTACAAGAGGTAGAAGGAGTCCTAGATTTTAAAGCGACCATGCAAGGATGTGTTTTACAAATCGAGGAAGAGAGAATCGCAAGAAATGTATTTCAAGCATTACAAGGAGAGGTTTTTGTACGAAAGTTTGAAATAGAAGAACCTACATTGAACGATATTTTCATTGCAAAGGTAGGGGAAAAATATGAATAAGTTTTGGACGATTTTAGGGCATACGTACGTTTCAAAGTTGAAATCAAAAGCATTTATTATATCTACAGCTATTACTTTAGTATTCGTTATTGCTGCAGCAAATATTGATGTAATTATAAAGTTATTTCAAGATGAGGAGGATAAAATCATCTTCATCGAAGGCGATACAGAAGTAGCAAATATGTTGGAAGTGTCTGTCCAACAAATGGATGAACGGATTGTTTTTAAAGAGAGTGAGTCAGAAGAACTTTCTAAAGAAATGGTGCAAGAAGATGAAGCTGCAGCATTTTTAGTCATTGATGTTAATGAACAAAACATATTAACCGCAACTTATTATGAAAATAAAGCATCGGAATCGAGTGTTCAGTCGATGATACATCAACAGTTGCAACAATTAAAGGTAGCGATTGCAACAGAACAAGCTGGTGTTGACGAAGCGACATTAATGGATATTAATGAGCCCATATCGTTTGAAAAAGTTGCTTTAGATGAAGCGACGAAAACCGACGAAGAATTAAACCAAGCACGAGTCATCGTCTATATTATGTTATTCGTTTTATATATGGCAGTTATTATTTACGGTCAGATGATCGCGACAGATGTGGCAACGGAAAAATCTTCACGAGTGATGGAAATATTAATCTCTAGTGCACCACCTGTGACACATATGTTTGCAAAGATTTTTGGTGTCGCTTTACTAGGGTTAACACAAATTTTATTGTTTTTCTTCGTCAGTTTTAGTTTTATTAAATATAAAATTACGACGAGTGTAGAAGTGTCGGAAACATTAGATATGATTGGTATTTCCTCTGCACCAATTAGTATATATGTGTATGCCCTATTATTTTTCGTACTTGGCTATTTATTATATGCAACGATTGCTGCAATGCTAGGTTCACTCGTTAGTCGGGTGGAAGATGTGCAACAACTTATTTTACCAATGATATTACTTATAATGGTTGCATTTTTCATTGCGATGTTCGGTTTATCTGTTCCAGATGCAACATTTATTACTGTAACTTCATATATTCCTTTTTTCACACCGATGATTATGTTTTTACGAATTGGTATGCTTGAGATTGCTGTGTGGGAGATTATATTATCAATCGGTATTTTAGTTGGAACGACTATTTTATTTGCACTACTTGGCGCTAGAATATACCGTGGTGGTGTTTTAATGTATGGACCATCTCGTTCCTTAAAGGATTTAAAAAATGCCTTCCAGTTGTCAAAAAAGGAAAAGAATTAGTTGAAACAAATTATCTTATTAAAAAAAGAACGAAGTGGAAAATAGAATGACGATGCACACCCAGAATTTTGCTTGTTTTGGGTGTTTTTCATGTGAATAAATTTGCTATATTTTTATGTAGCATGCAAACGTTTGCTCGTATTTTTGCTACGTGATATGATAAAATTTAACTAAACAAATGAAATTTGGTGATACATTGAAACGACAAATAACATTTATCCATGCAGCAGATTTACATATTGATGCACCGTTTAAAGGAATGGCTACATTGCCAGCTTCTTTATTTGAGGCTACGCAAAAAAGTACTTACCGTGCATTCGATCGATTAATTGAAACAGCGATTGAAAAACGAGTTGATTTTGTGCTAATTGTTGGCGATCTTTTCGATCAAGACAACCGAAGCTTACATGCACAAATTTATGTGCGGGATGGATTTGCACAATTAGAACAATATGGGATTGAAGTATTTGTTTCCTATGGGAACCATGACTATGTAAAAGGAAATAAGTATCCAATTACATTTACGAGTAATGTACATGTTTTTCCTGGAGAAGATGTAACATCTTTTACGTATTTGAAAGAAAATGAACCATTAGCGGAGATTTATGGATTTAGTTATGAATATCGAGCGGTCACTGAAAATAAAGTGCCACAATACGAACGAAAAGATGCGTCTATTCCATTTCATATTGCTACATTGCACGGATCATTATCTGGAAATGATGAACATGATCCATATGCGCCATTTTTATTAGAAGAAATGAAAGAGAAGCCGTTTGACTACTGGGCGCTTGGGCATATTCATACACGTACACATATAAGTGAACATCCTCCGATAGTGTATCCCGGAAATATTCAAGGACGACATCGGAAAGAGACAGGAGAAAAGGGCTGTTATTATTGTGTAATGGATAAAGATGACATATCCCTTACATTTATTCCGTTACAGTCGATTTTATTTGTTGAACATATCGTAGACATATCTGATGTACAATCGGTTGGGCAATTTGAAGTCGTTCTTGAAAATTTGTATCAATCAGCAGTACAGCCTCAATTTAACCATGTTATATTCCACAGTTCGAATGACTATTTATTACAATTAGATCGTGAAGGAATTATCGAAGATTTTATTATGTTATGGAATGAACAATATCAATTATTACCAAATTGGCAACATATTTATGATTATAAAATTGATTTTCAAGAAGCGAAGTCACAAGATCAATTTTTCATCGCAGAATTACGTGAAAGTTTAAATAGCATTTCCATTCAAGATGCAGTATTGCCGTTGTGGAAAGAGCAAAACGTAAGAAGACATGTTGAAAAAATGGACGAAGAAACAGTCGTCGAAGAAGCGGAAAAATTATTACATTATTACTTTTCACAAACATAAAAAAGGGGGGGTACGATGCGATTTGTAAAAGCGGATATATACGGATTTGGAAAATGGGTGGATCAAACTTTTGATTTTTCTTCTGCGCAATTTAATGCCTTTTATGGAGAAAATGAATCTGGAAAATCGACCTTACAGCAATTTTTCTTATTCGTCATGTTCGGACTCCCTCCAAAAAGACGCCAACATTTTGAATCAAAATATAGTTCACGATTTGGTGGTTCTTTAACAGTTGAACAAAATAGTGCTCTGTATACAATAGAACGAACAAAAAATGGCGTACGTGTTCTAACTGAAGATGGCGAAGCACCGGCACAGTTTTTAGAGGAACTTTTGTATGGATTAACACGTGAAACATTTGAATCTATTTATGCATTTACCGCACTTCAATTATCTGAAATTCAACAGATGAAGGTACAAGATTTAAATGATGTTTTATTTAGTGTCGGACTGACTGGTTCCACGAGTATATATAAGGTGGAAAAAACATTAGATCAACGTTTAGGTTCCTTATATAAGGCGCGAGGGTGGAAAGCAGAAATCAATGAACAATTAAAAAAAGTAGAAACATTAACAGAGGAAGTACGGCAACTACAACACCGAGAATCTACGTACATTGAAAAACGAACAAATTTAGAAGAGTTAAAAGAAACATTAGAACAACTGGAGATAGAACAAGATCAAATAGAAGCGACCTTGCATTTGAAGGAAAAGCATTTATACGCATGTAAACAAAAAGAGGCTTATCTATTATTGGAAAAAGAACGAGCAGCATATGAGGAGATCAAACCTTTTCCAGAAGAGGGGATTGCTCGTTTTGAACGATTAAAGGATCGTTTGCTGCCAATAGAAAGTGAACGCAATGTGTTAAAACAACAATTACAACAGTACGAAAAAGCATATGAAGAAGCAAATGATACATTACTTTCTAAAGATTATCATGCTTTATTACAGCGATTTATGAAACAAAAAATGATTTATATTGATTTAGAAAAGGATATAGCACATCTTACTGTTCAATTGAAACAAATAGAAGAGACTTTACGGGAAAAGTTATCAGAAGTATCTTTAACAGTAGAAGAAATAGAGGATATTATTTTACCGTTTCATCTAGACCAAACAGTGCAGCAAATAAAAGAACAAGCTAGTACACTTCAACAGGAAGAGGCTATTTTACAAGACGAAAAACGTACGAACCAGACAGAAATCAATCGACTTGAAAAAGAAATAGATGATATAAAGGATCAAATAATAGATGAAACGTTATTAGAAGAACGAAAAACGGCAAATAAACGATACGAAAATGAACAACTGTTTTACACTCAACATGCCTCCCGTCAACGAGATATGGAAGCTTTTACAGAGAAAAAACGTATTCAATCTAATCAAATAATGTATGGGGCTATTGTTGTGGCAATAATCTGTGCTTTTATCGGATGGAACAATGACATGCCGATGTTTATGTTGTTTGCCGGTATCCTCGTTATCATTGGTGTTGTCCAAAAGTTATATTTGCAACGATTATGGGATGCGGTGCCAATCAGTACACAGCATGCAACCGATAAGATGACGGAACAACAATATATCGAAAATGAACAAATTATTCAACAACAACAAACAATCCATCAAGAATTATTTTTACTACAGAATGAACTGAAAAAAGTATTGCATGCAGATTTATTGCTTGATAACAAATGGGAAGCATGGAAAACGAAACAGACACAACTGCAAGATAAAATTGCGACAGAAACGTTTCAATATCCATTTTTGCAACAATTGGAAGTGTATATCTGGGATACATATATTCGATATATTAGAGAAGTGAAAGAAATGTTGCAAACGAGATCCGAATTACAAAACGATTTATACTCGATGGAGCATACATTTGCTCCGTTAGAAAGAATACGCAAACAATTGGGAGAGCATTTAGGAGTTCCGCATGTAACGATTCAACAATTAGAAGAAATATATGAACAAGAACAGCAATCAGTTGCAAAAAAAGAACAAGCTGAAAGAGAAATGAATGAACGACAAAACGTATTAATTGATATCGAAGAAAAGATTGCGACATATCGTACGGAAATGAAGGAACTGTTTGCGATCGCGCAAGTAGAAAATGACAATGAATTTTATACGATCGCTCGTGAAAACGAAAAAATTACTTCACTAGACCGAGAAATGAAGGAAATTTTATCCCCATTACAATTACAGTTTTCAGAGGTAGAATTGAAGGAAATGTTTGCATCAACAGAATCAGAGGAAACTTTAGAAGAGTTGGTGGAGCAACTCCGACAAGAGAAGATTCGGAAACAAACTAAAATGAATGGTACACATGAACAATATGTCGCTGTACAATATGAAGTCGAGCAATTAGAAGCATCTGGTATATTATCAGAGAAAATTTATTTACTCGAGATGGAAAAGACGGAGTTAACGAAATTGACGAATGAATGGTCCGTATATAAAGTAGCACAGGCAGCACTAGATGAAGCGAAGAAGCGGTACCAGGAAAAGTACTTCCATGCAGTAATAGATAAAACGAGTACATTTTTTGAGCATATTACGCAAGGGAAGTATGTAACTGTTTTTGCTCCGACGGAAAAATTGTCATTCCAAGTAGAAACAGAAGACCAACGAAGGTATAGAGTGGATGAACTATCAAAAGGGACAATCGATCAACTGTATGTGGCATTGCGCCTAGCGATGAATGTTATCATGCAAGAAAAAATTTCTGTTCCACTTATTATTGATGATGCATTTGTCCATTTTGATACAGTACGATCTTCACAAATGGTACAATTATTACGAGAGATTAGTGTAACTCAACAAGTTATTTTATTTACGTGTAAAGATTATTTTGCGAAACAAGTTCAAGCAACACATATTTTAACGAACGAAAAGATGAAGGAGGATGTTCATGCGTAAAGGAATTGCAAACTACACAATTGGAGACACGTTTGAAGGATTCATGTTAATTAAATCGGCAACGAGGGGAACGGCTAGCAATGGGAAAGCATTTTTGACGATTTATTTCACGGATTCTACTGGTGAGATCGAAGCGAAATTATGGGATGCATCTAAAGATGATATGGAAACATTTGTAGAAGAAAAGGTTGTTCATATCGTAGGAGATATTAATGAATTTAGAGGAAAAGCACAGCTTCGTATTAAAACGATTCGTCCCGCACAAGTGACAGATGGCGTTCGTGTCTCTGATTTCCTACAGAAAGCACCGGTAGATAAAGAAGTATTACAAGAAAAAATTACAGAAGCGATTTTTGAAATGCAAAATCCAAATTTACAACGTATAGTTCGGGCGTTCGTACAAAAATACCAAGAAGAACTTTATGTTTATCCTGCAGCATCGAAAATTCATCATGCGTATGTATCTGGTTTAGCACATCATATTGTTGGTATGTTACAAGTAGCTAAACAGTTATGTAGTTTATATCCGACATTAAATAAAGATTTATTATATGCAGGGGTAATTTTACATGACATCGGAAAAATCCATGAGTTATCAGGAGTTGTCTCCACATCTTATACACTAGAGGGAAATTTACTAGGTCATATTTCAATGATGGCAACTGAAGTGAAGGAAGTGGCAGATCAATTGGGTATTGAGGGAGAAGAAGTAATCGTTTTACAACATTTAATTTTATCCCACCATGGTCAGTTAGAATATGGCAGTCCGAAACGACCAATTATTCAAGAAGCTGAAATTTTACACTTAATTGATGTCATTGATGCACAAATGAATGTGTTAACAAGGGAGTTAGGAAAAACTCTTCCAGGAGAATTTACCGAACGAATTTTCTCCTTGGATAACCGATCATTTTATAAACCAAAATTTACGAATGAATAATGAAGAACCGAGATGAAAAACGGTGAATGATAAAAGGGGATGTCAGTAAAATTAATTTACTGATATTCCCTATCTTTGTCGCTCACTATTAATTTTGATATATGTATACAACAAAAACGGTCCTGTTTATCTTATCGTGATAAACATGACCGTTCTATTTTTTTGTGAAAATTATCCTTGAATTTCAGGCATTTCAGGTGCATCTAAAATATCTTTGAACTCGTCGATTTTAATGTCAACGTCAGCATCTTTAATGAGGTCATCGATTTTAGTTGCAGCTTCTTGTGGATCAATTTTTCGTTCTAAGAGAACTTGACGAATTTCTTCTTTCTCATCTTCTAATGAACCAATTTCTTCGTCTGTTTCCTTTTTATCTGTAACTAAAATAATGTGGAAACCGAAGTCTGAAGCAACAGGTTCACTAATTTCATCTTTTTCCATTGCGAAGGCCTTTTCTTCAAATTCGCCTACCATCGTACCAACAGTGAAGTAACCTAAGTCTCCACCTTTATCTTTGTTCGCTTCATCTGTAGAATATTTTTTCGCTAATTTTGCAAAATCAGCACCATCATCTAATTCTTTTTTCACCTTGTTTGCTGTTTCTTCATCATCCACTAAAATATGGCTCGCTTTTACTTCTGTTTTCATATTTTCGTAATAAGATTCAATTTCTTCGTCTGTTACTTCGATACCTTCCGTTAAAGCTTTTTCATTTAACAGACCTTTACGGATGTCTTCTTTTAATTCATCTTCTGTTAATCCTTGCATTTCTAAAATGCTGTCAAAGTCTTCGCCTACTTGTTCTTTTAATTTATCGTATTCTTTTTGTACCTCGTCATCAGATACTTCATATTTATCTTCTAATACTTTAAATGTAATTAATTCAGTTAACACTTCTGCGCCATTTTGTTCTTGTAAGGCTTCATAAAAATCATCTTTCGTTATTTTTCCAGCTTTAGAATCTACAACTGTTTCAGATCCTCCACCACATGCTGCAAGTCCTAATATGCTGATTGATAATGTTGTTGCTGCAATTACTTTTTTCAACTTAACTACACTCCTTCAATTCATCCTCATTAAAGAGTAACATATTTTAACGAATGGATAAATGATTAGCACCCTTTTAAAATATGTTATTTATGTGACAATAAAAAAGGTTCGGACATATAATTGTAATAAAAATAAATAGGAAATGTTTTGATACCTTTGAACATGTATTCCAATTTTATTACGTGTACAGATGCCCCAACCTTTTAAAAAATTATTTTTGATTTTGTAATTTGTTTTCTAAATCTTTAATACTAGATTCAATTTCTTCTAAATATCCGTGGATATTTTCCTGATGTGGTTCAATCGCTTCTTTCCACTCTTCAATAGATGTTTTCATTTCTTCTGTTAACTCGTTAATTAATGCAACACCTTCTTTAGAAGTCTTTGCAATTTGGTCTTTTAAACGTAAACCATCTTGGATAATGTCATCCACCGTACTTTTCCATTCTAAACTTTGTTCTTTTATTTGTTGACGTAATTCTCTCCCAGAAGTAGGTGTGACTAATAATGCTGTTGCTGCGCTAACGACTCCACCCACGATAAAACCTGTAATGATTGACTTTCCGTTCGACATACCTATATCGACTCCTTCATATTAAAGTTTATTCAATTTCTTTTGCAATATTGTTTGCCATATCTTGAAGTTCTTCTTGTGAAAATTCATCATTTCTCATAATCCATTTTGCATTGAAACCATCATCTTTATTATAACGTGGAATCAAGTGTAAATGGAAATGAAATACAGATTGACCAGCGGCAACCTCATTGTTGTTTAAAATATTTAATCCAGCCGGTTTAAATGCTGTTTTCATCGCTCTAGCAATTTTTGGAACAGATGTGAAGATTTTGGATGCAACATTTTCATCCATCTCATAAATATCGACCGTATGTACTTTAGGTATTACTAATGTGTGACCAGTTGTTACTTGACTAATATCAAGAAAAGCATATACATTCTCATCTTCATACACTTTTGCAGAAGGGATTTCACCTGCGATTATTTTACAAAATAGGCAATCATCATGTTTCATATTCAACAACCTCCAACGTTTAGTAATCGTATGTTTATTTTAACATAAACATACGAACAAGTATATGTATGATTCGTGTGAAACGTTAGAGGTTGTGTTCATCCATTGTAAAAGTTTATTCCTATTGTGAACGATTGTTGTATCATTATACAACAAAAGTGAAAATACTATATACTAGTATTAGATTGAAAAGGATGGATAATCCAGAATTGGAGGAATGATGGATGCAACCATTACTACAGATTGAACATGTAATTGGTGGATACACGAATAAAAATGTATTACAAAATATATCATTTACCGTACATAAAAATGAAATTGTCGGTTTAATTGGTTTAAATGGTGCTGGAAAAAGTACGACAATTAAACATGTCATTGGCTTAATGCAACCGAAATCAGGGTCTATTAAAATTAATGGACATACATTTAAAGATAACGAAGAAAATTATCGGAAGCAATTAGCGTATATTCCAGAACAGCCAATTTTATACGATGAATTAACATTGCATGAACATTTACGATTAACCGCAATGGCATATGACATTGCAGAAGAAGATTTTGAGCAAAGATTGCCACATTTACTAAAGGCGTTTCGAATGGAAAGGCATTTACATTGGTTCCCTGTCCATTTTTCTAAAGGTATGCGACAAAAAGTAATGATTATGTGTGCATTTTTAATAGAGCCAGCATTATATATTGTCGATGAACCATTCGTTGGACTGGATCCTTTAGGAATTCAGGCTTATTTAGAATGGATTGAAAAAATGAAGCACAATGGTGCAGGCGTATTAATGTCGACACATATTTTAGCAACGGCACAACAATATTGTGATCGATTCGTGATTATTCATGAAGGAGAAATTCGTGCACACGGAACGTTAGCGGAACTTCAAGCAGATTTTTCGATGCCAGGTGCGTCACTAGATGATATTTATATCCAGTTAACAAAGGAAGAGAACAATGTTTAATGCAAAGGAACTGTTTCAAGAGCGCTTCAAAGAACATATGAAGTTATTAAATCGTTACTTGCGTTATATTTTTAATGGGCATTTTATGATTGCGCTCATTTTTATATTAGTGACGGTTTCTGTCTATTATCAACAAATGATTGAGCAAATAACAGATCCGCTTATTCCGACGATTGTGATGGCAGTTGTATTTGGAATTGTCGTCACATATAATCCATTACAATTTTTTCTTAAAGAACCTGATAAAGTGTTCATTATTGTAAAGGAACGAGCAATGACACCTTATTTTAAGCGTACATTTTTATATAATTATTTTTTTCAATTATATATCGTTTTATTTACAGTCGTTGCCATTGGCCCATTATATACCCATATTTATCCGGAAAAAGGGTTAACACAGTACGGTATTTTAATCGGGGTTGTGCTCATTTTAAAAGCAGTACATATGTGGATGAACTGGTATATGTTACGAAGTCATGATGCGTTTTTTAGAAAACAAGATATTGTCCTTCGTGCAGCTATTAGTATTTATTTCTTTTATTTCTTGCTTGCTAGCAGTTACTTTACGATTGTGTTTATTATGTTTTTAAGTATCGTTCTATTAAGAAATACGTTGACATTGAAAAAACAACAAGGATTAGCTTGGGATGTTTTAATCGAAAATGATAAACATCGTTTGGCACAATTTTATCGTTTCGTTAGTATGTTTGCGGAAGCTCCACAAATAACAAAGCGAATGAAAAAGCGACGACTTCTTACGAATATGGTGGAAAAACAGGTATCATTTTCACAAAAGAAGACATATGACTATTTATATCGTTTAACATTTATTCGTAGTAGTGATTATTTAAATATGTATATTCGATTAATCGTAATCGGAACGCTATTTATATTATTTATTCCGAACGATGTATTGAAAATCTTATTTGGATTGCTTTTTATTTACATGGCAATTTTTCAAATGGTTTCATTATACTATCACCATCAAACGAGTATGTGGTTAGACATTTATCCAGTCGATCAACAAGAGAAAAGGAACCGGTATATTGCGTTTTCTTCTAATTTAACGATTGCACAAACGATTCTATTTACACTCGTTTTTGTTGCTATGACGGAGTTTCAATTAGCGTTAATTATGTTTTCATTAGGGCTATTGTTTAATTACTTATTCCATTCAATGTATATTGAAAAACGAATTAATAAATAATATGAACTTGAGACAAAATTTAGGGAACAATAAAAGGGAATTCCAGTAAATTAAGTTTTACTGAAATTCCCTTTTTTATTTTATTGGATTAACTACATCGTTTCTTCAAAGGAACTACATCAACGAACAGAAAAAGAAGTTCACTCTTTGACAAGCTCCTAATCATTTCAACGAAAATAGAATAAAAACTAGTTATGTCCTAGCTTTGTTTTTTATTTTTGCGATTCAAAGTAGGCACTAATAAATGTTTTTGCGGCAATTGGCATTGCACGTTCATCAAAGTCGAACATAGGATGATGGTGTGGATAGGAATGTCGTTCTTTCTGTGCACCTGTAAAGAAAAATACACCTTCTTTTTGTCGCACATAGTAGGCAAAATCTTCTCCACCCATTTGGGCTTCTGAAACATATTTTTCTTTAATTTCTGGTATGTGTTCACTCGCTTTAAATAGTGTTGCTACATCCTCTTCGTGATTAACGACAGGTGGATACCCTTCACTGTAATTTACATCGTATTCGGCATTATTTGCGAGACAAATTCCTTTTACAACTTGCGTAATTTCTCTTTTTACAACCGCTTGCACAGCTTCATCTAAATACCGTACAGTACCAACTAATGTCGCCTCATCTGCAATAACATTAAAAGAATTTCCTGCATGGAAACTTCCTACTGTGATGACAGCTGTTTCAAGGGGACTTATTCTCCGACTAATAATATTTTGTAGTTGGCTAACGATTTCCGCACCGATTAATAAAGCATCTTTCGTTTCATGTGGGTAAGCACCATGTCCACCTTTTCCTTTAACAGTTATTTCAAATTTATCTGTACCAGCCATGAATACGCCTGGACGTGTTTGTAATGTACCTAAAGGGGTCGTAGCCCATAAATGGTTACCAAAAACTTTATCGACATGGTCAATAGCACCTGATTCTACGATTGGTTTTGCTCCACCTGGTGTTATTTCTTCCGCGTGTTGGTGTAAAAAGACGATCGTACCATGTATGTCATTTTGAAATTGTTGCATTACTTTTGCTAAAACTAACAAAGTTGCAGTATGGCCATCATGGCCACAAGCATGCATGACTCCTGGTACGGTTGATTTATAAGGTACATCTTTTTTATCTTGAATCGGTAGGGCATCAAAGTCTGCACGTAAAGCTATTGTTTTCCCTGGATGTTTTCCTTTTAATGTTGCAATGACCCCATTGCCACCAATATTTGTTTCATACGGCATGTGTAAATCTTCATAATATTGAGCTATATATTTAGCGGTTTCTTTCTCGTGAAAGGAGAGTTCGGGGTGCTTATGTAAATAGCGACGAATCTCAATCATTTCTTCATAATGTTCATCTATTTTTTGAAATATTTGTTGTAACATACGTATCCCCCTCTAATTTTTAACCATTATAACATGGAAGAAATGAAAATACCGATATACCGATTTATACTATGATTTGTTTGTTGTATTTATGTTTCTAAGTCCATTTTTATCATGTAATAATGGATTGTTTAGCTTTTTATTTTCGATATAGATAGTCAAAAATTAATTTTTTTCATAGGATTTGAACAAAAGATGAATCCTACAAGAAACTATTGCAAACTAATATAGTTTTTGTTATAGTACATAGTAAGAAAACATATTCTACGTTCACGATTGTAAGTGAGTATGGAGGAGCAAAAACCAAGAGTACATAGTAGGAAGAGAATGAGCTCTAATGATTATTATGGAAAGGGGAATTTGCCGAAATTATTCAAAACCTCATTGTTTGAATAGTTGGGTCTACATTGAATAAGTGTAGAACTGTCATATAGGAAACTATATGGAGGGCTATCTTGCAGACATATTGTTATATGTATTAGTATATATAAATGTCTATGCAACAGCGAGCCGTCGTTGTTGTTTTTTTATCTTTAAAACGCTGTATAAGATTAGCCTTATATGTTAAATATCATAAAAGGGTGAGGAAAATGAATTTTGGTCAAGTAATTACAGCAATGGTAACGCCGTTTAATGAAGAGGGGAACATAGACTTTCCGGCGACGAAAAATTTGCTCGATCATTTAGCGAATAATGGTACAGATGCAGTAGTTGTTGCAGGAACAACAGGGGAAAGTCCAACATTATCTACTGAGGAAAAAATTCAGTTATTTGAATTTGTTGTGAACGAAGCAAAAGGACGTTTAACTGTTATTGCTGGAACTGGATCGAATAATACGAGAGAATCAGTTGCATTAACAAAAGAAGCAGAAAAATGCGGTGTAGATGGAATTATGCTCGTTTCGCCATATTATAATAAACCATCTCAAGAAGGTTTATATATGCATTTTAAAACAATTGCAGATGCGACATCATTACCAGTAATGTTATACAATATTCCAGGAAGAACGGCTGTCAACATCGATGTTGAAACAATCGTTCGTCTATCAGAAGTGGATAACATTGTATGTGTAAAAGAAGCGAGTGGTAATTTAGATGCAATGGCAGAAATTATTGAACGAACAGCAGATGATTTCTTGCTTTATAGTGGAGATGACAGCTTAACATTGCCAGTATTAGCGATTGGTGGAGTAGGTATCGTGTCTGTAGGAGCACATATTGTCGGGAATGAAATGAAACAAATGATTGAAGCGTTCCATGCTGGAAATGTTAAAGAAGCTGGTGCAATTCACCGTCAATTATTACCAGTATTTAAAGCATTATTTTCAGCACCAAGTCCAACACCATTAAAAGCAGTACTAAATATGAAAGGTGTATCTGTTGGAGAGGTACGATTACCATTAGTACCATTAACAGAAGAACAATTAAAAGAAGTAAAAAAAACAATTCAATTAAAAATTACACAGGCTAGTTAATAAAAATATGAGGTAAATTTTTACCTCATATTTTTTTAATTATGAACAATTTATGAGTATTTTATAATAGACACAAGTTTGTTGAAATCAACCAATTGTAAATAAAAATGTTATATTTTATAATTACGATAGAATGAATGACATTAAAAAGGAGAAGCAAATGAATGGATCAAAAAAAGTAGAAAATATCTTAACACTTATTTGGATTCAGGCATTAATCGCAATGTTTGGAAGTTTATTCTATTCTGAAATAATGGGTTATATACCGTGCGAACTTTGTTGGATACAACGTATTATTATGTATCCATTAGTTATTATATATGGTGTTGCATTATGGAAGAAAAATATAGATATTGCATTGCCGGGTCTTATACTAAGTGGAATTGGTATACTTGTTTCCGTCTATCATTACGGAGTACAAAAATTGTCATTTCTACAAGAGGCTGGAGGAATGTGTGGAGAAATCCCGTGTAATTTACAATATGTAAACTATTTTGGATTTATTACTATTCCATTTTTAGCTGGAACAGCATTTATTATTATTTTTATATTACATATTATGATGTTACGTTCAAAATAAGTAATGAACAAACAAGGTAAAAGATTAGGGAGGAAATTAGATTGAGAAATAAAATGATACTTATTATAGTCGTTATCGTTGTGTTATTTGCAGGATTAATGCTAGTGACTAATATGAAAAATAAACAAACGATTGAAGATAATAATCCATATGATAAAACAAATTTACAACAATCAACAGTAGACTTGTTAGATGATCCGAATTATCAAAACATTATTGTGCCGGATGATTTAGATGAAAAATTAGATAATAAGGAATCTGTTACAGTTTATTACTTTAGCCCAACTTGTTCGTATTGCCAAAAGGCAACGCCAATTGTTTCTCCATTAGCTGAAGACTTAGATGTCGATATGAAGAAATTGAATTTATTAGAATATGATAAAATGAAACATTATGAAATTGAAGGCACTCCAACATTAATTCATTATGAAAACGGGGAAGAGGTAGCTAGAATAGAAGGGTTACCTGAAAATGCCGAAGAAGTATATGAAGATTTCTTTGAAACATATGTATTAAATTAATGAAGTCGGTTCTTGTCTGTGCCATAAATAGACAAGAACCGCTTTATTTTTATTCATCTTCTTTGAGCATATAATATGTGGAAGTAAATGGTCGTTCAGCAAAATATGCTGAATGTCTTGCTAGTGTTGCTTCTTCATAAAAATCATGCATAGATGACTGTAAAAAGGTTTCGTATGCATCTTCTGATTTCCATTGTGTCATAATACAATAAGTATCACTTTTATTAGGTTTGAAAAAGCGAATAGTTTGTATACCATAGGCACGCGTTATCGTAGGTAAAAATTCTTTTACTTTACTTTCAAATATGTCTTTTCCGTCATCGACGACAGGAATATGATCCATCACGACAAAGCCATTTCGTTCGAGCGCTCTAAAGTCATATAAAATTTGATACGCTCTACCTGAGACGAAAATACTTTTCTTTTTTTCACTCTCATAATAAACGAGTGTAGCCCCTCCGCCTTTCATGAAAGAAAAATCGATTGTTTCATGTTTTTTAGTTAGTTGTTTTAAAAATGAAATAGTACCAGTTGTCATAAATCCCCACATTTATACATCCTCCTTCTTATTTATTTTGCACAATTGAATGAAAAAGATGTCGTTATTACCCATTATACATGGTAATATCGTATAATATAAAAGAAAACTGAATTATCGATGGTCAAGTTGAGGTGATGAAATGGATAATAATAATGGACCGTCTGAAAGAAAAAGACGCTCTGACCGTCATGAAAAGGAAGAAAAGCGTACTTTCTTTATGATTGTACGAGATTTTTTTACAACGACAGGAAAAGAAACGATCGACGATGCAATAGATGAAACAAAAATATACCGACCGTCTCGAAAGTTTAAAACATATGAAAAAGAAACGATTGCTCGTAAAACACGAATGGATAAATACCATAACGAGAAAGAAGAAATAGAAAGTGTTGAAATCGATGAAATCAATGAAGTGGAAGAAACTGATAAAACATCTTCAAAACGTCGCAAATTTTTTACAATAAAAAAAGTGGCAGTTTTTGCTGGTTCAGTTTTTTTACTTTTATTAATTGGATATACGACATTGCTTTATGGTGGAAAGATGTTTGTAGACGAGAAAAAATTGTTTGTTAGCTCACCGACAACAATTGAAACAGAAGATGGAGAGGTTATTTGGTATTTATATGATGAATATCGTTTGCCTGTAGAACTTGAAGAAATACCTGAGCATGTTCAAAATGCATTTCTAGCAATTGAAGATAAGCGATTTTATGAACATAGTGGGGTAGATATGCGTTCTATCGGTCGTGCACTATATCGTGATATTATTACACGTAGTAAAGCAGAAGGTGGAAGTACGATCACACAACAGTTGGCTAAAAACTTATTTTTAACGAATGACAAATCATGGTACCGAAAAGTAAAAGAGGGAATGATCTCCCTTTATTTAGAACGTGAGTATACGAAAGATGAAATATTCGAAATGTATTTAAACGTTATTTACTTTGGGCAAGGTCGTTATGGAATAGAAGCTGCTGCCAATAAATATTTCAATAAATCAGTACAAGATTTAAATTTAGAAGAAGGTGCATTGTTAGCGGGAATGGTGAAAGGACCAAATGGTTATTCGCCAATCGATCATCCAGATAAGGCGAAGAATCGTCGGGATGTCGTATTACAAACGATGGCAGACTTACAGTTAATTACGGTAGAAGAAGCAGAAGAAGCGAAAGCAAAAGGCGTTAATTTACAAATTACAGAACGAAAAACAAATCCGGCATATGAGGCTTATGTTGATTTAGTTATTCAAGAAGTCGAAGAAGAATACGGATTAACTTTAGAAGACTTAAAAGCAACACAATATCGTATTAGAACAGGAATTAACAAAGAAGCGCAAAATATAGCATTTGAGGAATTTCAACAAGATACGTATTTCCCGGGAAATAGTATGAAAAATGTCGAAGGGGCATTTTTAATGTTGGAAGGGGAAACCGGTCAAATAGCTGCAGCAATTGGTGGAAGGAACTTTAAATCTTCACAACATAACCGTGCTGTAGCACGAGTCGGGCAACCAGGATCAACGATGAAACCTTTAGCTGTATATGGTCCCGCACTTGAGACGGGAGATTACACTCCTTTTTCGATGTTAGAAGATGAAATGAAAGAATGGGAAGGCAAACCTGTTCGTAATGCGAACGAAGTATATAACGGCGAAGTTAGTTTGTACGATGCGTTAGTACAATCAAAAAATACATCTGCTGTTTGGCTACTAGATCAAATAGGTATCGATTACGGGAAAAGTTATTTAGAGAAAATGGGAATAGAATTTAAAGATAAAAATTTACGTATCGCTTTAGGTGGTTTAGAAAATGGAATCACATTAAAAGAAATGGTGCAAGGATACCGGACATTTACAAATAGTGGAAGGTCTATTGAAGCGCATGCGGTTATTGATATTCATGATTTATATGGAAATGAAATGCTAACAGAAAATCATGATGAAACAGAAGTGTTTTCAGAACAAGTAGCATGGAATATGTTAGAAATTATGAAAGCTGTTGTAACGAACGGAACCGCACAATCTGGCTACTATCCGAATGAATTAGCCGGGAAGACTGGTTCTACACAACATCCGAAACATGAAGGACAAACGAAAGATGCTTGGTTTGTTGGGATGACACCAGAATATGTTACAGCTTTATGGATGGGATATGATGATATTTCTGAGGAAGGAAATTATTTATTCGGTGGTAGTTCCTATCCAACGGTCATGACGAAAACAATTTTAACTAAATTAAATGAACAGCAGTCATTAGAAGCGACATTTACTAAACCGGAAAAGGTCGATGCACTAGAAGAACCAATTCAATTGCCTGTTATAACAGATTTAAAAGGTTCCCATACATTTGGCGGATTTAAATTGATGAAAGGGAAGTTAACCTGGGCAAAACAAGAAGACGATCGGATTATTTATCGAATTTATGAACAAAAAAATGATAAGGTACAAAAGATTGGAGAGGTTATCGGTAAAAATGAATTTACGATAGATAAATTCTCTTTATTTGATGGTAGCTCTTATTATGTTGTCCCTTACGATACATTAACAGATCGTGAAGGTGAAAAATCAAATAGTGTCAAAATTACATTTTAATGAATAATGAGGTTGGAATAAAATAATTGTCTTTGAAGAAACTGATATTTATTTATATTCCCAACCTCGTTTTTTAATTTGATTTGTTATATTATGTTAAAATAAATAATAAGAGTGTGTGCCTGTACTAGTCTGTTACATAAAAAAATGAGCAACTATATACATAGTTGCTCCAATAGGAAAGGAAGTCTTACTTTTGAATAGACTATAAAATATGATTAAAATGATTTTTCAAGTACTTGTTATCTAGCTGGGTGATTACATTCATCACATACATTGCCATAACAGTCAGCTTGTTCAACCATTTCGAATCCACACTGTGTACACATCTTCTTAGGTAAGTTTTTGAAAAAATCTAATACATTCATCATTGTTGTTTCCTCCTCGAATTTGGAAATATTTCGTAAATCATTGTTTATCAATTTGTTAAACTTATTGTACTATAACAGAGAATCAAAAGTCAACCCTGTTTTACAACATTTTTTTTATTTTTTTTATTTTTTTAATGTGTTACATTACATGTAGAAATAGAGGTGGGTTTAAATGAAGTTAACAATTATTGGTTATTGGGGTGGATATCCTGGTGTGGATGAGGCTTCGGCGTGCTATTTACTTGAAAAGGATGGATATAAACTTGCGTTAGATTTTGGAAGTGGTGCATTAAGTAAAATACAAAAATATACAAATGTATTAGAATTAGATGCTGTAATATTGTCACATTATCATGCAGACCATGTAGCCGATATAGGTGTATTACAACACATCTTATTAGTACAGTCATATATAACAGGTCATACTAAGAAAGTGAAAATTTATGGTCATCGCGAAAATCCTTTAGAATTTCGTCGTTTAGACGATGAGTATACGGAAGCGGTTGAATATGATCCAAACAATGCATTGAAAATTGGGCCATTTTTTATTCGTTTTTTACGGACAAAACATCCCGTTCCGTGCTTTGGTATGAGAATAACAGATGGAAAAAGTACGATCGTATACACCGGTGATTCTGCATATCAAGATGAATGGATTAAATTTTCTAAAGGTGCGGATTTACTGTTATCGGAATGTAATTATTATAAAGGGCAAGATGGAACAGCAGCAGGTCATATGACAAGTGAAGATGTTGGCCATATAGCTAGTGAAGCAGATGTTAAAGAGGTAATTTTAACTCATTTACCGCATTTCGGTCATCATCCACAGTTGTTAAATGAAACAAAAGAACAATTTAATGGTAAAATACAATTAGCTAAAGAAGGGTTAATTTGGGAAAGGGAGTAGATGTTCATGAAATTTATTGATAATAAAGGTATAACAGATCCAATGATTAATTTGGCCTTGGAAGAGTATGTGTTACAAAATTTTGGGGAAAAAGATACATTTTTATTATTTTATATAAATGCACCGTCGATTATAATTGGAAAAAACCAAAATACATTAGAAGAAGTAAATACAGATTATGTCGAGGAAAATAATATTAAAGTCGTTCGACGTCTATCTGGAGGTGGTGCTGTTTATCATGATGAAGGGAATTTAAATTATAGTTTCATTACGAAAGACGATGGGGATAGTTTCCACAACTTCGCTAAATTTACGGAACCGATTGTGAAAGCATTGAATAGTGTAGGAGTTCCAGCAGAATTAATTGGTAGAAATGATTTATTAATAGAGGGGAAGAAATTTTCAGGTAATGCACAATTTTTAACGAGAGGTCGCATGTTCAGTCATGGAACATTAATGTTTGATTCGGAAATTGAACATGTTGTCAGTGCCTTAAATGTAAGTAAGGAAAAAATTGAATCGAAAGGAATTAAATCGATTCGAAGCCGAGTGACAAATATTATCGACCATTTAGAGGAAAGAATTACAATGGAGCAATTTAAAGAATTAATATTATGTTCTATTTTTGGTGTGGATGATGTGGCAAATGTACCACGTTATGATTTAACAGAAGCCGATTGGGAAAGCGTATATAAAATATCAGAAGAACGTTATCAAAAATGGGAATGGAACTATGGTCGATCCCCAGCATACAATGTAAAAGCACGTCATAAATTCCCATCTGGTTTATTAGATGTTCGTTTAAACGTTAAAAAAGGGATTATTGAAAATTGTAAAATATATGGAGATTTCTTTGGAATTGGAAATGTGGCAGATGTTGAACAACAACTAATCGGCGTGAGACATGATAAACAGGCAGTAACAGAAGCATTATCAACGATAGATATCCCACATTATTTAGGGAAAATAACAGTGGAAGATTTTGTAGAGTTAGTTTATTAAAGTTTTAAAAAGATAATATATGGTAAAAATGATGAAAAATGAAAATTACATTTTTCATCATTTTTTATGTCAAAATAATATGTTTTATTCTTTAAAATGGAGCAAAATGTCATTTTGCTTATAAAACAATCACAAAAAATGACTTTTTTCTAAATGAACCGTAATACTTAATTGAAAATTCAGATAATAGGACTTGTTTTTTAAAAAAGTTCTGCTATATTACTGAATAAGCCCTATTTTTTGTTTAGAAAGGAGAAAAAGAAAAGTGTATAATAAGAAGAAAGAACTATATGAAATTACCCCGTTTACAATGGCTGTTTTAAGAAGTAAAGATGAAATAGGCAACTACACAACTTACATATTAGAAGAAGAACGTGATTGCCTCGTTTACGAATCTCCAATAAAAATCATTGACCATGCTTGCAAATATTTCGGTAGTTCATTAAAAGGTCGTTTAGAAGGTACGCGAGATATTAGTAATATTACACATAAAGCACCAATTGCTATTGACCCAATGAGTGGTATTTATTTTTTCCCTACAGCGTCACCTTCAAATGAAAATTGCTCTTGGTTGTCACATTCACATATTAAAGAAATCGTAAGGAAAGAATATAATCGCTCGGAAATTATTTTCCATAATGGGGAGCGTGTCGTTTTGGAAGTATCGTATGGTTCTATGATCAATCAATTAAATCGGACAGCACAGTTTCGTTATTCATTGGAAAATCGAATGAATAATGAACCACAACCTTTTTAAAGAATTTTACTGCATCTTTTGCTGAACAAAATTGATATTTTCATGTAAAATAGAAGGAGACATAGGAATAAAAATTGGATTAAAATAGGGCGAACAAGATTTGCTTTCACGGGAGTCGGATGATTTGTACATTTGGTCAATTTTTACAATGGAAAACGCAAATGAATTATTAGAAAAAGCAATAGAGTTGTTAGATAAATATGAAAAATTAGGTCCTTTACCAGGTATATTACTACCATTCATTGAAGCATTTTTGCCATTTTTACCTTTAATTGCATTTGTGATGGCAAATAGTGTTGCATACGGTTTATTAAAAGGTTTTTTATATTCGTGGATTGGTTCAGCAGTTGGTTCGATTGCGGTTTTTTTACTGATTCGTATTTTTAGTAAAAAGAAGCTTTTCCAAAAGCTAAAGGCGAATAAACAAGTATCATATGTTACGGAATGGGTGGACCGTCATGGATTTGGACCATTATTTATTTTGCTCTGTTTTCCATTTTCACCGTCTTCTGTCATTAATGTTGTAGCTGCATTGTCCAATGTTAGTAAACAACAATTTATTCTTGCGGTTTTATTAGGAAAATCTGTCATGATTTTCTCTATTGCATATGTCGGATCTAGCTTACGGGAGTTTGCTGAAAGTCCCGTGAAAACAATTATTGTTACGATTTGTATCGGATTGTTTTGGATAGTTGGAAAACAAATTGAAAATATGATGTTAAAACGTAAAAACAAATAATGTATGGGAGGATGTCACTTATGTCATTAACGATGCTTATCGGGCGATCGGGTACGAATAAAAGTGCTTATATTTTACATCAAATAAAAGAAACTTTACAACAAAATCCAGAAGGAAAGCCAATTTATTATATCGTACCAGAGCAGATGACGTTCCAAGAAGAATATACATTATTACAAGATGATAATATAAAAGGCAGTATTCGAGCGCAAGTCGTGAATTTTTCACGTCTTGCTTTTCGTGTTTTACAAGAAACTGGTGGTAGTACGAAACAATTTATTACTTCGACTGGAACGCAAATGATGTTACGAAAAATTATTGAGGACCGTACAGAACAATTTTTAATGTTTCAAAAAGCGGTTGATAAACATGGGTTTATTCAAGAGTTAGAAGGAATGATTACGGAATTAAAACGACATTGTATTACACCAGAAATGTTATATGAGCAAATAGCGTTTACAACACAAAATGAAGCATTAACAAATAAACTAACAGATATTCATTTTATTTATGCACAGTTACAAGCATTGTTGCAACAAAAATATATCGATGGTGAAGACCGTTTACAAATGTTAGCAGATAAAATTGAGCAAACTCCATCTTTACGTGGTGCACGAATTTATATAAATGGTTTCTTCCGCTTTTCACCAAAAGAATTAGAAATTATTCGTCAATTATTGCATGTGTGTGATGAAGTAACGATTGCCTTAACCGTCGATGAGGGATCCATTCATGAACAAATAGATGAACTAGATTTATTTTATCAAACGGTAGAAACATATCATCATCTATCACAATTAGCTCAAGAAGAATCTATAAAAATGAATGCTCCGATTGTGTTATCTCATGAACAGGGGATTTTTCAAAAGCGTCCATATATGTATCATTTGGAACAATGTTTTGATGACCGCCCTGCACCAGCATTGCACGTAGAAGAAGAAAGCCCAATTCGTCTGCGTGAAGCGGTGCATCCTCGAGCAGAAGTAGAAGGTATGATACAAGAGATTCTTCGTCTTGTCCGTGATGAAAAATACCGTTACCGTGATATCGTTATTTTTCACCGGGAATCAGATACATACAATGATTTAATTCAAACATTATTTACAGATTTTAATATACCTTTCTTCATTGATGAAAAACGAACGATGTTAAATCATCCATTTATTGAATTTATTCGTTCTTTATTTGATGTTGTACAAACGAATTGGCGTTATGATGCGATATTTCGTCTTTTAAAGACTGGGTTCATTGAGCCGACAGATGAAGAATATCCATTAACAGAAGATGCGATTGATCAGTTAGAAAATTATTGTTTAGAATATGGGATACGACAAAAGAGACAATGGACCCAAGAAAAACCATGGGAATATCGTCGTTTTTATGGCATGGATAAGGCTAAAAAAACAGATAAAGATATACAATTCCAAATTGAAATTAACGCATATCGCAATCAAGTTGTGCAAGCATTATTTAGCTTTGATGATGCAATTCGCCGTGCAGAAACAATTGAAGAAAAATGTACAGAAATCTACGCGTTATTAGAGAAATTGCAAATTCCGACACAGTTAGAACGTGCTAGAGAGGCTTTTGACTTAGAAGGCAAAATTGAAAAAGGTCGGGAAGAAGAGCAAGTTTGGAATGGTTTTATGCAATTATTGGACGAGTTTGTCGAATTAGTCGGAAATGAAAAAATGGATGTATCGAGTTTTCATAGAGTGTTAGAAGCTGGAATTGAGTCTTTAGAATTTGCTCATGTTCCACCGACGATGGACCATATTATCGTTGGGTCGATTGACCATTCACGTATGGAAGATAAAAAATGCGCTTTTCTTTTAGGTGTAAATGAAGGTGTATGGCCGATGAAACCAGCTGTAGACGGAATGATCAATGAACAAGAGCGTGAGTTTTTAAAACAGTTTGGTATGAAATTAGCTGAGAGTAATCGTCGTGTTTTATTAGATGATACGTTTTATATGTATTTAGCATGTACAAAAGCGACCGATTATTTATCATTAAGTTATGTCATTGCAGATAGTGATGGAAAAACTAAAACACCATCACCACTTATCGAGCGTATGAAACAGTTCTTTCCGTCTATTCAAACAGAATTATTAATGGAACCAGATGAACTATCAGATGCGAAGAGATTTATTACGACGAAAGAAATGACGCGTGCCCCTTTAACGGTACAATTGTCACGTTACTTACGTGGCTACTCCATGCAAGATACATGGTGGAATGTTTTAAATTGGTATATTCGAAATGAAGAGAAACATAGTGTGACATATAATGTGTTACAAAGTTTATATTATGAAAATAAGCCGAAACCATTAGCGAAGAAAACAGTTCAAAAATTATACGATAAAAATGTTCATACGAGTGTCTCGCGATTAGAAATGATGTATCGCTGTTCTTACCAACATTTTATACAATATAGTTTAGATGTTTCTGAACGTCGTACATATAAACTAGAAGCACCGGATATCGGGCAACTGTTCCATGAAGCATTAAAAACGATTACGGAATGGGTGCAACGAGAAGGAAAGGACTTCGGGAAAATAACGCGAGAAGAAGCAGAACGGTATGCAGATGAGTCTATTCATCATTTGGCGCCATTATTGCAACATCAGATTTTAACAAGTTCGAATCGTTATAAATATATGACTCAAAAATTACGCGATGTCGTTGCAAGGGCAACATATATTTTAAGTGAACAAGCTCGAGCGAGTGGTTTTTCACCTGTCGGGGTAGAATTAGCATTTGGGGAAAGACAACAATTAGCGCCATTAACGATTCCGCTTTCTAATGGCTACACATTACAATTACGTGGCCGAATTGATAGGGTAGATCAAGCTAAAATAAACGAACAATTATATTTACGAATTATTGATTATAAATCAAGTGATCGAAAGCTAGACTTATTCGATGTATATTATGGATTGGCATTACAGATGCTGACTTATTTACATGTCGTGTTATCACAGGCTGAACAATGGTTAGGAATGAAAGCTTCCCCTGGTGGTGTTTTATATTTCCATGTTCATGATGCGATGTTACAAACAGAAGGAAATTTAGAGGATGAAAAAATTGCAGATGAGCTGTTTAAGCAATACAAGATGAAAGGGTATGTATCGAATAATGATGCGGTCGCACGGGAAATGGACCAATTTACATCAACTGGTTGGAGTGACATTATTCCAGTTGGTTTTAAGAAAGATGGTCTATATTCAAAATCAAGTGTTGCGAATGAAGAAACCTTTACACTACTGCAGTCTCATATCTATTCATTGATTCGTGATGCAGGTATTCGCATTACATCTGGAGAAGTTTTGTTAAATCCATACGAACATAAAAATCAGCATGCATGTACATTTTGTTCGTTCAAATCCATTTGTCAGTTTGATCCAATTTTAAAAGAAAACAATTTCCGTACGTTGACACCGATGCACGACGAGGAAATTATCTTACAGATGCAACAAAATGAAAAGGAGGAATAAAATGGTTACTTGGACGAAAGAACAACAAGCGGCAATCGATCGTAAAGGTTCTAATATTCTTGTTGCTGCTGCAGCTGGATCGGGGAAAACGGCTGTATTAGTAGAACGGATTATTCAAAAATTGATCGATGAAACAGATCCATTACATATCGATGAAATTTTAGTTGCGACATTTACGAATGCAGCTGCAGAAGAGATGCGTAATCGTATTGGAGCTGCCTTAGAAAAAACGATTGCAGGGGATCCGACCTCATACCATTTAAAAAAACAATTATCGTTGTTACAACGTGCATCTATTTCGACATTACACTCCTTTTGTACGCAAATTGTTCGTCAATATGCATATATGATTGACGTGGATCCATCCTTTCGAATTGCAGATGAGATGGAAATGGAATTAATTAAGCAAGAAGTTATAGAAGAAATGTTTGAAGAAGCATATGGACAAAATACCGAAGAGGTGGATGCATTTTATCGTGTTATCGATATGTTCTCTAGTGATCGTAGTGACATTGAGGTAGAACAACTTATTTTAAAATTGTATACTTTTGCCATGCAACATCCACAACCAGAAAAATGGCTTCGAGCTGTTTGTGCGACATATGATGTGGCGACAGATATCGACGAAAATTCAATAACTTGGTTACAAATTTTGAAAGAAGAAGTGATGGAAACAGCACAATCATTCATGAAAGAAGCGGAGCGGGCACTCCAAATTGCACGCGAAAGTGATGGACCATACACGTATGTTGATGCTTTAGAGAGCGATATTACCTTCTTTCAACAAGTAATTGAAAAATGTCTTAGTTGGGATGAAGTACAGTCTTTTGCCCAGTCTGAAACATTTGCTAATTTATCAAGGAAAAAAATGGAATGCAACGAGGACAAAAAAGCACTTGTACAAGCAATACGCAAAAAATATCGGGAAGCATGGAATGACTTAAAGAAAGAATGGTTTAATCGAAATTTAGCAGGACATATGGAAGATATGAGGCGATTATATCCAGCAATGGAGGAGCTTGTCTCTCTTGTTCTACAATTTAGTGAACGATTTACGGCAATAAAAAAAGAAAAAGCAATTGTTGATTTCTCAGATTTAGAGCATTTTTGTTTAGCGATTTTAACCGAAAAAATGGATGGAACAAATGTCGTTCCATCGGATGTAGCATTGCAGTTCCAAAAGCAATTTAAAGAAGTGCTCGTAGATGAATATCAAGACATTAACCTTGTACAAGAAACGATATTACGTGTCGTAAGTGATGAAGAAAATGGTGGAAACATGTTTATGGTAGGCGATGTAAAGCAAAGTATTTATCGTTTTCGTCATGCGGAACCTACGTTGTTTATCGATAAATATAAAAAATATGAGGAAGATGAAACGGCTGGATTACGTATAGATTTAGCGAAAAACTTCCGAAGTCGAGAAGAAGTATTAACGAGTACAAACTTTGTTTTTAAACAAATTTTAGATGAATCTTTAGGAGAAATTGAATATGATGATAAAGCTTCTTTAGTGTATGGAAATTTGTCATATGAAGAAGTTCCTTTAAAAGAAGCGGAAACAGAATTGCTCATTGTTGATCGTGGAACATCAGAAGAACGACAACATGAGGGAGAAAATGTAGAAGATTTAGAAGCTTGGCGACTAGAAGCAAGATTGTATGCGGAAAAGATTAAAACGTGGATTGGTAAAAAAGATAGTGAACCGTTTGAAGTAGTAGATAAAAAGACGAACCAAAAGCGTCCAATTCAGTATCGAGATATTGTTATATTACTACGTTCCTTAACGAATGCTCCGATTATTGTGGACGAATTTAAGAAACAAGGTATTCCTGTTCACGCGGAGCTAAAAGCTGGGTATTTTGAAGCGATTGAAATTCAAATTATGGTCAATATGTTAAAAATAATTGATAATCCTTATCAAGATATCCCACTTGTATCTATATTACGTTCCCCGATTGTTGGATTAGAGGAAGATGAGTTAACGACGATACGGTTAGAAAATCAAAAAGGAACATATTTTGATTCGTTACAAACATATAGTAAAAAGTCAGATGAATTAAGTAAACGAGTGCGACAGTTTTTACAGTTGTTAGAAGCACTTCGGGTGTATGCGAAAGAAAACGGCCTATCCGATTTGATTTGGCATATTTTTGGAGTGACAGGTTATTACGATTTTGTCGGTGGTATACCGGGTGGAAGGCAACGACAAGCTAATTTACGTGCATTATATGATCGAGCAAAGTCATATGAGGCTACATCTTTCCGTGGGTTATTCCGTTTTTTACGTTTTATTGAAAGAATGGAAGAACAAAATAAAGATTTAGGGGAAGCTCGTGCATTAAGTGAGCAAGAAGATGTTGTTCGTATCATGACCATTCATAAGAGTAAAGGGTTAGAATTTCCTGTCGTCATTGTTGGAGGGATGGATACACAATTTAATTTAAGTGATATCCGTTATAAATATATTTTAGATAAAGACTATGGATTTGCAACGAAGTTTATTGATCCAGTGAAGCGAATTACATATCCGACATTGTATTATATTGCATTAAAAGAAGCTTCACGTCGTAAGTTATTAGCAGAACAAATGCGTGTTTTATATGTTGCGATGACTAGAGCAAAGGAAAAATTAGTACTCATAGGTAATGTTGCATCATTTGAGAAAAAGGCACAAAAGTGGAGTAATGTTGTAGAACAACCTGAATGGATTTTACCGAATCAGTTACGCAAAAAGGCGATGTCTTATTTAGATTGGGTTGCACCGGCGGTTATTCGTCATGAACATGGTGCCGCTTTGCGTGGGGAAGAAATGGTCGTTAATGAAGACTTTGATATGTTTAAAGATAAATCTAAGTGGGATGTCCAAATAATTGATGCGAATGAATTATTAAATATGGAAGAAACAGAAGTCGTTTCCGTGGAGACATTAAAAGAAGCTATTCAACAGTGGAAGGAAATACCGAATGTTGCATCCCTTTTTGCTGAAGACGTCGAAGATAAATTGACGTTTACATATGCACATGAAGAGGCGGCAATGCACCGTGCGAAGCAAAGTGTGTCAGAAATTAAACGTCGCCAAGAAACAGCTGATATGTATAGTGATCAAAGGTTATTACAACCATTCAGGGCACCATTAGTGAAACGACCGAATTTTTTACAGAAAGAAGAAACATTAACGAGAGCTGAGATTGGAACTGCGATGCATACAGTGTTGCAACATATTCCGTTTACGAAGCAGCTGACACGGGATGAAATTGCATCATTTATCGATGACCTTGTCCATGAAGAAAAATTAACCGAAGAAGAAGCAAATGTCATTTCAATTGAAATGATCGAGCAATTTTTCCAGACAAAAATTGCAGAAACGATGATTGAAAACGAAGCGACATTACAACGAGAAGTTCCATTTACTTATGCATTGCAAGCCTCAGAAGTGTATCCAGATTGGAAAAGTGAACAAGAAGAACAAGTCATGTTGCAAGGGGTTGTAGATTGTATCATTCGGACACCGGAAGGACTTATTATATTAGACTATAAAACAGACACTATCACCGATGAAGAAGTAACGGAACAAACGATTTCGATGTTAAAGAACCGTTACAAAACTCAAGTATTATTATATGAACGGGCAATTAGCGATATTTTACAAGAAGAGATAAAGGCGAGTTATTTATATTTCTTTGATCGCCAACTACTGATTCATGTAAAAGATGATGAAATTAATCGTGTTTTCAATTGATAGAACCGTAGTTTTTCGTTTACAATATATTATAGATAGTTCATAAAGGTGGAATAGCAAATGAATTTAAAAACTGTCGTTGTAACTGGAGCAAGTAGTGGAATTGGAAAGGCCATTGCAACAAAATTTGTGCAAGAAGGTTTTCAAGTTGTACTTGCGGCACGATCGTTTGAAACATTACAACAGTTAGAAAAAGTGTTGAATGACCAAGGACCAGGAAAAGCTTTAGCAATTGAAACGGATGTAAGTAATCCAAACAGTGTGAAACAAATGATTCAAAAGGCAATGGAGGCCTTTGGTGATATCGATATACTCGTCAATAATGCGGGACTTATGTTAAGTGCAAAAGTAACAGACGGAAATGTGGAAGCTTGGGAAGATATGATTGATGTGAATGTGAAAGGAATATTATACACAACGCAAGAAGTCATAAATAGTATGGTCGCTCGGAAACAAGGACATATTATTAATTTATCTTCTGTATCTGGACAAGAAGTGACAAAAAATAGTACGGTATATAGTGCAACAAAATTTGCTGTTCGTGCAATCACTGTTGGTTTAGAAAAAGAACTTGCACATAGTGGGGTACGTGTAACGAATATTTCCCCTGGAATGGTGGAAACGAGGTTGATTGATGGATATGAATTAAAACGTAAGCCATTAGAGCCGTCGGACATAGCGAACGCAATCTATTATGCTATATCCCAACCATCTTATGTGAATGTAAATGAAATAACTGTTCGACCAGTATAAAAAATAAGAAATGGTAGGAAATTGATTTTTTTTCTCGACCGATACTGGTATAATAATATACATTGTTCAACAATTCACGATTGAATGTACGTATATGAATAAAAAATTGCTATATGTCAAAACAATAAATGGAAGGTGGAGTAATAAATGAATAGCAAACCAAAAATTGTAGTGCTTGGAGCAGGTTATGCAGGATTAAAAACTACAAAAGAATTAACAAAACTGTTCACACCAGAAGAAGCAGATATCATTTTAGTAAACAAACATAATTATCATTATGAGTCAACATGGTTACACGAGGTGGCAGCAGGAACGATAAATCCTAACCAGGCGCGTTTTATGATTAGTGATGTCATTAATCCTAACCGTGTACGTTTAATTTATGATTTAGTAGAAAAAGTTGATACGGAAAACCAACGTGTTGTATTAGAAAATGGCGAACTTACATATGATTATTTAGTATTCGCTTTAGGTTTCGAAACGAACACATTTGGTATTAAAGGAATGGCTGAAAATGCATTTTCGATTGTTGATATTGAATCAAGCCGTTTAATCCGTGAACATATTGAATTAAAATTTGCTCAATATAATAATAATCCAGAAAGCAAAGAGTCTGACTTAACGATTTTAGTTGGAGGAGCTGGATTTACTGGAATCGAGTTTGTTGGTGAGCTTGCAGAGCGTGTACCTCAATTATGCAAGAAATATGATATCGATCGCCGCAAAGTACGTATCATTAATGTGGAAGCAATGCCGTCTATTTTACCGATGTTCGATAAAGATTTAGTAGAATATGCGAAGAAATCATTAGCAGATCGTGGAGTAGAATTCCGCTTAGGTACAGCGATTAACGAATGTACAGAAGATAGCTTTATCGTTGGTGACGATAACGAAGAAATTAAAGCTGGAACAATTGTATGGACTGGCGGAGTAACTGGAAGTTCTGTTTTAGGAGAATCTGGATTCGAATTAACACGTGGAAAAGTGACAGTAAATAGTGATTTACGTGCACCAGGTTTTGACAATGTGTTCGTATTAGGAGACTGTGCTTGGGTAATGGATGAAGAGGCTGGTCGCCCATTCCCACCAACTGCACAAGCAGCTATGCAACATGCAGATATATGTGCTAGAAACGTAAAATCTTTAGTGCATGGTGGTCCATTAGAAGATTTCGTATTCCATGACCGTGGAACAGTTGCATCATTAGGCGTAACGGACGGTATCGGTAGTGTGTTTGATGGAAAACCTTTAAAAGGAAAAGCAGCTGCAGCTATGAAAAAAGTAGTTGACAACCGTTCTGTTTTCTTATTAGGTGGAACAAAAACTTTACTTAAAAAAGGTAAGTTTCGTCCGTTTTAATTTTTGAAAGAACATAGGAGGAATGTAAAAATGAAAAATTTCTTTAACGTACTCGCTGTTGTGTTCGCATCTTTAATTGGTTATGCAATCGCATCAAGATTTATGGAAGAAACAAGAGATTTCAGATAAATAGAAATGTAAAAAACTGCTACAGTCGATTTGGACGATAGCAGTTTTTTCTTTTTCTTTATCTTTTTCTTGTTCGCATAAATGTGTGTTTAGTTGTTGTAGTCGGGAGAAAGGCAAGAAGTGTTAAATAAATAGCGATAAATAGAAGTGGCAATGTTATGATAGGTGGAAAAACACCTAAAAACGATAAAAAATTAACGATAATGAGTATGATACAACAACATAAAAGGAGAAGTGGCACAATTTGTTTCATTTAAACATCGCCCCCTATGAACAATGTATGTCATGATTCATAGGATATGTGTACATAATTTTCCATCACGTAGCAATAAATAATTTTAGGTTACTGTGGTAAAAGGCGGTGCTATGTATTGTTAAATCATGCCATTACAAAACCTATCTTTCATCAATATCGTTAGTCATGAAAGATGGTAAGCTTTTAAAAAAACGTTCAATTTTTGTAATGGGGGCTTTTTTTTGTATATGATATTGACCTAATAATGCATCAAAAGCTTTTTCTCCATCAGTAAAAGATACTGCTTCTAATTCTAACTCATAGTCCACGATTCCATTATAATGACTTTCATCTAAAACATATTCAAGTTCATTTTCAGTAAATGTACGGCGGAAAGTTGTTAAATATCCGTGGTATATTAAATCTTCAAGACGGACTTGTAATGCCGTTAGTTGGTCTTTTAATTGGCCAGTTGCAACAGGCTTTCCATCGATCCAATTCATAAATGTATCACTATTAATTCGTTCGTGTGTTTCTAATATGCCTTGTTCATGTGGCTGCTTTAATGTAATGACATACTCATCATACTTTTTACGAATACGAATGGCACTACCTTGTTTTTTCAATGCAAAATCATTCGTTTCAAAATAATAATTTGTTTGCTCAATCGCATTCGCTGAAAAAGGGAGAGCATTCAATAATGTGTCAAATGCAGTCTTTTCTAACACCGTTTTAAATTCTATTTCAATTTCCTGGGTCATGTTGTCACCTTCCATCTTATACTTATATGTATTATGACAAAAATATTAGGCAATGAAAAGAATTACATAGAAATGATAGGTTAGATAGAAATAGTATGATAATATAGAATTGACAATTATTTGAACTTGACACTGAAGGGGGCTACGCTCATGAAGTTTGCAATTGTATCTCGTGGAGACGAACGTTCTAATAAAATTACAGCAAAAATGAAACAATATTTAATCGATTTTGATTTAACGTATAATGAAGAATCACCTGATTTAGTCATCTCAATTGGTGGAGACGGAACCTTTTTAGAGGCATTTCGTCGTTACGTAGATAAACTTGAGACGACAGCGTTTTTAGGCGTACATACAGGACATTTAGGGTTCTATACTGACTGGACATCAGAAGAAATTGAAAAATTAGTAATTGAAATAGCAAAAACACCATTCCATGTCGTGGAATATCCATTATTAGAAGTGATTATTCGATTTGAAGGCGAAGAAAAACCACATCGTATTTTAGCATTAAATGAAACGACGATTAAAACAGTGGAAGGTTCCGTTGTGTTTGATGTTCAAATTCGTGGGGAACATTTTGAAACGTTTAGAGGGGATGGACTATGTATTTCAACCCCATCTGGAAGTACGGCATATAATAAAGCATTGGGAGGAGCAATTTTACACCCGTCATTAGAAGCGATTCAAGTGGCAGAAATTGCGTCGATTAACAATCGAGTGTTCCGAACAATTGGTTCACCACTTATTTTGCCGAAGCACCATACCATTTTATTGAAACCATTACAAAAAAATAGTTTCATTATTGCAATTGATCATTTAACAGAGTCATACTCAAATGTACGATCGATTCAATGTCGTGTAGCAAAAGAGCGTGTGCGCTTTGTTCGTTATCGTCCATTCCCGTTCTGGAATCGTGTGCGTGATTCATTCGTTACGGAAATTAAAACATTTGATTAGGATGAATTAGCTTGAAATGGGAAATTGAAAAACAATACGATGGCATATTATTACGTACTTATTTAGAAGAAGTTGTTACACTTTCGACTAGGCTTATAAAACGTGCGAAAAGAGGTAAAATATTAGTAAATGGCTCCTTAGAAACTGTACGATATGTATTATGCCAAGGAGATGTAGTGGAGATTATTTTACCAGTCGAAAAAAGCGAAACGATGGTAGCAGAAAAAATACCATTACAAATTTTATATGAAGATGATGACATCATAGTTTTATGTAAGGAAGCCGGTATGCCAACAATCCCTTCTAAAATCCATCCAACTAATACCATTGCGAATGGATTGTTGTATTATTATAAACAACAAGGGATAGATGCAACGGTCCATATCGTAACAAGGCTTGATAAAGATACGTCTGGTCTCGTGTTAGTTGCAAAACATGCCTATAGTCATTCACAACTGGCAATATTACAACGAAAAAATGCTATATCTCGTACATATGTAGCGGTAGTTTCGGGTAGGCTAAAACAAGTATCAGGTAGTATTAATGCACCTATCGGGAGAAAAGAAACATCGTTAATGGAAAGAGTGGTAACTGAAAAAGGGCAATATGCGGTGACACATTTTGAATTAATGAAACAATTTGATTCATATACTTTCGTAAAAGCACAATTAGAAACAGGGAGAACACATCAAATAAGGGTGCATTTTTCTCATATAGGCCATCCGTTACTCGGCGATGATCTATATGGTGGTAATCGTGATTTAATAAAGAGACAAGCATTACACTGTGATGAAATTAGCTTTATTCATCCTACTACGAAAGAGGAAATGCAATTTAAAATTGATTTTCCAAATGATATAGGGAAACTTTATGAAAAAAGTGTTTGACAAATTATATGCATATGTTACGATTATATTTGGAATTTAACATTGTAAATATCTATCCTCGTTAGGTGAGGCTCCTATATGGATGTAAGCTGCTACCCAGAAATGTCGAGAGACACCAATGGGTTAACAGAGACTATCGACATAAGGTAGTATCTAATGCAGTGGGAAAAATCCAAGCCATATAGTGCTAAAACTCCACGATGGAGGCTTCGTTCGTTATTTTGTGTTTTTATAGATGAAATAATTTACAGAACACCTTCTTCGTATAGGTGTTCTTTCGTTTTTTCGAACAAAATCACAAAATAATGTATAACTGTTGTCATTCACCTAACTTAATATTATGCAGAAAGTTGGTGACGAACATGGTAGATATACAAGAAAAAGCTGAATTACATGCGGAGGAGTTATTACAACTACTCCAAGCTGAAGAAACAGCTGATTTCAGAGATTTATTTTTAGAACTACACCCATATGAACAAGCGATGTTCTATCGTGAACAAGAGAAGGACAATCGAATGAGGGTGTATCATTTCCTATCGCCAAAAGAAATGGCGGAAATTATGGAATATATCGAGCTAGAAGAGACGGAGAAATTTATTACAGAAATGGATCCGCAATTTGCGACAATGGTTATTGCAGAACTAGCTGCAGATGATGCGGTAGACATTTTAAAGGAATTAACGAAAGATGAAGTCGCAAGCTTTTTAGCGATTATGGAAAAACAGCCTGCTGAAGAAATTAAAGCACTTCTTCATTATGAAGAAAAAACAGCGGGAAGTATTATGACGACAGAATATATTGCTTTTATAAAAACTCAAACCGTCAAAGAAACGATGAAAGAAATGAAAGTGAAAGCACCAGATGCGGAAACAATTTATTATACGTATGTTTTAGATGAGAGTAAGCGTCTTGCGGGTGTCGTTTCACTAAGAGATTTAATCGTTGCAGATGAAAATGAATTATTAGAAAATGTCATGAACGAAAATGTTGTATCTGTAAAAGTTGGTCGAGACCAAGAAGAAATTGCGCGGATGATGCGTGATTATGACTTCCTAGCTGTACCAGTTGTCGATTTTCAAAATCATTTACTAGGAATTATTACAGTAGACGATATTTTAGACGTTATGGATGAAGAAGCGAGTGACGACTATTCTAAGTTTGCGGCAGTTGTCGATATTGATACGAAAGATTCCTCGCCAACACAAGCGGCAAAAATGCGTTTACCTTGGCTCATTATTTTACTATTCTTAGGGATGGTTACAGCAAGTTTGATTGACAGTTTTGAAGAAACACTTGAAGCAGTTCCTGTTGTAGCAATTTTTATTCCGTTAATTGCAGGGATGGCAGGGAATGCCGGAACACAATCTTTAGCAGTTGCAGTTCGTGGATTAGCTGTTGGAACGTACGGCAAAGATAATAAATTGAAACTTCTATTACGGGAAATGACGACAGGACTGCTCGTTGGTGGAACATGTGGAATTATTATTATCGGAGTTATTTACGTATGGAAAGGCAATCTTTTTCTTGGATTGTTAGTAGGGATCGCCATTTTAGCAACCTTAACAGTTGCAACTATTTCAGGTGCACTTATTCCATTAATTATGGAAAAATTTAATATTGACCCAGCAGTTGCTTCTGGTCCATTTATTACGACATTAAATGACGTAACATCTGTGATCATTTATTTTGGAATGGCAACTGCATTTATGGGAATGTTAGTTTCGTAACAAAAAGCTGAAAAGTGTCAAACACTTTTCAGCTTTTTTCGGCTCAAAAACTGTGTTAGAGGAGGAAATATTCATGAACTTACGACCAGGACATATGTAGAGTCATTTAAATTATTTATGCACTAAAAGTGTGTGGGCACATATAATGGTTTTACAAAGAAATGAGATGGAGGTTTTGAAAGTGAAAAAACCATTTATGTATATTGAACAACCAGAAATACCTTTCTCCAAACGACCGATGCAAGAGACGTTTTATTTAGGAGAAAAGGAAAGCAAAAATAATGAAACATGGAATTTTCCAACATTACTCGGAAATATCACATACGAATTGACAGTACAAGATGAAAAAATTCGTGGAGAAATAATAGAAAAAAAAGAAACGGAGTTAATTATCTTAGATGAATATAATGCGAAAAGAAATATTTCTAAAGATAAATTGGAACATGTGCAAATTATTCAAATCTAAAAAGAAGGGACGGGACGTAAAGTTTCCTTCACAATTCCTTAACGTCCCAGGTCCCTACATGTTAAGAACAAGCATTAATTGCTGGTAAACAAGTGATATGACAGAAGCATTTAGCATCGATTGTCATACAAATTCCTGTTGCACGTAAATGTTTCGTTTGTTGATCTGCAGGATCTTTCGGATGGAAATTATTATCTCCTGGATCTCTTAATAATTCAATGACTGCACAGCAATCGTTTGTGACACTTTTGACTCGGAAAAAGTAACTAGAAACAATTTTACTAATATTACGAGGATGTGCACCATATCCTTTAAATGGTTTACAGCCACTATCACAATATAAAATGAAAGGGACTGTATCTAAATTATTACGTACCTCTGTATCCCCTAATAAATCATTAATTGATTTTTCACAACTAGTATCACAATGGAATTCTGTAATATCCTTTTGGGCACGGGCAATTTCTTTTAATACGTTACAAACGCAACTTCCAGTATGCATTTCTTTTCCACAACTCATATTTATTCTCCTTTCTTCCTTGCTATAGGTGTTCGATATTACTTTATGTAAAGGAGTGTTCATTGTGTAGGCATACAACTATGCATCTGTGTAATTGTATTTATCTAAATATTCTGATATCATGTTTAGAACATAAAATTATCGGGTATAAAAAAATAGAGGAGGATAAGAAGATGGGCTACATCATTCCATACACACATTATACGTATCAGCAATATGCAAGAAGAATGGAAAAGAGTAAGGATAGTCCACATCATGTGTATCGCTCGTATAAAGCTGTTTTTCATGAAATAAAAGAAGACTATCCGTATGATCGGCATAAACATATATATAAATTAAAGAAGAAAAGGAAACTTCACGTAAAAAAACGCTCTTTAAATGTAAATGAAGCAGAGCGTTTCTTGTTAACTGGAAAAGGTGGCATATTAAATGAATTCGTATAATTAAAAAGTGTAAAGGATAAACTTCATTCCTTTACACTTTTTTCATGTAATCTTTATGTTTTATTTTATGATATGGGAGGAGAAATAAAGGTTGGCCAGGAACAAATTCAGCATAAAAAACATCTTTAATTTTGCCTATTTGATGTTGTTGATCTAATGATCGTTGTAATTGTTCCTCTGTCATATCGATTTCCTTTAAATTGTCATAAATAATCTCACCATCCATAATTACCGGTGTCGCAACAAATGTTTGTTGTAATGGTAATTGTAAATCTTGTTTTGTTGGAGATTCATATTCGGCTTTTCTTAGGACAGATAGCTCTCCATTCGTTTCTAATATCGCATAATACACTTCTTGTAAGGAGAAGATATCTTTCATACGCAGCAACTGTAATACTTCATTTAAATCCATTTTATTCTTTCTTAATTCTTCATAAACTAAATTTCCTTCATGAATCAAAATAGCAGGTTTACCTTCCAATAAAAAGCGTGAACGTTTAAATTTTTGTGTTACCATTTCTATGGAGTATAAAATAACACCCCATAATAAAATAACAAATCCAATATCTAATAGCCCTGTTTTCTTATCGAATAGCGCGTTACCGACTAATTCACCGAGGACGATAGCTGCAATAAAATCGAATGCGGTTAATTGGGAGATTTGTGTTTTTCCAAGCACTCTTGTTAAAACGTATAAAGCAAAAATACCGAATATTGTTTCATAAAACATCGGCCACATATTGTCCATGTTTAAACCCTCATTTCAAAATCGATATGTTTATTGTTGCTCAAATGATGGAGAATATACATAGAAAAAAGTCGATAGACCGACATCGTTTTTGATTAATATTATATAAAAATACCCTTTTTATTTTAAATGAAAATAAAAAGGGTGATTGTTTTATA